>MHFC01000071.1 GCA_001804025.1 Omnitrophica bacterium GWA2_52_8 | reverse complement strand
TCGCGTTCGCAATCGTCGACGCCAGACCCGGCTCTGATTTGAAGGCGGCATTAAGCGCAAAAACTGCCTGCTGCACGGCCGCCGCCAGGTCCGCCTGAAGGGCCGGAGCTTCGATCGTGACGACTTCCGCCAGAACATCAACTCCTGCGGCTTGTGTCCGCGTTTCCGAACGCTGTTCCGTGGTTGACGGAGCATTGAAGTCAAGCCGGCCAACTGTACCTTGCGTTGTCAAAGCTGTACCTGCTCGGTCTGACGTCGCCGCAGTAAAAAGCTCCCCTAAGCTATTGGCAACCGGTTCCGGATAAGACCTGCCAGGCTGCCGAATTTTTTTATTTCTGACCAAATAAGGTGATGAAGAACGTGTGTAACGATCGTGCTGTACCTTGAGATCATAAGTTCCCTCGACCGTTTCCACGCTTGTTAAATGCGGTTGAAACTGATCCAGCGTGGCTAGATCGAAAAGAGCATTGAAGTCAAAGCCCATCGTCCGCCGCTTGTCCCATTCATTGGGTTTTGTCTCATCCCCGCTTCCGGCATAAAGATCCGTCACCCCAACCAGATTCTTTCCGCCGTCTCCAAGCTGATAACGCAGTCCGACCAGAATCGGATGACTGTTGGAAGTCGCAACCGCATGCTTTTGCTCCGTTGGAATTGCGTCCTCCCAATGCGATCCGTTCCGATCTCCTTGGATGATCACAGGATTATCTTTAATAAACTCATGCGCAAAATGGAGAAGTTTTGAATGCCCCACCGTGACAGGATCGTCCTTTCCGACATACTCACCGCCGGCAACAATCCCTAACCGCGTGACGGAAGAAGCCGTTAGCGGTCTGTCCAAGTGAGGAAATGGATTTGCTTTGTCGAATTCTTTGCCCTTTTTAAGCCAAACATGCTTGACGTTAAACCGGTCGGAATCATCCAAGTAGGCTCCGATCGCCGCTTCGTCGGCTTCGGCATCCAGGAAAATTCTTTCCGTCGGAACAAAGTGCGCTGCGGTCAAGACGCGACGCAGCCGTTCGACTTCATCCGGCGAAAGATCCTCTCTTACTGCTCCGGATGCATACACCTCATTAAGAACCCAATCCCTGTCTGTCTGTTGGTCCTTGGCAAAATGCAGTTTTTTGAGATCTTCGGCAGATTGCGGAATCATATGTGCCGGAACGAGACCTTCTTCGTCAAAGGCCTTGACGTCCCAGATTTCAACCGCAAGGCCGCTTTCAAAAATACCGGCCTTTTGTGCATTACGAACCATGTGCTTCATGATTTCATTCTTGGCCGCCGGACCCATTTTATCGCCGGCAAGAATGTCCACTGTTTGCTCGGTTTTAGGATCAAAAGCATACCGGCTTGAGCCCATGCCCTGTTCGGACACATTTCCGTTAAAAGGGTCCAGAAGTTTATCTTGGCTCACTCCTTCATCTCGCCACTTCCGCCATCTTCTTTCTAGTTCATCTACAATCCCGGTTTTCAGCGCTTTCAACGGCATTGTTTGCCGAAGGAGCTCAAAAAATCTGTCGCTCAATTCTGAGTAAAAATAGGGGTTCTCCTTAGCTTTCTTGGCATCAAAACCCTGAAAATCCTGACCGGTACCGTACCATTTGCGGCCGTAAACAGTTGCAAACAGGTAAGCCCGCGTAAAATTAAGGAAAGAAAGCTTGTGGGCGTCAACACCGGCCGGAGACTTGTCTCCAAGCATAATGAGATGCCCATCGTCTCCCACGCCGCCAATTTCATTGTCACCGACACGAAGGATGTTGCCGCCGGCATCATGGTGCGTTGTATAGCCGAGGGTATTGCCATGCGTGATCTGGCCTTTTTCTTCTGCCTCAATAAGCCCGGCCCGGTAAATGGCAATGATTTCGGGCGAGGTATACGTATGCCCCCATTCCCCCTCCATATCTGCTTTATCTTCCGTCCATGTCACTAACTCCCCATTACGGATACGTTCTTCAACAGAAGCCAACGCGGGATCCAGTTCCGTTTCTTTCGGGGCCGGAATAAAAAAAGGCGTTTGCTGTTTTCTAACGGGAGCGACTCTTTTCTGTGCCGCGACCGGCGACAAATAAGGTTGTGCGTCATTTTTTGATAAATATTCTCCTAAGAAGTTTGCTGTTCGCTGAAAATACTGATAGGCCTGCGGGTTCAACGCCAAATGGTCAACGACACCGGGAATCTCTCCCGCATTAAAGGACTGATAACCGAAATAGACAGACCATGCAAACCCCTTTGGCGGCGCCTTCCGGGCTTGCTCTAAGCTGGCCGGCATAGTAACGACGAAATGCTCGTTATCTTCGCCTCCCGGTACCACATTGACAAAATGCGTCAGAGAACCGCCCGTACCAACGGCATCCCCGCCGCTTTGAAGCCTGTGAATCATGAAAGGATCGCTGGCGTGCGTTTCCTCAGCCGGATGAGCCGGCTGATAAATCACACTCAAAATCGGGAATTCCGTCGACTGCGGCGATTTACCGCTCGGATCTGTCAAAGCACTGCCTTCTATCGGATAAACAGTTGTTAATTGGTAGCGGTGCGGCATGCCGGTAAGCAGCAAAAGAGGCAATGTTTCATTTCTGCCTTGATAAGAAACAACATCGATACCGTCGTCGTCCACCCTGTCTTCGAGAATATCGTTGGAGACCTCAAAATCCCATTCATCCCCGTCGAAATCGCCGGCTTCGATATCATCCGTCCGTTTTACCCGGAAACGGAAGCCGGGGGCTTTTGCTCCAGTCAATGTCATTAAGGGCGTGGAGTGCGTCACGGCATATTGATGATAAGCCTTGATGTTAGCGGCACCCACTCCCGCACCTATAAATCCTGAAATACCGACAGATTCAGCGCCCCGCTCAACCTTGGGATCCTCGCCGCCTTGAACCCCCGTTTTACTGATAATCTCATCCAGCGTCATGTTATCCGGGTCTGCTGATATCAAACCAAGCTCATGGGCTTTTCTTAACCCGGCTAAAAAAGCATCTAAACCAACACGGTGCACAGCGGCGTTCTTTTGTCCGTAGTTGTGGGATACATTAATGACAAGTGTGTCAGCCCCAAAATCCTGGACAAAAAACCCTTTGATTCTTTTATTTGCGGCATGCTCTTCCAGCCGTTTTCTGACGGCATTCACGACATCGTCCGGTATAATATCAACCGGATTATCAAATAAATTTCCGATGTGATAAGTATGAAATGCATTCGTGAAATGGTCTTTGTGCTGTCCGGCAGGAACCGCAAACTCATAACGGATGTCCTGTTGATTTTGACGGCTCTCCGAACGAACGGCGCCAGCCTCCGTAAGGGACGAGGTTAAGTCATCAAATATCACAGGCGCATTTGTTGTGGTCACAGGGCGCGTGCTATAACCCGGCATGGGGTGTATGAGATTAAAAATGCAAAGAAATGCGACAGCCTTTACCGCGGTTGATTTTTCGAATGCTGAAAACATAGAGTTAAATCCTCCCTTGATTTAAATTCGCCGCGGGTTTCGGTGAAACCGTGTCGGCGCCCTGCCATTTTGTTTTTAAAACCTTGAGATAAAAATCATGCTGGGCCTGCAAGTCCCCGGCTGAAAACTTCGGAGTTACGGTAACAACATGAAGGCCTTGCTCTTTGAATTTTTTTTCGAATATTTGCGTGTGAAAACCGCCCGCGATAAGGGCCGTCACGGCATTGCCGCCCGCTTCGATTTGCGCCGCCGCATGCCGGATTATGGCATCTTCACGCTCACGGGCGGAACGGTAAAAATCAAGGCAGCGCGGGAGCCATTCGGAGAGTAAATCAAAATTAACAGCGTCCAGACCGGTTTTATTTGCCTGCCGGTTCACGCCTGTTTTTTCGCGTCCATTATTTTTGTCTTCCCCGGGGATCTTCCGCCGAAGGACGGATCCATCTCCGGCGGATAGCAGGAGTCCAGAGTCCGGATCCCCGACAGAAGCATTCGGGGATGACGAGGGCTTCATTGGCCCTCGTACTTCCCCGTGCTGGTTTAATGAAAAACCAGCCGGGGATGACACAATGCCCTCCCCCTCCGACAAATTTTCCAACGGCTCCCGCCACCGATCCATGTGAAAATCTTCCGGATTCTTTTCTATGACCTCAAATTCCGCCGGCACCAGTTTGAGCCCGAAAAGTTTCTCGAGCGTGCGGCCTTTTTCGGCCAGCGCCCACAAATTTTTTTGCGCGCCCGTTTGCATCAGACTTGCCGCCACAGCATCGCACAGCCGCGTCAATTCCCCGAACAACACTTCCGGATCCGTTTTCTGCATAACGGCCAGCGCATGGGCATAGGCCTCCAGATTTCCGGAAACGGAGTCTTTCCCCAGATAGCGCTTTGCGGCGGCGGTCAGTTTCTCAAGATACTCCTGTTCGGATGCGGCATCGGCAGTTTCACCGGGCAAGGCCAGCCGTTCAAATTCCGGCCGCGTCATGGTCTGCGTGAGGCGGCGGACCAAGGCGTTCTTTTCAAACTGAATTTTTTCGATATCGAAGGTGCCGCCCAGACCGGCCATGGCGGCAATTTTTTGCAAGTGCGGAAAGCCCGCGAGATTCTCCGGCCGGCCGGAGAATTGAACAAGCACCCGCACATATTCGATGAACGGAAGTTCCCCGGCGTCAAACGCATCGGTTTTTTTTTGCAGCTCTAACAATTCCGGAGTGTAAATTTCCGGATAAAGACCGGCTATGAGAGCCTTTAGTTTCCCGGATTCCGCCAGAAGTTCCGCCTGCCGGTCCTGGACCGCCAGAAAAACTTCCATGTTCTTTCCGTAAAGAGCGGGGTCTTCAACGCCCCACAACACCATCGGATAATCCTTCACCACGTTCAGGTATTCTTCGCCGGAGATCAGCCCTTCGCGCAGGTATTTCTCAGACACCTCCCGCCGCGCGGCTTCATCAGCCAGTTCGCGCAGGGACGACAGCGTCACATCCCCCCAGCCCCCTTCGACGAGAATGAGCCGCAGGTTGTGCTTTAAAATAAGATGCTCGAGAATTGCGGCAATCCCTTTTTGTACTTCATAGTTAGAGTGCGACTCTTGAATCAGGACCAGCGTTTTCTGCCCGGCAGACGGCAAATTTTCGCTCTGCCGGGTCACGCGGCCCATTTCGGGCGGAATTACAATTTCGGAAGCGGATAAGCAGGTCGAAAATGCTGCAAGGAGAGGTAAAAAAAATACAAATAAATTGAGAATGCTATTTGTTGTTAGCTTTTTAAACATTTGAAATAAGTTCACAAAAAAACCCCTTCGCGAAACTCAAGGATTCCTTCCTTATTTTGCATGCAATCCGGTATGGCAGGAATAATTCTTCCGGATTTTGATGCGAAGTGTCCACACCTTACAAAATTTTCATTAAACCGTCAATAAAAAAGTTTAAAAACTTTTAATCTTCAGAACCCATATTCCGGGGGCTATTTACACTGCGCCGATTGCAAAAAGTACGGAGAGGGAGAGATTCGAACTCTCGATCCGCCTAAGGCGGATAACGGTTTTCGAGACCGTCGCATTCGACCACTCTGCCACCTCTCCATTAAATTTTAACTTGAGCTCTGCAAATTTCCCTGCTCCCGACGGGTATTAGCATTGCATAAAACCCGAATCTTTTTAGTATCCCCTCATCCTGACCTTCTCCCCCAAGGGAGAAGGGATCATCAAAGTACCCTCTCCCTTCGGGAGAGGGGTAGGGTGAGGGTAATAAACTCAAGCTGCTTTAGCGCAGGCTGCTTCGTACCGCGCGATGAATTGCAATTTTTTAGCATTTTTAATGCAACAACAATACCCGCACGGAGAGGAAAATGATAGAGCCCTAATGTCAAAAACCTATAACAGACCCCTCAAAACTTTTTTACAGCGAACCGGCATTTCCGTCGCATGCATTCTCCGCCAAAAAACCGGCGGACAGGGACCACTCTGCCACCTCTCCATTAAATTTTAATTTAAGTCGTAGTCCATAAGTCTTTCAATATCTAGACATTCCCGCGCAGGCGGGAATCTCCGCCAGAGGCGCCTGCCTGCTGCAGGCAGGGACCCGCCTGTATTTTCCGCCAAAGGCGGATCAGCCTCAGGCTGAGGCGGGCAGCCACAATTTCGCAGATCCCCGACACAAGCATTCGGGGATGACGAGGGCTTCATTGGCCCTCGTACTTCCCCGTGCTGGTTTAATGAAAAACCAGCCGGGGATGTCTAAAAAAAGAAACTAACGCCGCCTCTCCATTAACGGTTACTTTTCTGCGCACACCCGGTTCTTGCCGTTCCGTTTCGCCTGGTAGAGCGCCACATCCGCCCGGTGGACCATCGGGTCTGGGACGCTCTCATGAAAACGAAGGGCTGCAACCCCGATACTCACCGTCACCGGAATCGCGACATTGTTCCATTGAAAAGCCGTCTCTTCAATCTTTTTCCTGATACGCTCGGCAGCGCGGTCCGCCGCATCGCTCAGCCGCGTGCGCCGGAGCAGGACGATAAACTCTTCCCCGCCGTAGCGCGCGACAAAATCAATATCCTGCACGGACCGGTTTGAGCGCACACAGCTTTGAACCGCTTCGGCCGCTTTTTTTAACACCATGTCGCCGCACGGATGGCCGTACGTGTCATTAATCGGTTTGAAATTGTCAATGTCGAGCAGCAGCACGGAAAGCGGCTCGCGCTGCCGGTGTGCCTGCCGCACAGCCTGATTCAGGATTTCACGGAAGTGGCGGATGACGTAAAGTCCCGTCAGACCGTCGCGCGTCGCAAGATTAAAGAGGCGTTTGCGTTCCTGTCCCGACACCATGTGCGAATACAGCGCGGAAAAAACAAACAGGACCGAAATCAAAAGCAGCGGATGAAAAGCCCCAAGCCACAGGCCCTTGGCAGAAAAAAGCACAAAACACACGACAACCCAGACCGCGCCCAAACCGAGCCCGGTCAGCAACGCGATCACATTCCGCTGAAAGGCAAATAACAACGCGGCCAGGACCCCGACGGCAACGAGGCAGAGCAAACGGACAAATTGCGATACCGGCCGGATAAACCGGCCGGTCAGAAAACTGTTGAGCACGGCCGCCTGCACCGCCGGTTCCGGCAGTGACGGCTCCAGGGGGCCGACAACCGTATTCCCCCCCGCACCCGATGCCGTAACCCCGACAAGACAGATTTTTCCGCGAAATCTCTCCGGCGCCGGTTGGTCCGCAGAGCTTCCCGAGGGCGCCTGAAAAATACGGACCAATTCCTGAAAAGAAACCCGGTCATAAGCCTGCTGCCAACGGCCCGGCCAATTCACGATCAGCCTCTTTTGTTCGTCCAAAGGAATTTGTTTTAACCCGTGCCCGGAGACTGCGGGGATAGCAAGAAAAGGAAAACTTTCCCCGTCGGCGCTTATCACCGGGCGGATACGGCGCAAAACCCCGTCACCGTCCGGGGACAACTCGCGGTGCCCCAGCCCGGCCGCGTTTTTTTCAACCGCCGCCGGCGAATGCACCCAGACCTCGCCCGGGCCTTCCGGCTCAAGGACGATCGGCAGATCATGAACATAAATTTTTTTTTCGGGTTTCGCTTCGAGCGCCACCGGCAAATAATACGGCCTCAGATCTTCAAGCGTGCCCGTCCCGGCCGAAGCATCGGTCATGACCCCGGAGGCCTTCATCATCGCGTCATAAATAATGACGCGCGCGCCGGCACCGCTTAAAAACCGCAGCATGCGCGCATGATAATCGAGGGGCCACGGCCATTTCCCGATCGCATCGAGACTTTCATCATCAATGTCAATCAGGAGGATGTCGGGATGGACCTGAATGGTTTTCCGGGCGCGGAAAAAACTGTCGAGGAAGAAATTTTCGGCCCGCGTAAACACGCCGGAATAAAGAACAAATACCATGGCGGCGATCAAAAGCAGACAGAACAAAAACTGCGGCTGGTCAAACCGCCGTTCTTCGGGCCCGCTGCGGCTTGCGCGCGTGAACAGTTCTTTTTTGGGTTTGTTAAAATCCATGGGACAATCTCAAGGTTTAGCGGGCCAAGGCTCCCCCGGAGTTCCGGGACCGGCTCCATCAAGGTTTCGGAGTTTAATCACGGCATTCCCTTCTTTTCCTTAACCCCGCTTTTCCCTTCCAGCACGGCGCAGCCGACCATGTCCCCCCACACATTGACCACGGTGCGGCACATATCAAGCGGCCGGTCGATCGCAAGCAGAAAACCGATCCCCTCGACCGGAAGGCCGACTGCCGTGAGAACAAGCGCCAGCGTCACAAGGCCCGCGCTCGGAATAGCCGCAGCTCCGATCGCCGCAAGCGATGCCGTAAAAAAGATAATCAGCTGCTGCGCCAGACCCATTTCCATCCCCAAAGCCTGCGCGATAAAAAGACATGCCGTGGCCTCATACATAGCGGTCCCGTCCATGTTCACGGTCGCGCCAATGGGCAGCACAAATCCGGAGATTTCCTTCGAAACCCCCGCCTTTTTTTCCACGCACTCCAATGTGACGGGCAATGTCGCCGAGGAGGAAGACGTGGAAAATGCCGACAGCAGGGCCGGCTGCACAGCTTTAAAATACGCCCAAAGATTCCGGCCCGAAAACAACCTGAAAATGAGCGGCAGCGCAATGGCGCCGTGAATGACAAGTCCCAACAAGAGCGTGAGCACGAATTTGCCGATTCCGGCAAACGCCGACGGGTCAAGATCAACGGCCATTTTTGCCAAAAGGCCAAAAACTCCGAGCGGCGCCAGCCGAATCAACCCGCCCGTAATTTTCAGCAATAGCTCATGCCCTTCTTCAAACAGCCTTGAGAGAGTCGCGGCCTTCGGCTGAATGAACATGATTCCGATGCCGGTCAATATCGCCACAAAAATAATCTGGAGCGAATCCCCGCGGCTGAGGGCCGCCGCGGCATTCTCCGGAATGAAATTCAAAATATCAAAAGCGGGCGTAGCCGTCTCCGGAGCCGTGCCGAAAATCTTCACCCCTGCGCCAGGCCGGATAAGATTCACCAGGATCAGGCTGATAAAAACAGCGGTGGCATTGGTGCCGAGATAATACACAACGCTGGAAAATCCGAGCCCCGAAAGTTTTTTGGGCTCTCCCAAGCGGACAATGCCGGCGACGATCGACACAAATATCAGCGGGATGACGATCAGTTTCAGCAGACGGATGAAAACGTCTCCCATCCAGGCAACGTGCGGTACCCATGCGGGCAGGAAAATTCCAAACGCAAGCCCCGCGGCCATGCCGATCAGGATTTGGAGATAAAAAGGCAAACGGGGTTTTCGTTCTTTTGCGGGTGTCATATAAGGACTCTATGATAACGTCTTCCGATTTTTTTAAAAACGGTATTTCGATGGCAAAACCCCCGGAAATTTCCGTCAGCCGTTATTTCCCGATACAAAATTCCATAAAAATGACATCGAGCAGGTCCTCGGAAACCACTTCGCCGACCAGTTCGCGGAGTTTGTCGACGGCCAGTTTCAGATCAAAAATCACAAGCTCGAGGGACGCGTGCTCGCCAAGCGCCTGCCGCGCACGGTGAAGCGAAGCTTCGGCATCCGAAAGCGCGTGAAAATGCCGCAGCCGGGTGATCTGGTTCCCCTCGCCGGACGCCGTTTTCCCCTGCTCCATGATCCCGGTAATTTGCCGCTCAATCCCGTCGATACCGGACATGGTTTTTGCCGACACCGTTAAATACGGAAACTCTCCGATGATCCCGCGGATCTGTTCGCGCGAAACCGCCAGCGGCAGGTCTGCCTTACTTATAAGCACAATGACCGGTTTCGCCCGGTCAAGCTCTTGAAAAATCGCGCGGTCATTTT
>MHFC01000070.1:6258-7694 GCA_001804025.1 Omnitrophica bacterium GWA2_52_8 | reverse complement strand
AGCGGGAGAAGGGAGTGGTTAATGGGCAAAACTCTTATTCCCCTCTGTCAGCGGGAGAAGGGAGTGGTTAATGGGCAAGACTCTTATTCCCCTCTCCCATCGGGAGAGGGTTGGGGTGAGGGGGCGCTAATGCGCCTTGACGCTTGAAATTAGGAGCTGCCATTTCAAGCGGGCATAAGTACCGTCTTCCCGCAAAATTAAATGTCGGGCCAAACTCAAGTTATAATCAAACAATGTACTCGGGGATCGTGCAAACATCATGACTAAAGCACAAGCCAAAAAACAAATCGGGAAGCTGAGCCGGGAAATCGAGAGGCACAACCGCCTCTATTATATGGAAGCGACACCCGAAATCAGCGACCGGGAGTTCGACCGTCTTCTTGAAGAATTGGTGAAGCTGGAGAAAGAATACCCCGATCTCGTGATGCCGGATTCTCCCACCCGGCGGGTCGGCGGGGCGCCTCTTGAAGGTTTTAAAACCGTCGCGCACCGGGTTCCCATGCTGTCGCTTGATAACACCTATTCGATCGAAGAACTGCTTGAGTTCGACAAGCGGATCAAGAAATTTCTTGGACGGGACCGTGTGGCTTATTACGCCGAGGAAAAAATCGACGGCGTGTCCATTTCTTTAATCTACAAGAAGGGACTCCTGGTGCAGGGGCTGACCCGCGGCGACGGCAAGCAGGGGGATGATATTACGGAAAACATCAAAACGATCCGGTCGATCCCTCTGAAGATACCTGTGCGTCCGTCCGCAGAAAAAATTCCGGATCTTCTTGAAGTCCGCGGCGAAGCCTATCTGCCGCATGCGGTTTTTGAGGAAATCAACGCGGCGAAGGAGAAGGAAGGCGAAGACCTGTTCGCCAACCCGCGCAATGCCTGCGCCGGGACGCTGAAACTGCTCGACCCCAAATTGGTGGCGGCCCGGAAACTGGATGCCTTCATTCACGGGGTGGGCGCCGTCGAGGGAGGGACGCTTCCCGGCAGTCAGTCCGAAAGAATGTCGCTTTTCGGCACCTGGGGGTTTAAGACGATCCCGCATGCATGCCGGGCTTCAGACATTCAGAAAGTCGCTGCATTTATCGAAGACTTTGCGTCGAAACGCGCAGCGCTTCAATATGATACGGACGGCATGGTTGTCAAAGCGGACTCGGTTGAGGACCAAAAAGCCCTCGGGCAGACCGGCAAGTCGCCGCGCTGGATGATCGCTTACAAGTATCCCGCAGACCGTGCCGAAACGGTCCTGGAGGACATCAAGATCCAGGTCGGCCGGACGGGCGTGCTGACTCCCGTGGCGAACCTCAAACCAGTGCGGTTATCGGGGACAACGGTTTCCCGTGCCAGCCTGCATAATCAGGACGAGATCGAAAGACTGGACGCCCGGATCGGCGATCATGTGCTGGTGGAAAAAAGCGGCGAAATCATTCCGAAGGTTG
>MHFC01000070.1:1459-6243 GCA_001804025.1 Omnitrophica bacterium GWA2_52_8 | reverse complement strand
CCCCGCACAGCTCAAAGGGCGCGTGCGCCATTTTGCCGGCCGCAACGCGATGGACATCGAGGGGCTGGGTACGGTTTGGGTCGAGCAATTTGTCGACAAAGGCCTGATCCGGGACCTGGCCGACATTTATGCGCTCAAATTTGATGAGGTCGCGGGGCTTGAGAGGATGGGCCGCAAATCCACCGAAAATCTTTTGGCCGGCATCGCTGCCAGCAAAACGAGGCCGCTTGAACGCCTGATTTTTGGATTGGGGATCCAGGATGTCGGCGAACGCGGGGCATTTATCCTGGCCCAGAAATTCCGGAATCTTGACAAATTGGCCGCGGCATCCGAAGAAGAACTGCAGACGATGCGCGAAATCGGTCCGTCAACGGCCCGTTCGATTGTGGAATTTTTCCGCCAGAAGGGGACTCAAAAAACGCTCGAGAAATTGCGCAAGGCGGGCGTGCACTTTGACCGGGTCGAGGCCGTTAAAGCCGCAACGCCGTTCAGCGGCAAATCTTTCGTGATAACCGGCACCCTGGAACGCTTTGAGCGGGCCAAGGCCGAAGCACTCATCCGGGGTCTCGGCGGACATCCGAGCGGCAGTATCAGTAAAAAAACGGATTTTCTGATCGCCGGCGAGAATGCCGGTTCCAAGCTGGAAAAGGCCAAGCAATTCGGGATCAAAATTCTCGGCGAAGCGGAGTTTTTAAAGATGCTGAAATCAAGCGGCACCGGCATTTGATGACGAAATAATCTTTCATTAAATCCAGCCCGGCTTCAGGATGGATAGGTTTTTGGTTTTATAAAACGAGGAGCCTTTTGGTTACGGGTGCTCCCTTTTATTAATACACTGTTTTCAAATTTGATTATCGGCCGTTCCTGCCAAAAAAACCGCGACGACGCTGCTATGGCCTGCTATAAATTCCATTCTCATTCTATGAGTTTTTTTTTTGTATTTTTCCAGTTCTTGCAAACATCCCTCACAGGTGTTAGATTTCCCCATAATTTTAAAAGGCTTTAATAAGGTTAATCTCCCTGTGAGGTGTTTTTTTTCCGATTTTCAAATGAATCCAAAAAAGAACCCCTATCTAAAATTTGTGTCCCTGAAGCTTGCCGTGCTTATGATAGGCACGTCCATCGGGCTTCCGCCTGCCGAAGGCTGGGCCCTGAGCACTGCGCATCCGGTCACGGAAGTTGCCCTGCAAAACGGATTTATCTTGCCGTTGCCGCCCGAGTTGGGACGCGTCGAAAAAATCGTTACAGGCGGGGGACCGGTACTGGTCCACGTTCAGACGGCCCACGGAAATTACGAAGCTCAAAAGAATATCCAGAAAATCCTGCAATACCTTAAAAAGCAGCATGACTTCAAATTGATCCTGCTGGAGGGCAGCACGGTCCCGCTTGATCCGGAACGCCTGCGGTTTTTCCCGCATCACATGGATGTAACCATGCGGGTTAATGAAGACCTGGTCCATGACGCGCTCGTCAAAGGTGTTGAGCTTTTCCTTTTGGAAGAAAAGGATGTCCAAACGCGCGGCATCGAAGACCGGGATGCTTACATGGCAAACGGCCGCGCCTTTCTGGATGTGCTGCGTGAGCGCGAAAAGTCGGAAAATTTTCTCGGCCGGCTTGACATGCAGATCGAACGCCTGGCCGGCCCTTTTTTGAACACCGCCCTGCGCAATTTCTTAAAAGACCTCGAACGCTTCGAATCGAGGACCCTCCCGATGACGGACTGGCTCTCGGTTTTGAAAAATAAAGCCGGTGAAATTTTAAAAATCGATCTCGATCAGGCGGCCTGGCAGCTTGATTGGCCGATGCTTTACCGTCTTTTCCGGCTGCAGGATCTGGAATCCGGCATGGACGCCGCCGCATTTAAAAAAGAACGCGGTGCATTCCTCAAGCAAATCGGTCAAAAGACAGAAACGCATCAAAAGATCGCCGAATTACTGAACGAACCCGTTTCCCAGAACCGGCTGCCTTATCCCCAGACCGGCATGCGGGTCGAATCCCTCATTGCGTCACTGCCCGAAGGTTTTACTTTTGAATCGTATCCGAATGTCGCGCGCATGCTGGGCCATATCGTCCTGCAAAGCGAACTCGATCCGGCACTGCTCCTGCAGGAGATGGAAACATTGACCGGGAAAATCAGCTTTGAGATGGCCGGCTCCGGCGAGGCAAAACAGATTTTGGTGCTGCTCCATGATTACCGCATGCTGAAGCGGCTCTTTGCGCTTGAGTTGACGCCGGAAGATTATGCGAAAATGATACGGCAAAACCGGGGCGATGCGGGTACAAGCCAAGCCGTACCTCAGATGCCGGATGAATCTGCGCTGCGGCCGTCTGTTGTCATGACGCGGTTCCGTGATTTGAACCGGGAGAGCCGCGTGCGGGACCTGGATACGCCGCTTTCTGAGGATGAGTTTTCCCAATTGGACATTTTGTTCGGCCGGGCCCTTGAATTTTATGAAGGCGTGCACGAACGCGACCGGCGCATGTTTGAAAAGACCGAAGCCGCGCTCCGTGAAACCGGTGCCGGAAAGGCCGTGATCATCACCGGCGGTTTCCACGCCGCAAGCTTCCACGACTATTTTACAAACCGCGGTTACAGTTATGCTCTTGTTTCTCCCAAAATGACCGAAGCTGGTGACGGCGGCAAGGCCTACCATGAGGCCGCATTTTCAAAAGGTTTTGATCTGCTGAAAGAATCCACCCTTGAGGATCTGTTTCTCGCGGCGCCGAATGTTGGCTGGAGCGATCGTGTTAAGAGTTCGGTTTCAGGCCGCCTGGTGGGCCAGGTTGGAGAACTTTCGGTGCCCCGGATCGACGACACTAATTTCAGCGTCGGGCCGGGAACAGACGGCGCATTTCTTGTCGAAGACCACCGCGCCGGATGGAGTGCGGAAGTCCCGGTTGCGCGTGCGAAGCGCATTGTGGTAAGGACCGAAGAATCTTCGGTATGGCGTCCCGATCAGGCGCGAGGCATCATAGTTACAGGAGGAAAGTCTCTGCGCTCCGAAGCGCGCGTGAATCAGCGCTTTGAATATGATGGTGATGAGGCAGCCAAGCGTGAGGAAGCGATGCGCAAAGTGTTCGGTGATTGGAGTAAAGAATTTGAAGGGACAAGCGGCCGCGGGGAGCAGCCGGTCCGGTCTTTGGAAGACCCGCCGCCTGGTAACTTGGGATCTGCAACAGATCCCCGTTTGGGGCCGCAGTCTGAGGAAGGCCGCTCCGAAGCGCGCCTGCCGGTTTTTAATAAGAGGATGCCGTTTGACTACCAGGGAGAAGAAGCATTTTTGAGTCTTCCGGACGGTATTGAATTATTGAAAAAATATTTGGTTCCGGGCCAGGAATATTATCTCGGCCAATATGTTGATTTTCCATTGGACAGGGGTAGGATTTTGGATGAAAAGAGTGTTTTAACGACAATTACGCTGATTAAACTGGATGAAGGCAAACTCTGGATACGGCCTGAGTACCCAACCCCCACCGGTCAAATGAGCGTTGCTGAATGGGTCGAGTTTCCCTACATCGAATCAATGTTCCCGATTCGTTTTATGTTAAATCAAAAATACCGGCTGTTTTTGATGGCGAATGCGCCTCATTTCTCCGATGCTGACGCGGAAGCAAGATTTAAACAGATTCCCTTTAAAACGCTGAGTGAAGTCGAGCCGTCAATCCGGGACCTTCGGCGCTCTGAAACGCGGGCTGACGGTTCCGGAAATGAGCGCGCAGGAAAGCGGGAAAAACGAGATACAGGTTTCGGCCGAATCGATGAGGCCCGGCTGCTTCATCCCGGCGACGATGAGACATTTGAGCCGGATACCGCGCCGGATTCTGATGAGCATGAACCTGTGCCGAATTATAACAACCGTGAAGACCAGGTTGCCCGATTCACGTTTACAAAAGGACGCAGTTCCACGCTTCCGCCGCCCTATTCGCCCAAGGCACACCGTATAGCCGTTGTTGTTGAAAAGATTGTGAAAGGGCAAGCATGGATTAAAGTCGGGGATGATGAGGCTGTGGCTTTGCGCGTCGGACAATCCATGACTCATGGCGGGAGAAATGTACGTCGCAAACTTCGTATCACACCGGTTGAGATAAACAAAACCGAAGGCCAAGTTAAATTGGAAGTCCGCCGCCTTGCTCTGCGCCGGTCTGAAGCGCGCATCGACAATGATGTTTATGAAGACGCAGAAACTGCGGCGCTGGAAAGCGATCAACTCCGGCGTCATCACGCGGCGCAGTCACCTGCGGAGGGTCAGCCTTCGAGCGGTGAGAACGCCGCGGCTGCGGCCGAAGCCCGCCGGCGTTTTGCCGAGTTGACGGCGCCTGAAAAAATGGCGCGGCTTCACGGGATCGTCCGGGCCTTTGCGGGACCGGCTTCATTTCCCGGTGCCGAGAGCGTTAATGACATGCTGCGTGCGGAGATTGAGGCCGAGTACAGCGAATTTATGCGCTCCATCGCCAGGCTGGACAAAAACCCGCTCGATGCCGGCGACGAGCAAAAACTCCGCGTCTATACGAGTCATTCAATCAATGTGCTGGTTACGGCCCTGCAGATGAGACATATGAAACGGCCGGCCGAATGGGTTGACGGCAGCATACGCCGTTTGGAGCAGCTCCTTTGGGCCGATCCTGACCGCAGCCTTGATTCCGACCTTTTAATTCAGGGACTCAACAACAGTATTATCGCTCTTGAACCCGATGATTTTGACAAGGGCTATGAGTATTTATATCTCGCGGTTTATTTGCACGACATTGCCAAGTACCGCAATTATCAATTCCACGAAGCGGCC
>MHFC01000070.1:0-1365 GCA_001804025.1 Omnitrophica bacterium GWA2_52_8 | reverse complement strand
TCAAGCACCATGTGCTGCTCGGGCTGATTTATTCCGGGGATTTTCCGGACATTTATATGATCGAAGGTTTTCTCGAAGATCCGGAAACCGTTGCCTTTATCACAAACGGTTCTGATTCTATTGATGAAAAGCGAATGCTGCAGCTTCTGAATCTTGTCTATTTTTTGACGACTGCCGATACCGGGGGCGTCCGTGAAGACGGCGGGTACTTGACAATCCGCAAAACAATATTCCGCCGTGATTTGGTGGAATCTATGAAGGATGTAAGGGACGACGCGGACGGAGATATTTCCGAAATGATTAAGCTGATCCGCCGGGATGCCGCACAGCCCGATCGGGTCCATGACCGCATCGAACGGCTGCTTACCTATTGGGATAATGATGTCGACCGTAAAGGAACCGGAGTTTTTTACCAAAACTTTGCCGCAACCCGTGATCAAATCGCACAGGCGGGTCAGCTAGCGCCCGGAGTTCTGGAATATCTGGACACGCATTTTCCGACCGAAATCACGCGCGACCTGGATTTTATTTTATCAAGCCTAGCTTATGCCGATCCGGCCGCGTCATCGGTTGAGGCTTTTCAGCAGGGAACGGGCAAGATTCATCCTCTGGCGGGGAATACTTCCGCGGACCGCGCCGTCAATCCGGCGGCCGTCAAATTTCTGGCGCTGAGTTTAAAAGCCAAGGCCCTCATGAATGAAACCCATCCGGGCGGGCAAATCCTTTTCCTCGAGGCCTTCAGACTGCCTGCCGCGGAATTCTGGCAGGCGCTATGGGCCGTTCAGCTTTTTATGCAGGACGCCTACGACGTAAAAGCAAGTGCAGACGGCAAAGAATTCTATTTCGTGAACCGCCGCGGTGATCACATTTATTTTCCCGGCCATCCTCTGACTATCCAGCGTTCTGACGAAGGCCATCTCAAAATCGAACACAACCGCTCCGAAGCGCGGGCGCCGCGGCGGCTGGGTTTTGAAACCCTCGAAGGGCGGCAGATGCTTGCCGGAGAAGGAATCGTTCCCGGCTCCGTTGCACCGGCAGTGTCCCCGGAAAATGCAGCTCAAGTCAGTACCGCGGAAGCGGAAGGGGAGCAAGCGTTTCCGTTTCACAACTGGCAGCCGGCGGATTCAAACAGCCGGTATGAATTCAAATATTCGTCGCTTGACGAGCGGCCGGGCTCGGAAACTCAGAGTAACCGCAAAGACGCGTTGCGGCTGCGCAGTATTTTGACGCCTGAGCAGGAGATCCTTCTTGGAGTGGTGGAACCTTCCGACAGTCAGAATCAGAGTTTTATCCGTTATGATGCGGCCCCAAGCGGGGAATATGCTTTATTTGTGACGCAGGGAAAGACGCTGCTTGAGCAGGGCG
>MHFC01000069.1 GCA_001804025.1 Omnitrophica bacterium GWA2_52_8 | reverse complement strand
CTTTGAGAGACACTCACTGCCTTGGAGGCTCTCTCAATGAACACCGGCAAAACGGTTTTTTCTCAGGTGATGGATTTTTTACCGCTCCACGAATTCCGCAATTGCGTCAGGCGCTACCGCGGCGATTACAAAGTCAGAACCCTTTCCTGTCTCGACCAATTCCTGTCGATGAGTTTTGCTCAAATGACTTATCGCGAGAGTCTTCGGGATATCGAAACCTGTCTGAAGACCATGCGCAGCAAACTTTATCACATGGGCATTCGAGGCAACATTGCCCGAAACAATCTCGCGCGTGCCAACGAGAACCGGGATTGGCGAATCTACGCCGACTTTGCCCAGATCCTTATTCATCAAGCCCGAAAACTTTATCAAGACGAAGACTTCGGCATCGAACTCGATCAAACGGTTTACGCCTTGGATGCCAGCACCATCGACTTATGTCTTTCTCTTTTTCCCTGGGCTCGCTTTCGCAAAACCAAAGGGGCAATCAAACTCCATACGTTATTGGACTTGAGAGGTCCTATTCCAGCTTTCATCGAAATCACCGACGGCAAAGTCCACGATGTCAATATCCTCGACATTCTGGCCACAGAGCCCGGCTCCTTCTATGTTATGGATCGCGGTTATCTGGATTTTCAACGTCTTTATACGCTTCGCCAAACCGCGGCCTTCTTTGTGATTCGAGCCAAGAGCAACATGCAATCCAAGCGTTTGTATTCTCATCCTGTGAACAAATCAACCGGACTGCAATGCGATCAAACCATTCTTCTGACTGGGCATTACACCGCCAAGGATTATCCCGACAAACTTCGTCGCGTGCGTTACTACGACTCAGAGACGGACAAACGTTTGGTTTTTCTGACCAACAACTTTTCCTTACCCGCTTTAACCATTGCCCGGCTTTACAAGTCTCGGTGGCAAGTCGAACTTTTCTTCAAGTGGATCAAACAACATCTGAGAATCAAAGCCTTCTACGGCACTTCCGAGAATGCCGTCAAAACTCAGATTTGGATTGCCATCTCAACTTATGTCCTGATTGCGATTATCAAAAAACGTCTCGACCTAAAAATCAGCCTTTACACTTTTTTACAGATTATCAGCGTCACAGTTTTCGAGAAAATGCCCATTTATCAAGCGTTACACAACGATTCACAACAAGAGTCAGAAGCTCAAAATCACAACCAGCTGTCATTATTCAACTTATAACGGGACAGCAGTGGTTTTATATCTGTAAGTTTTTGTGCGATATGTCATAATACTCCGCAAATAAAAGGCTTGGGTGGCGAAAGCATGACAGGAGCGCGTTTCATGCCGTTTAAGTTCGCGAAGCAAGGGGCCCCTTATAAAGGAATGATGGCGGGACTTGGGCTCGCAGGACTATCTTTTCTCCTCTTTTATATGAGCGGCGGGGATAAAGAACCCTTTTACACGTTCGGCTCTTTTTTGGCTGCTGCGCCGATTCTTCTCCTCCTTCCGCACGATCTCCCGGATTTTTTAAGCTGTGCCGTCATTCTCGTTTATTGGGCTTCCGTCGGTGCGGGAATTGGCTGGCTTTTGGGGTGGTCAAAAAGGTTCAAGTACATTGCGGCTCTGGTTTGTGCGTTGGGTGTCGGACTGGCTCATGGAATCACGTTGAACATCATTATGAATCGGATCGGCGATGCCCTGGCCGCGGGAATCAGCCGCATGGTTCAAACAATGGCTGCGGGTTAAATCGGTTCGGGAGGTGATGCTATGAATCAGCGGGTTGCATTTCAGTTACGGAAAAGAGCGTTTTATCTGCTCCTGGGGGGCATGCTATGCCTAACCATGCCGACAACGGCTGCGCAGGCTCAGACAAAAGAAATCGAAATCATTCTCGACTGCTCGCGGAGCATGCTGGATTCCGTCGAAGGAGGAAAAAAACTGGATGTGGCCAAAGCATCGGTCATTTCTGTCTTAAATCAGATACCGGCCGGTGTCGCGGTCGGGCTTCGTGTTTTTTCCTCCACACCCGTCACGGGGAATGTGAACGAAAGCTGTAAGGATTCTCTCCTGCTTGTTCCCGTTCAAACGGCCGGCCGCCAAGCGCTCATTACGAAGATCATGTCCATCGAGGCGCACGGTGCGACGCCCATCGGATATTCCCTCCAGGAGGCCGCCAAGGATTTTTCCCCGGCCGAAGAGGTCCAAAAAACCATCATTCTTGTAAGCGACGGCGCGGAAACGTGCGGCATGGATCCGGTGGCCGTGGTTCAGGAGTTAAGGTCGAAAGGTATTATAATTCTGATTCACGCCATCGGGTTTGATGTGGATGACCAAGCCGCGCAACAACTTAAAACACTGGCCGAGACTGCCGGAGGAACGTATTATTCCGCAGGCTCGGCGATTCAACTTGAAGAGGTGGTGAGCAAAGCCGCTCAAGCCACGGTTTCCGGATTTACGGGGCGCGCCCAGCCGAAAGATATGAATCTGGCTGCGCCCGAAAACGGCGGTGCCGTGGTTTTGGCGTCCGATCCCAAGCTCATACAGATGATTAACGAAGGACATTTAGGGAAACACGTTTATGTCGAATCCGGAAGCGAGATCGTCGTGCACTTCAGAGACAAGAAAGTGATGGAACTTTCCAAAGTCGCCGTTCCCATATTCCAGACTCTGGAAAAAAACATCCGCCGTTTTGAAATCCTGGTCTCCGTGGAATCGCCGACCGCGGGATTTACCTCCGCCGGAACTTTCGAAACGCAGAATGCGGCGTTCATTGCCGATCCGTATCAGGAATTTGTGCTGGAGCCTGTGAAAGCGCGTTATATGAAACTCAAGGCGCTTTCATTCTGGAATGAGGGCAGATGGGGCTATCTCTATGCGATGAAAGTTTTTGGAAAGGAAGCATCGGACGACGGACCGCAGCCCGGCGGCACCGCGCCCGCCGGTAGAACGGAATCGGCCGGTTCCGGACCGGGGACATACACAGCGCAGAAAATCGAAAAATTAAAGCCGACAGGCCCCACGAATCTTGCGCTGGCGGACAACGGCGGAAAAGTGGTCGCCGGCTCCAAGCCCGAGATGGACATTCTGGTGGACGGAAAAGACAATAAGTACGTGCTCTGCACGCAAGGAAACGAAGTCATTATCGGATTTAAGGACAATCAATTGGCCGAACTTACGAAGGTCGCCGTTCCTATTTTGAAGACCCAGGCCGACAATCTCCGCACTTTCGAAATCCAGATTTCGCGGGATTCACCCGCCATAGGGTTTGTTTCGGTCGGCACCTTTGAAACACAAAACCTCGCCTTTCTCGAAAACCCATATCAGGAATTTACCTTTGACCCGGCCCGCGGACGGTATCTCAAACTTATCGTGAAAAGCGGGTACGGCAGCGGCACTTGGGCCCAGCTTTATGAAATCCGAGTTTTTGGTGAACTTCTGACGGAGTAACACACCGGTAAGACTCATTTGAACTCTATGCGCAGCCTGACTTTCCTCACCCTTTTCTTTTATTCCTTTGGACTGTTCTTTTCCTATCCTCTGATGGCGACGGAAGAGATGGTCGAACAGCTCAGGCGCGATCTGGAGGAGCGTACTCAGAGGATCGAGGATCTGGACATGGATATTCAACAGATGGAGGAGAAACGGAACGCCCGCCGCAACCTGCTGGCGGATCTCGACAAGGAGAAGGAGGACATCACCCGAAAATTACAAGCGGACCAAGAACGAACCGATGCAGATCTCCGCGCGCTTTACCGGCAGAGATCCTCCAGCGAAAGCACCATGTATGTCATGAATGACGGCTTGAGGGAAATCAACAACTACGAGGAGGAGCTCAACACACGATTTCGCGTGCGCCGCGAAATCGATGAGGCCGCCTATCAATCCCTTCTTGCGGAGCATCGCGCGACCGCCAACGCGAGGTACAAGGAATTGCTTGACAGCAAGCGGTACTATGAGGCCAAGGTTACCCAACTTGACGAAGAGATCCGCAAAAAGATAGAGAACGCCGCAGCCGGCGCCGACTTTTGGGCGGAGCAGATACTCAAGATTCAGACAGAAAGGCATCAAAAAGAGCTGGACATGTGGGACCAGGAAGACGCCCTGGAAAAACTCCATGACCGGAAGAATATAGAATTGAAAGAAATCGCCTTTATCTACGAACATCTGGCGGAAGAAGCGCCCGAGCCGCCGCCCTATCTGGTTTCGGTGTCGGTGCGCATGGAGGGCCGCGCGATTTACGGCGCGCACTGGGAAGAGCAAACGGAGGAGGAGTCGAAAAACGAAAAGAAAATCAAAAAGCTCAAAAAGATGCTCGAAGAGGCCATGGCCGCTTATGAAGGTATGAAGGGTTACGAAGAGGCCTTCAGACAGCTGATTAAAGAAGCGGAGCGAAACAGGGATGAGGCGAAGGCCAAAGTGGAAAGCGCGGAATCCAAGAAATTTTACGCTGACCTGGCCGCAGATGTGGTGCTTGTTGTGGCAACGGCCGGTGTCATGAGCGCCGTGTCCAAGACCGGAACGTTTATGACCCACCTGGCCTCGGAATCCATGAGTTACGCTTTGGGCGAGGGAGCGGAGCTGGCGGGCGGCTGGGCGACCAAGAAAGCCTATGAGGCCTTTAGCGGTTCGAAGATGGCCGAATCCGACACGTTTAGTCTCGATCAAGAACTCTTTCAGTATGTGCGCGACCGCTGGCAGCAGTCCTACGATTTCCATGATGTCATGAACCAGTCGCTCCGTGTCACAAGCTACAGTCTGCCATCCTTCGAATTTTTCAAAAAGCCGTCCATGCGCACGCTGGCCGAACATGCCACGTTTTCCTCGCGGGCGCTTGTGCTGGAACTTGGAAGAGAATCCAGAAACCTCAAGCGTTGGGGCGGTTCCGTCAATAAGAAGGAAGTTGTCCTTGCGGTGGCCGGTCTGGGGAAGGACTTTCTCATTTCCTATTTTTTTGACGACGAGATTGCCGAATGGAAGCAGAAGTACCTCGAAGCGCAAGTGCAGATCAATGAGTACTACGAATTTTGGGAAGTACAGAATGCGGTCTTCAGGTGCACACGCGACAGCATCGATTATTTTCACACGCAGCTTTACATGTTACAGAAGGAAGCGGAACGCAGGGAGGACAAGCGGGAATTTTACCGCGGTTTTGCGACTTCAGCCGCCGTGAAGAAAAACGACCGCTTTGAAATCACCCTCACATTCTCCAATCACGTCAAGCCGCCGTCCGTTACGGTGGGCGGGAAGGCCGTAAAATTTGACAGCGCCGGAATCAAGGCCGATTGGAAGGGGACGTTTACGGGCGAAGGCCTCGACAAGTCCGGAAAAGACCCCAAGGGAGTTCCTATTTCAGTCAGCGCCGCGGATCAATATGACAGGCAGCTCGATTCCAATCCTGAGACTGTCGCGTATCGTGATGCGCCCTGGGAAACCTACTGGAACGGATATGAAGCCGGGCCCGACACATTTCACCGTTTGAGACTTAAATCTGCAGGCCGGGGCGCCATTTTATTTTTGATCGATGCATCGGGCAGCATGGAAGGCGGCCCGATCGAATCGGCCAAGCGCTCTGTCCAATCCACCGTGAAAGGCCTCGAGGGCGATTCTGAAGTGGCCGTCATGAGTTTTTCAGGCTGTGGCGGTGCCAGCATTCTCCTTGGCTTTACGGACGACATGGCCTCGGCTGCCTCCGCCGTGGAGGGTCTTTCGGCCAGCGGCGCGACGCCTTATTCCAAGGCCATTGCGGAGGGCCGCCAGTATTTGAACGCGCAAAGTAAAATGGAGCCGAAACGGATGATTATTTTGAGCGACGGCATGGAGACCTGCCAGGGCAATCCGCACACGGCGGGCACTTCCAGCGGGGGACCTTGGGTGGTGTCCAGATGAAAAAGATCCGGTTTCCAATTTTCATTCTTTGCGCGGCGGCCGGGATTTTGCTCTCGCATTCCAGATTTGCCTGGAGTGTGGAATCGGAATGGGTTGTACACGAGGAACAGGCATCGCTTCCCGAAGCGGGTGCGGTGCTAAGCGCCGATTTCCGGAGTTTTGAGACGGGCTATGTGAAAGTTTTGTTTTCTCCCATGCCGCAGGGCTTACGGCCGACCGTCACAATTAAGAATAAAGAAGACGGTTCGGCCACCAGTGCGAAAATGAGCTCATCGGGAAGCGCTGTGCTGCCCGTGGGCCCCGGCCGGTACGCATTGACCGTTTCCGATGAGTCGGGCGCACCGTCGCCCAGGACTTTCCAATGGACGATTTCCTTAATGGATGAGATGGATATGTTCGAGCCCAACGGCACACTGGATCTGGCGGTCGAAA
>MHFC01000068.1:8777-9023 GCA_001804025.1 Omnitrophica bacterium GWA2_52_8 | reverse complement strand
TCAGGGCGCGTGCTGCCTTCAGGCCGCGGACATTTGTGCCGAACAATGCGCGGAGGTCACAGATTTTGCATCCTGCACGGACCGCTGCCGCATTATGCTCGAGGCCTTATGTACCCCTACGGACCAATGCCTGGTTTTAGAAATCGTAGAGCAATGCACGGACTTTCAGTTATGTTATAACCTGCGTCGAGACGAACATTGCACACCGGACCAGCTTTGTTTACGAGATTATCCGGCGGATCATAA
>MHFC01000068.1:6527-8709 GCA_001804025.1 Omnitrophica bacterium GWA2_52_8 | reverse complement strand
CCACAATTTGCAGCTTCGTAGATTGGTACAATAAGGAAACCTACTGCCCTTATTGCACGGACATGTGCACCAAGACTTATTGCAATCAACTGCCGGCCTGTCAGTGCACCCTCGAAAACCAGACGTATTGTACTGATTCACAGCGGTGCTACACCCTGCGTCAGGACCAATACTGCACGGCTGACCAGCGTTGCATCCGAGACTATCAAACGAACCCGAATACCCCGAACTGCACGCAGGAACAAAAGTGCCGTTTCCGTTATGACGTCCTTAACTCGTGCCCGGCCAATACCATTTGCAGCCTCGTAGATTGGTACAACAAGGAAACCTATTGCCCCTACTGCACGGACATGTGCACCAAGACTTATTGCAATCAACTGCCGGCCTGCCAGTGCTCTTTGGAGCATATGGAAAATTGCTCGAGCGATCAACAGTGCCGTCTTGATATTAGCCGTTGTACGAATGAATCCCAAACCTGCAAATTCCACATTGATTCTTGCAGTGATCAGTGGCTTTGCGTGTATCACCCGAATGATCCGCGCTGTACGATTTCATCTTAACCAGGAGGAAGACAGGATCCCAATAAAGGGATGAAGGGGATTTATGATAACGGGAACTCAAAGATTTATATTTCTAGTTTCGATAACCTGTGCGGCCGTTGCCTTTTTGATTATCGTCAACACGTTTAATAATCTGCAAAGGGCGCCGGAAGCCGTCCGGATCATCAAAGCGACGCGCGACCTAAAAGTCGGCGAAACCCTTACGGAAACCGACGTCCGGCTCGCCCCCGCCCTGAAGACCGACAATCTTTCGGCTACATACAAGCATGGCGAAGATGTGCTGGGACGCGTTGTGCGCAACCCCATCCGCCGGAATGATTCCGTCTATGAAACGGATCTCGCCGACAGCACCGACTTTCTGCTCGGACTGATCCCGGAGGGCTACCGCGCCTTTTCCGTTCCCTTTGATCTGCCTCCGGAAACTATCGACATCCTGGCTTTCGGGACCCGGGTTGACGTCATCTTCTCGGAAACCAACGTTGAACAGTCGATACCCCGCGTCATCATGGAAAATGCTCTCGTGATGAAAGCTTATATAGAAGGAAAGACTAACAATGACCGGAATCTGCGGGCCTTTGTCACTTTGGCGCTTCCGCCCAAAGCCGTGGAAACCATAACCTACGCCTCTCAAAAAGGCAAACTGGATCTTGTCATTCGTCCGCACGGAGAGAAAGCCGGAAGCGAATTTTATCTCCCCGTTCAAGATCTTTTGCGCCATGACTTGCCCATGGCTGTCAGGCAAAAGGAAATCGAATTGATCCAGGGCGTTAAAAAAACCATGGTGGAACTATGAAAACGCACATCCTCCGTAATCTTTCAATTCTTACGTTAACCCTTAGTTTCCCGGCCCTTTGCCAGGCCGAGTGGAGCAATCAAGCCTATCAAGGGATGGACCAGGCCCATAAACAGTCTGTCACCACGGCCATTGCCGACCCGCTGGATACTTCCCTGCAGTTTCCGGAAGCCTGGGATGTCAATCCGGCCCTTCCGAGCGAGGCGACGGACAAAGACAAATCCTGGACGACGCAACCTGTCGAAGGCGAGTCCGAAATTCAAATTACCGTCGGAAACAGCCATGTCATCCGCTTTACGCGCATGATCAACCGTATCGCACTCTCTGAGTTGCAGGACCCGAATGCGCAAGTCGCGGAAGTTGCCGTCCTCAGCGCCAACGAAGTGCTGATCAACACGAAAAATGTCGGCTCCGCAAACCTGCTTGTCTGGGACATGAATCAAAACATTTTCATGTACCGGCTCGTCGTCATCCGTGATCCGGCACCACTGCGGCTTGCCCTTGAAAAAATCAGCCCCGATGCCAATCTGGATGTTTTTGCAAACGCCGATGAAGGTTTTATCGTCAAGGGCGAAGTCGGGACCGTCGAACAACAGGACAAAATTTCAGAAGCAGCCAAGGCCTTTTCCGAAAGAAGCATCAGTTTGGTTTCCGTAAAAGACCCGAAACAAATCCTGCTCGAAGTCCGCTTCCTGGAAGTCAGCCGCGGGACGGGCATGGAGTTCGGCATCGACTGGGGCTTATTTGCGCGTAATTTCAGCGCAGTCTACCTACCCGGCGCCACGGATGCCGTTGCTATTCCCGACGAGGGCGTGCTCAATTTTGGCCT
>MHFC01000068.1:6419-6495 GCA_001804025.1 Omnitrophica bacterium GWA2_52_8 | reverse complement strand
GCACCATCAGGGGCGGGCCAAATTCAACGATTACTAATGCCGTCAGGGCCCTTGAAGAAAAAAATCTGGTGAAAGT
>MHFC01000068.1:0-6400 GCA_001804025.1 Omnitrophica bacterium GWA2_52_8 | reverse complement strand
GATTTATACGCCGAAACTTCTTGAGGACGACCGGATTCAACTTGAACTGCAGACCGAAGTCAGCCAGCTCGATGCCGCAAACGGTGTCACCAGCAATGGCTTCGTGATTCCGGCACTGACATCGCGGAAAACGACCACGGTCGTGAATTTAAACAATGACCAGACGTTCATTATCAGCGGTCTGATCCAGCAAAGAAAAACAGAAATTGAAAACGGCGTCCCGTTCTTGCGGAAAATTCCGTGGTTTGGGCGGATGTTCGAGAACACGGACAACTCGTATTCGGAAGTTGAACTAATCGTGATGATCACACCTCACCTTCTGGATCCCGAAAAAGAGGCCATTGACCTCAACAATATTGACCCTAACCATCCATTGCATGCCGCTCTTAAGCAGCAGAACCCTCCCTTCGAGAATGACCGCGCCCTGGCTATTGAAACGGCCCTGCTGCGTTATGAAATCGACAAACTGGAGCAGTCCTCGGACTTGAACGCAGAAGAGTTCAACCCGGACGCTTTTATCCGTCCGGCGGCGGAAGGAGGAAAAACAGACGCCGCGGCAGACGCGCCCTATGAAGAAACTTCCTATAAAAACGCGGAGATACCGATGGCTTCAGAAGAAACCGGTATTGAACGGCCGATGGATTTCTACAATTTTGAAGATCCGGCTTTAGCGGAAAGTACTTATGACACCGAGAACAGCGCCTACGGGGCCGAATCGGCCGCAGAAGGGTTTCCGCCCGCACGCGCCGCTGTTGTTGCTCCAGCAAACATACCGGCCGTACCTCAGGACGCCGCGCGGGACCTGCGGGTGGAAGATAATTATGACAGCGGATTCTTCGGATCCGTAGCGAATGATATCGAAGGAAAACTCAATGCTCTGGATGCGCAGATACTTTAACTTGTCGAGACGTTTCAAACGGGCCCCGCTCAATCAAAAAGGCTTTGCGCTCGTTTGGACCGCCATTTTTTTGGTTGCGGCCCTGTCTTTGGCGGCGATGGCCATCGATATCAGCTATGCCTATGTCGTAGCCAACGAATTGCAATCTGTGGCCGATTCCGGGGCTCTGCAAGCGGCAAAATCTTTTGTCACGTCACTGCGCGACCAAATGGCGGACGGCACCAACTCATCCGTGGACGTCAATCAAATCAAATCCGAGGTTCAGACCACCGTCACCGATATGATCAGTCGCAGCAAAGTCCTGAAGAAAACGACCGACTTCACCTATGAATTTGAACTGGAATACGGTGCTTACGATATTCAAAGCAATACCGCCTATGACGGCTCGCAATTTACTCCCATGACTCCCGATTCAAGCAATATCAACGAAATTTCTGCATTCCGGATCCATCTGTGGCGTAAAGACACGCGGTCCGGACAGCAGGCCCCCGCCCGGTCGGTGGGCACCCTTTTTGGGAAAATGATGGGGATCAATTACCTGAAACTCGAACGCGAAGCGGTCTCGATTTTGGCACCAAGAAACTTCGTCCACATCCTGGATACGTCAGGCTCCATGGATGATCAGACCTACCCACCTCCAGCCGGCGGATTAGGGACTAATTACCCATGGCCTGCCAATCAGAGTTTTATCACCTATCCGCCGAGGAGTTCGGTTGCCGATTCGCCCCACTTTTCTCCTTATGCTCCCGGCCCGGCAAGCCGATTCCCAGGCTTTGAAACGCCGCGAGATGTACAGCCGATGCAAAACGTTTTGCAGACGACCTCAGACTTTTTATTGACCTTGAGCGAGCACGGTCTCGCGGGAGACCGCGCAAGCATCCACTATTTTTCGGAGTCTGCCGTGGAAAAAATGGGATTGACCGACATTCAACTGCCGGAGTTTGATACCGATGTCAGCGGACTATTGAGCAATGACACGCTATATTCAAATTTGGTCCAAGGCCCCTTGGGCGGCGTCAATTCACAACCGCACTACATTCTGCCGGCAAGCGTTGCCGTCATGAATTTCACGACAAAGCAGTATGACGGGCCGATCGCAATCCCCTATGGCGGGACCAATATCGGCATGGCCATTGACACCGCAGTCAACACCATCGTCGACGATCCGGGAGAATACAGCGTCAGTGTCATTATTCTATTCACAGACGGGAAACCGACTTGTGCCCCCAAATTTTCGTATGAATTCCCGAACCTCCCGGCGGACTCGGTCATTTGTTTCCCCGATCCGGTTGATGCGTCCCAGGAGCTGCGGGCAAGAAACTATACGTTTTTGAGGGCCAAAAAAGCCATCAGCGAAGGGATCTTGATTTACCCCATCAGCTACGGCGACATCAATAACAATACACGGGTTTTATTCGACGAAATCGCCTATATGTCAGGGCTAAAAGAAGGCCATTTTCATATTGATTCCACGGACGACGTCGGCGAAACGCTTCAGAAAATCTATGATGAAATTGCGGACTTTATTCCCTTTATTCTCGTCGGTCAAACACCTTACGGTCAACCCAGTAACAACTGAGGAATCCCAAAGTGAAAAAAGAGTCGTTTCATGTCACGCTGTTGTCGACCAGCGAAAAAACTATTTCGGATTTGAAAAAATGTTTTTCGGACCGGAGCCTCGATCATTGCCGTCTCGACCAGTGCCTGCTCCAGATCACCATGGAAGACCTGCTCCTGCAATATACGCCGGACCTGATCATGGTGGATTTGGCAAATCTGCCTCCGGAAGAACTCGAAAGCCTGATGCAGGGACTGCAGCGCATCGCGGATAAAATCCCGCTGGTCGCGGTCATCCGCGAAGAGCAAAAAGCGGCGGCGGTCGACTATGTCAAACAGGGGTTTCGCGATTTTATCAACCTGCCGGTCGAAAAATCGGCCGTCCTCGACTGCATCTCCCGGTTTGACCTATCCGCGGAAAAACCCAAAGAACTTCCGGGAACCAAGGCCAAGGGTAAACTCTACACCTTCTTTTGCACGAAAGGCGGCGTCGGCAACACGTTTATCTCGCTCAATACGGCGGTGAGCCTGGCCCGCATATCGCGCAAAAAAGTCCTGCTTTGGGACATGTCGCTGCAATCGAGCGACATCCCTTTCTTTTTGAATGAGGATCCGAAATACACACTGCACGACCTCATTGAAAACCTGTCTCATATCGACAAAAACTATCTGGACAGCCTGTTTCAGCCCCATCCGAGCGGCGTTTATATTCTTCCGGCCCCGGACAAAATCGATGAAATCGACAAGATCCTTCCCGAGCAAATCGACAAAATGCTCCAGATTTTTACGAATTATTTTGACCACATCGTCGTCGACGGCGGACACAAATTGACCGATATACTGATCCCCTTGCTTGATATTTCGGCCTATATCTTTATGCCGACGACCATGGAAATCATTTCGATGCGCAGCGCCTCGCGGTGTCTTGAGATTCTTGAAAAACTGGGCTACAGCCAGAATAAAATCCGGGTGATCATCAACCGTCACGGCGCGCGGCACGAGGACATTCAAAAACAGCAGATCAAGGAAGTTATCCGGCATGAACCGGTGCTCTACCTGCCCAATGATTACGCAACCGCAAAGCGCAGCGTGAAATACGGCGAACCAATTTCCATGATTGCCAAAAAATCAGGCCTTAATCATGACTTCGACTATTTCGCATCGCGCATTTTGACTAACTTTCAATCAGGCAAAGGGAAGAAGAAACGGTTTTTCATCTTCTAACTGAGCTTTTGCAAAATGGCCGGCGCCCATAGGGGACAGGCAGTGAAATATTGCCCCTATGGGAAGCACGCCGCCGGCCGGCCATTTTGCAAAGGTTCTGTTCTAAGCAACAGCGCGTAAGGCTTTTAATATTTTGTCATCCCCGGCTGGTTTTTCATTAAACCAGCACGGGGAAGTACGAGGGCCAATGAAGCCCTCGTCATCCCCGCATGTATTAAGCGGGGATCTTGGAAATTGTGACTGCCCGCCTCAGCCTGAGGCTGATCCGCCTTTGGCGGAAAATACAGGCGGGTCCGCCTCTGGCGGAGATTCCCGATAAAAGCAATCGGGAATGACAGCACACAAACGAATCATTAATTAACTCTTGAGGAGAAATTATGTCTTTATCGGACCGTTTGAAAAAAAAGACTACCGGAAAACCGGAGCCCCAAGGCAACTTCCAGGGTCCGGGACCCGCCATCCGGAGTGATTTTTTAAACGATACGAAACAGCGCCTGCATCAGAAACTCATCGAGTCGCTCGACGTTGAAGCGCTCTTCAAGCTGGAACCCGAAGAAGGCCGCAAACAGGTCGCAAATCTTCTCCAAAAAATCATTACGGGCGAAAAAATCCCGCTCAACACCGAGCAACTCGCGGACCTCGTCGAAGAAATTGTCCACGAGACGTTCGGCCTCGGCCCTCTAGAACCGCTCCTCCATCAGCCCAGCGTTGATGAAATCCTAGTAAACGGCTACTCCCAAGTCTATATCGAACAGCACGGAAAACTGGTGCTGACAAACATACACTTTCGGGACGATAATCACGTCCGGCACATTATCAACCGTATTGCCGCCCGTATCGGCAGACGTATTGATGAGGCTTCGCCGATGGTCGACGCCCGACTTGCCGACGGCTCGCGCGTCAACGCCGTGATTCCGCCGCTGGCCCTGGACGGCCCGATTATTTCCATCCGCCGGTTTAAAAAAATCCCGTTTACTTACGAAGACTACGTCCGGATGGGGTCGATGAATTCGCAAATCGTCGATTTCTTGAAAGCCGCCGTGGAAAACAAATTAAACGTTGTCATCTCGGGCGGTACGGGCTCCGGTAAAACCACGCTTCTGAACGTCGTCTCGCGCTTTATCCCCGACGGCGAGCGGATTATTACCATCGAGGACGCGGCCGAACTTCAGCTGCAGCAGCCTCATGTCGTGCGTCTGGAAACAAGGCCGCCAAACGTCGAAGGCAAAGGACAGATCCTGCAGCGTGATCTTGTCCGCAACTCCCTGCGCATGCGTCCCGACCGTATTATCGTCGGTGAAGTCCGGGGCGCGGAAGCCCTGGACATGCTGCAGGCCATGAACACGGGGCACGAAGGTTCCATGACCACCGTCCACGCCAATACTCCGCGGGATGCCCTGTCACGTATTGAAACGATGGTCCTGATGGCCAACCCAAACCTGACCCACGTCGTCGTCATGCGCCAAATGGCCTCGGCATTGCATCTCATTGTTCAAATCAAACGCTATCCGGACGGCAAACGGCGCGTCAGTTCGATCTCCGAAGTCGTCGGCATGGAGGGCGATGTGATCACCCTTCAGGAAATCGCCAAATTCGAAGAGCGCGGGGTTGATGCCAAGGGTGAAATCATCGGAGATTTTGTCCAGCTTCCGATCAAGCCGAAATTTATCAGCCTCATCGAGAAAAAAACCGGGAGGGCCTGATGAGCTCCTTTGCCCTGGCCGGAATGCTTGCCGCCATCGCGATTTTCGGGATGACGTATTACACGATGGATGTGTTCTTCGGACAATCCGCTTCTTACCGCAACCGGCTCAAAATCCGCTTAAAAGGACTAGAAGCAAAACACAGCATCTCCATCGAGAAAAAGGCTATTTACAGTGATATCAAAGCCTTCAATGAAATCCTTGAGAAACAGGCCCCCGTACGCAAATTAAGCCGGTCCCTGCGGCAAGCCGGGATCAAGATGTCTCCCGCATCCTTCATTTTGGTCTCTTTGCTGATTCCGGCGGTTCTTTACGGCATCCTCTCAATACAGGAAATACCGGTTATCTTTGTTTTTCTGTTCCCGGCAATCAGTCTCTTTGCCGTTCCGGTCGTTTTTTTAAGGTTCATGCGGACCCGCTATCTTGATCAATTCGGCCTGCAATTTCCAAAAGCCCTTCAAACGATCCGGGGCTGTCTCACGGCAGGGCTTGGCCTTTCGACCGCATTCGAACGCGTCGTCCAGGACGCTCCGTATCCGGTCAATCTGGAATTTTCGTACCTGATGCAGCAAACCTCCATGGGGATGAGCATGGTCGACGCCATAGGCGAGATGAAAAAAAGCATCGGAACGCTTGATATTCAAACTTTCGCGGTCGCACTCACGGTCCAGCAGGAAAGCGGCGGGAACCTGGTCGAGCTGGTACGAAATCTCGAAGACACCATCAACGCGCGCGTGACGATCCGCAAGGAGCTTAAAGTCTTAACGGCGCAGGCGCGCATGAGTGCCTTGATTCTGGCGATGCTCCCCTTCATGATCACGATGGTGATTCAGCTACTTAATCCGACTTATTTGTCGGCACTGTACACTACCGAAGACGGGCAGATGATTCTGGGCGTCACCATCTTCTTATGGCTGTTCGGGATGCTGGCGCTCAGAATGATTACCAATATTCGAATCGCAACCTAGTACCCTTTCAAGATTGGATTTAGCAGTTCATGATAAAGGTCGATACCTCT
>MHFC01000067.1:9125-15580 GCA_001804025.1 Omnitrophica bacterium GWA2_52_8 | reverse complement strand
CAATATTTGGCTATTTGGCGCATGTCCAGAATTTTGCCGCGCGGGACGCACTGCTTGAGATGCTCCGGGGTGCGGATGAACTGGCCGCGGGACAGGCCCGGCTCGCCATGGAGTCTCTGCCCGCGGATATTCAGGCCGACATGCTGATCGAAATGCTTGCCTGGGACAGCGAAGAAGATGTCCGTTTTGCCGTGCGTCAGCTCGGACGGCTGCGCCAGCCCAAGGCCCTGTGGCCGCTGCTTCAGGCCATGATCACGCATCAGGAAACAGAATTACAGGTCGAGATTCTTAAGTCGCTTGCAAAATTCCGCGACGCCCGCTGCGTCCGGGCGCTAGAACGCATTGCCATACGCTCCGGCGGCAGGATCCAGACTGAAGCGCTGGAGGTGCTCAATAATTTCTCGAGGATGCTGCACAGCCGCTTCATCCGCCGCTGCCTGGATTCTGCGGTGGACCGTATCCGCGAGTTTGCGTTTGTGACGGCGGTGAAGCAAAAATCCCGGTACTGGGAAAAGCTGGTTGGTGAAAAATTAAAACGCGAACCGCTGGAAGCCGTGCGTTCCAAAACGCTGACGTCGCTTAGATCCATCCGTGTCCGCGAGCTGTGGCAGGCCGTTTTTGACCTTTCGCTGAATGATCCGAGTTTTACGGTCCGGCTGAATGCGGTGTCGGTCCTTCAGAGAATTCATTCAAACGCCGTCTGTGCCGGACTTGTGAAGCATGCATTCCGGGATGAAGGCGCGAAGCAGCTGCTCGCGATCCGCCTGCTTGCGTCGTATCTGGGTGATTCAAAAATCCGCGCCGGCCTGTACCGGCTTTATGAAAGAACGCAGACCCCGGCCGTCCGTCTTGAGGTGCTGGCCGTGCTCGGCGAAAGGGCGCACCCCGAAACTTTCCGGTTTTTGCAAAGTGTTGTGGACGGGAACGGAGACGATGCCTATGCCGCGGCCTTGTCGCTGACGGAGATTTTGCGTGAAAGCGACTGGGACACTGTCGAGTCCCTGCTGGACAGGTCCCGCGAAGTTCCGGGTCCCGTGCGCCAGGCCGTACTTTACTGGATTTGCCGGCTCAATGAAGAAATGCCGGTTCCCGTCCCCGTCTCTTCGCGGATTATGGAACTGCTGAAAGACCGCGACCGGGCGGTCCGCTACATGGCCGTGCGCGCCTACGCGCGGATCGGGCGGGCCGATCCGTTTGAAAAACTGCTGACCATTTCCATCGCCGACCCCGAAAAGTCAATCCGCTATATCAGTTATGCCGAGGCCGTCTTGCTCGCGCACAGGGACCCGGAGCAGCTCTGCAAGGCCCTGCCGATTGCCTATATTTCCTCGCAGCTGGCAAAGCCGTGCGCGCAGCTTTTTGTCGAGGTTTCGGTCGGGCATAAAACCCGCATGCGGGACATTTTCAAACAGGCCTTTGAAATTCTGCACGGGGGACTGCCTGATCTTCAAGACAGGCCGTGGAAGGACTCGGCCTTGTTTCCGTTACTTGTCAATATGGTCCGCCGTGACGCGAGTTTTTTCATCGAGTTATTGCAGGAGCCGGGCTGGAATTCCCGGGAAGAGCGGTTTCTCCTGCAAATTCTCGCGGCTTCCGGGATTGTCCGTTATGAAGGTCTCGACACGGCGTTTCTGGCGCGGGCGTATGAAAGGGCTCCGGGAATGCTCCGCACCGAATATCTGGAATTTTTTGAGACCCTGAAATACCCGCACTCCGATCTGAGCAGGGCTCTCGTGCGCGCGCTGGAACAGACGCCTGACGTTGAGACGGCGGAGCGGCTTGAAAGTGTTCTCGTGCGCTGGCTTGCGCCCCAGGCGCCGGATGAAGAGAGGACCGTATGACGGACGTCTGTCTCATTCTTGAAGGGACCTATCCGTATGTTGCCGGCGGCGTTTCCAGCTGGGTTTATCAGCTCGTGAAAGAATTGAAGGACGTTAGTTTCTCAATCGTGTTTCTCGGCGCCCATCGCAACCACTCCAAAAAAATGCATTATGAGATCCCGCCGAACGTCGTCGATTTCCGCGAGTTTTATCTTTTCGATTACCTCATTGCAAAGGACAAAACGGCGCCGGACAAAGCCGCGGCCTTCAAGACCGTCCGGAAATTTCTCGAAGGCCTGCGTGCGGGCAACGTGGACGCGTTTCCAGAATTGGTGCGGGACGTCGGCGACCAGGGGTCGCGGGCCTTGAATTTGCACGATCTGACGCACGGCTACGGCGCGTGGAAAATCATCGAAGACCTTTATCAGGGCGAAAAAGAGGAAGTTTCGTTTGTGGATTATTTCTGGACCTGGCGCTTTCTCTACCTGCCGTTTTTTTCGATCCTGCGCCTCGACCTGCCGCGCGCCCGCGTCTATCACACCGTTTCCACGGGCTATGCCGGGGTCGTCGGCGCCATGGCCAAAATCCAGCGGGAACGGCCCCTGATTTTGACGGAACACGGCATTTACACGCGTGAGCGCAAAATGGAGATCGCAAAGGCTGACTGGATTTATTCGCGGGCGCGCGAAGAAAGCAAGGTCACGGAAGGGCAGAATTTTTTCAAGCAGTGGTGGATGTATCTTTTCCGCGCCTGCAGCCTTCTGACGTACCGCCACGCCGATGAAATTATCACGCTCTTCGGACAGAACCGTATCACGCAGATCGAGGAGGGTGCGGACCCGGAAAAAATCCGGATCATCCCGAACGGCGTCCCGGTCAGGGCGCTTGAGTCCCGCCCGAAGCGCGAAAACGACGGCCGCTTCCGCGTGGGATTTGCGGGCCGCGTGGTTCCGATCAAAGACGTCAAAACCTTCATCCGTTCCTGCCGTACCATTTGCCAGGAAGTCCCGGAAGCGGAAATCGAAATCCTCGGTCCCCTGGACGAAGACCCGGATTATGTGGAGGAATGCCGCCTGCTTGCCGAGATGCAGGGAATGGGGGCGCGCATCCATTTTCGCGGCCGCGTCGACATGAACGAATATTATCCCAAACTTGATTTGATCGTGCTGACGAGCATCAGCGAGGCCCAGCCGCTTGTCATCCTGGAGGCCCTGGCGCTTGGGATTCCGGCGGTCGCGACCGATGTCGGGGCGTGCCGCGAAATGCTTTACGGCGGGAGTCCCGACGACCGGTTGATCGGGCCTGCGGGCATCATCACGCCGATTTTTAATCCGGAAGCGACGGCGCGCGGGGTGGTGGACCTGGCCCGCAACGGCGAGAAAAGAAAGCGTTACGGCCAGGCCGGCATGCGGCGTGTCCGCAAATATTATGACATGGACGATTTTCTTGCGAGTTATCAGGAACTTTACGCTTATTACAGGGAGGAGTACCGGTGGCCGGTATCGGTTTCAGCTTAAAAAGAATGATGGCCAAGGGCACATATTTTTCCGCGCTCCAGGCCTATCTTTTTTCGACCTTCATTTCTTCGGGCCCGTGGATCCTGAGCATCCTGACCCTTTTTTGCCTTTCGGCCTTTGCCCCGCACACGCTGGACTTGTTTGAACTCGTCTACTTCCGCGCCCTGACGGTTTATATTTTTACGTTTTCGCTGATCGGCATCGGTGTTTTTCAATATCCGCTGACGCGTTATCTGGCCGACCGTTTGTATATCGGGGAAAAAGACGCGATGGTCCCGGTCCTGAACACAAGCACGGCCGGGGTCATGATTTTTCAGCTGGCGACGGCCGTGATCTTCGCGGGCCCCGCGGGCGAGGATTTTCAGGTTTTTGTCTTGAGCGTCCTGACGTATTTCGTGATCACGCTGATCTGGCTTGTGATGGTTTTTTTGACGGCGCTCAAGGACTATCTCACGATCGGGATTGCCTACGCGGCCGGTGCTGTGGTGACGGTGGCGGCCTCGCTTTATCTCGGCGAGCATTACGGCCTCAAAGGCTATCTCGGCGGGTATCTGGCCGGCCATCTTGTGATTGTGGCCGTCTGGTGTGTGCGTATTTTCGTCGAGTTTCCGTCGAACCGGGCCTTCGATCCCGACTTTTGGGACTTTTTCCTGCGGCACAGACTGCTCATTATCACGGGGTTTTTTTATGCGCTCGGGCTGTGGGCCGACAAAATTGTTTTCTGGCTGTCGCCGCACGCGATTTCGATCATGCCCGGGCTGAGGGTTTTCCCGACCTATGAATCCTCGGTATTTGCCGCCTACCTGACGATCATTCCGGCGCTGACGATGTTCCTGGTCCAGGTGGAGACCGGGTTTTATCCGCACTATAAACGCTTTTACATGGCCATTTCGGCCAAGGCCTCGCTCGGCGTCCTGCGCAGGCTCAAAGAGGCCATGCTGGCGGGCCTGCGTGAGCAGATGAGCCTGGTCGTGCGCTATCAGGGGATTTTGTCTCTCATTGTGATTTTGCTCGCGCCCCAGATTTCGGGACTGATCGGAATCAAAGGCGTGCAGGTGCTGATCTTCCGCATGGCCGTGCTCGGCGCTTACCTGCACAGCCTGCTGCTGATCATCCTGCTCATCATTCTGTATTTTGATTTTCAAAAAATGGCGGCGGCGGTCTCGGTCCTGTTTTTCGCCGCAAACGCGGTGCTGACTTATTATGCCTCGAAAAGCCCCGCGCCCTATTTTGCGGCCGGTTACACGCTGGCTTCTTTTATTTCGCTCGCCTTGGCCTACTATTGGCTCGGCGCCAAGCTGAAAAAACTCGAATTCATCACCTTCTCCGGCCAGCCCATGGCCGTCCACCGCCAGGAAGAAGTGATTTAAAAGACAGCGAATACCGGAAAGAAAAAAATAAGTAATTTGGGATCCGCATCTAAGTAACAGTACATAAGTCTTTTAATATTTAGACATCCCCGGCTGGTTTTTCATTAAACCAGCACTGGGAAGTGCGAGGGCCAATGAAGCCCTCGTCATCCCCGAATGCTTTTGTCGGGGATCTTCGAAATTGTGGCTGCCCGCCTCAGCCTGAGGCTGATCCCTGCCTGCAGCAGGCAGGCGCCTTTGGCGGAAAATACAGGCGGGTCCGCCTCGGGCGGAGATTCCCGCTAAAGATCCGCGGGAATGACAAGTTATTGAAAGACTTATGCGCTACTATTTAGTGCAATAATCCGTATGATGAATTCCGTTTACGGAACGTGCTCTATGGAACTTAAAAAAATCCGCCGGTTAGCTCTGGTTTTTCTGTCCGTTAGTTTCATCGTCCTTCCGGCCGCCGCTGTTTCGGCCGAAACGCCTTTGATTCCGCGCAGGGTTCTATTCGGAAACGCCGAAAAAACCCGTCCGCAGCTTTCGCCCGACGGCAAAAAATTGGCGTACTTGGCGCCTTATAACAGCGTGCTTAATATCTGGCTGCGCGAACTGAACGGTTCGCGCAAAGACCGTCCGGTGACCCGTGAGGCAAATGCTGTCGGAGATTTTTACTGGGCCAGTGACAGCCGGCATTTGCTCTACCTTCAGGATTCGAACGGGGATGAAAACTGGCATCTCTACGACAAGGACATTCATACGGGAGTTTCGAACAGCTTGACGCCTTTTGACGGCGTCCGGGTCGAAATCCTTGAACTGTCCAAAAAAAATCCCCGGGAAATCCTGATTACAATGAATAAAAAAAATCCGGACGTTTTTGATGCCTACCGTTTCGATCTCAAGCAGAAACTATTCACATTGGTGGCGGAAAATCCGGGGAATGCCGGGCAATGGTTTTGCGACAAAGACCTGAAAGTCCGCGGCATGGTGACTGCGCGCAAGGACGGGGGTAATGATGTCTGGACAAGGCCGAATGAAAAATCGGATTGGGTCAAGCTCGCGTCCTGGAATTATGAAGACGAACGGAATTCCTTTGCGGTGACGTTTTCCGATGACGGAGAATCGGTTTATATCGTCGAGTCCGCGGGAAACGACACGGCCCGGCTGGTTGCCTATGGTGCTGCCGGCGGAAGTTCGCGGGAAGTTCTGGCGGCGGATGACAGTTACGATGTCTCGGAGGTTTTGCTGCACCCCGACACGCGCCGGCCGCAGATGGCGGCGGTTTTGAAAGAACGCCTGCAGTGGTTGGTTCTGGACCCCTCCATCCGGGAGGACATCGACACCCTCAAAAAAATGAACCCGGGCGATTTTAACATCCTAAACCGCGATAAACAGGACAGGCTTTGGCTGGTCCGCTTCAGAGAGGACCGGCGTTCGAGCGTTTATTATTTGTATGACCGCAAGACCCGCCGGGCTGAATTTTTATTTTCCGAGTCTCCGGATCTGGAGGGCTATCAACTCGCCGCAGTCCGTCCTTTTACCTATGAAGCCCGCGACGGGTTGACCATTCATGGCTACAAAACAGCGCCTGTGGGCCGGGAAGATGAACCCGGTTTGCCGGCGGTACTGCTGGTGCATGGGGGTCCGTGGTCGCGCGACGTCTGGGGTTATTATGACCTCGTGCAGTGGCTCGCCAATCGCGGATATCTTGTGCTTCAAGTCAACTATCGGGGTTCTGCGGGTTATGGAAAAAAATTTCTGAATGC
>MHFC01000067.1:7554-9114 GCA_001804025.1 Omnitrophica bacterium GWA2_52_8 | reverse complement strand
CGCTCGTACGGCGGATATGCCGCATTAGCGGGCGCGGCCTTCACACCCAATCTCTTCCGATGCGCGGTGGATTTGGCCGGCCCTTCCAACCTGTTGACCTTTATGGAGACACTGCCCACCTACTGGGCGGTCGAGCGCGCGGCGCTTCACCGCAGGATCGGCAATCCCGCAACCGAACCGGAACTCCTCAAACAGCGGTCGCCCTATTTTGGAGCCGTGAAAATCAAAATCCCGGTGCTGATAGTCCAGGGGGCCAACGATCCCCGGGTCAAGAAAGAGGAGTCTGAGCAAATCGTCTCCGTCATGCGCGAGCATGGCCTTGATGTGGAATACCTGCTCTTCGAGGATGAAGGACACCATCTTGAAAAACCCGAGAACCGCCTGAAATTCTACGCCGCGGCCGAACGTTTTCTCGCCAAACATCTCGGCGGGCGCTATGAGCCCGAAGAGCGGGCTGCATAGATGCGCTAAGGTATTTGGGTCCCGGCGGCCGCCGTCCGTTGTTCCAAACCTGACAATCCTGACACGATAAGGTTTTAAAAAGTCTTGTTTTGTCAAAAAATCTATTAATAAAATATTTAAGTCGTTTTTTAATAGATACCATGAAAAATAATCGCGCAAATCCCTTGTGCGGCTGTGCGGCAGCAGGGTATTTTTGACCATCTTCATTTCCGGGAGGAAAAACCGATGGCCGAAAATTCCTTCAAATTGTGTTTGCCGCCCGCGCCCAGAGCGCTGTTGCTGAAATCATCAAGTCTTCTTGTCGCCTTCATTTTTACATTCCAGCAAATCGTATTGGCCTCTCCCGATCTTTATCATCAGAGCCTCGCCGGAGGGCCGCAGCCCGTCGAGGAATATGAGACTCCTGCCGCTTTGGACAGGGAACTTGCGGCATCCCGGAATGCCGGGCAGGAGCCTTTTGAAATGACCCAGGATTTTTTATGCTCGAATAGCAAGCCCCTCAGTTTGGCGGGAGAAGAAATCAATCAAGAAGAGATCGAGAATTTGTCATTCTCTGCCTATCCGGCGGGCCGGCCGCAGGTTTTAAGCGGGAATCTCCGCCAGAGGCGGACCCGCCGCGCAATTTGGCGGGCAGAACCAATGACAGATCCCCGACATCCGTCTGAGACTGATCCGCCTTTGGCGGAAACAATCCGCGGGGATGACAAGCCTGAACGCCATAGTGTTGACTACGCGCTCGATTTATTTGAGCCCGAATATGCGGCGGCCGTGATTGTCGATGCCGTCACGGAAGAAGACCTGAAAAAGCTGGCCGATGCCGGGGTTGAAACAGGCATTACCGTGATCGGCGGCGAGATTGTTCTTTTTTCGAGCGGTGAATCCGCACACATTCGTGTTTTGGATCCCGTACGGGAACTTCTCGAAAATGCGGAGTTTGTGGCGCATGTGCATGTGAAAGAAGCGGGACAGGCCGGGCCTTCGGTGACCGACATTGCCAATGCCGTGCCCTATCCCCAATATGAATACGTTATCACGCGCGGCGGAGTTTATCTTTACAACAACCGCGGGATCCTCAATGACGGCAAGCCGGTGACTTTT
>MHFC01000067.1:4153-7486 GCA_001804025.1 Omnitrophica bacterium GWA2_52_8 | reverse complement strand
CGCAATTTGGCGGGCAGAACCAATGACAGATCCCCGACATCCGTCTGAGACTGATCCGCCTTTGGCGGAAACAATCCGCGGGGATGACAAACAGGGCGAAATCGCGGGGAATGACAGGCGGGAAGAAGTAAGCGGGGATGAGGCACGGAACGGAACGGTGGGGGTGATAGGAAAGTTTAACAACGCTGCCGCGGGTTTATCGAGCCGAAAAATTTTGGCATTGGCCGATGCGGTTCCGCACCATGACGTCATTGCGAGCGAAGCGAAGCAATCTCACTCAACGCGGGCGCTCTTAAACGCTTTTATCTCTCAAATGGACGCACTCAATCATGCGGCCGAATCCGAAAAAGTTCTTTTCCGCGCATCCGAAGACCCTGAGTATCCGGCCTTTAGCGAAGTCCTGCGTGCTGATGGGAGTATCGAAAAAATTATGCTGACAGGAAGCGGGCTCGAAATCCGCTACGAAAAAAATACGGCGGGGAGTATTAAAATTTATGAGAACGCCGAGCTCATGCAAGAAATCGGAACGCCGGTTCCATCAGCCCTTGATGAAGCCGAAGCCCTGCGGCTTACGATGGAAGGCGGTGTCGAGGCTTGGTATGAAGGCGGAACATTGAAGGAATTAAGGACTGCGGCGGGAATACGGATCACGGACTTTATTTTGGACGCTGAAAATAACATGGTCGATGCGCTCCTGGTTTATCCCAACGGAACCGTCGATGTGATCCGAAGCGGATTTTTGCTCCGCCGCGTTCCTGCTGACGGGACAATCCGGGATTTTTTGCCTGATGCCCGTGCCGTCCGCGAGCAAATACCGGACCTGGACGCGCAGTATTTTGCTTATGAAAAAGATGCGGCAGGGGCCGTTACCGGAACTTTGGTTTTTACCGAGAGCGGCAGCCGGAGCGTTTATGATGAAAGGGGAATCCTGCGTGAGGTTTCCGGTGACGGCAAAACCTTCATTTACACACGCACTCAAATAGTAGACGGGTATGAGGCCGCTCTGAATACGGCGGCGTCCTCGGCACCGGCAGCGCAGACTTTGACCGGGGCTGATTATGACGCCGAAGGGGTCGTTCGGGAAATGCGCCTCGGGGACGGTACCGAGATCCACTTTACCGGAGGCGTCATGGACTCCGTTACGGACAGCGCCGGAAACCCGGTCCTTTATACGCACCTTTTGGAAGAAGGCTTTGTGCGGGGCCTGGATGTCCGGCGCGGGAACACCGGGTTTCTTTACGATGAAAACGGCTTTTTAAAGCAGATCACGACCGACGGCGGCATCATCCGGCGGATCAAAACCGCCGAGCAGGTTGAGGACGGGAACGGAAACCTGAGCGACCGGGAAGTTGTGAATATTTTGCTCGAGACGCTGGGGGGAGACAGGCTCTTTGATTTCGAACTCGACGATGACGGGACGATTTTGAGCGGAATCATCGAAACAAGGGAAGGCCTCAAACAGTTTGTCGAAAACGGCGTCCTGACGGGTTTCGAAACCGCCGACGGCAAGGTCTATGATTACGAAAACAATCAGGCGGTGCTGAGGGAATGGAAATTCCGCGACGGCAAGCGCGTCGTTTTCGGAGGAGGGGAAGTCACGGAAATTCTTTTTCCCGACAGCCGGCGCCTGCACACGATCGGTTTTGACGCGTCACGGAAGTTAAAGTCCTTTATCGAGGAAACCGGGGACGGCACGCAAAAATATTTTGAAGACAATAAACTGGTCACACTGACGACGCCCGAAGGCGCCGTCATTCATTACGGCCCGGACGGAAAAGCCGGCAGGATCACGCTTGCTGACGCGGGCGAATTTGAAATCCGTTATGTTTATGAAGAAGGCGCGGCGGCCGGCGGCGGGCTCAGGGAAATTATTCTTACCCATGGAAACGACGTCCGGTTTTTTGCGCCTGACGGCACGCTTACACGCCTTTTGCACGACGGGGTGGAGGCCGAGATCGAAAATGACGCAATGGCGAAGCTGTTGACGCGTTTCGGGTCGGTAAGTGCGCCTGAATTTGACGCGGCAGGGGAAATGTCGGGTACGGTCGATTTCACGGACGGTTCGAAGATGGTCCTCGAAAACGGAATTCTGGTGAAAACCATCCGTCCTTCCGGAACGGCAGTTTTTTACAATGGCGGACGTGTCGAGCGTATCGAGACATCCGGCCGGATTTACCGTCTGATTTACGCGGAAAGCGGGGGGGCGGACGAAGTTTTTATCCGTCTGGAATCCGAACCCGGCCAGCCTGAATTTCCGCTCATTCCGTATCTTCTGGATCCGGACGTTATGGCAGCCTATGCCCGGGCGCCGGCGGCACAAGATGACGCGGTGCTGTTTATCGGCGATGCCCATATCGAGACCCAGCAGACAAAATACGGAGCAACCGCGGCCGCCTTTGACGGCTCCGGCGATTATCTGCTGGTCCCCGGCCCCGGCGCACTGGATATCGGCAGCGAGGATTTTGCCGTCGATTTCTGGGTCCGGTTTGATGATGTGAGCCGGATTAACGGGCTGATCGATACCACGGGCGCAGTGGCGGACTGGATCAATCTGTATAAGGACGAAGGCAGTCATTTGTTTCTGACGATTATGGGGCAGTGGTATTCGTACAGCTGGACCCCCCAGGCCGCGCAGTGGTATCACATTGCCGTGAGCCGGGCAGGCACGGATGTGCGCCTTTTCATTAACGGAGTTCAAAACGGCGGTGTCCGGACCAATGCTTCGTCGATCATCGCAGGCGGCGATGTCCGCATCGGCCGCTGGCATTCACCGGCAACCTATGATTTAAAAGGAATAATCGACGAATTCCGCATCTCCAAAGGAACGCCGCGCTGGACCTCGGATTTTACGCCGCCTGAGGCAGAACATGCCATGGACCCGCAGACCCTTTTGATTGTGCCCGCTCCGACACCGGCCGGCGCGCTTTCCGGGACCTTGGCCGATGAGGCGGCGGAGATTTCAGGCATCCTCAATGCCCGGCCTCTCTACAATACGTTCGGGGAACAGACTAAAATTAAATCTGTCATTGAAACGGGCAGCAAGGAGACATCCGGCAGCGAACCGCTTACTTTTTTCAATCAGGCCGGGATCGTTTCCTCCGGCGAAGCCCTGGGAGGAACAGCCCTGGCGCTCGATGGCACCGGCGATTATCTTTCGGTCGCCGATTCCGGGGCCTGGGATTTCGGAACCGAAGATTTTACGATTGATTTCCGCGTCAAATTTGACGAGACCGGAAGACTCCACGGCATTTTAGGAAACCAGGGTGCGGTCGGGGACTGGATCAATTTGTATAAGGACGAAGGCGGGAACCTTTTTCTTACCGTGATGAATCA
>MHFC01000067.1:2592-4132 GCA_001804025.1 Omnitrophica bacterium GWA2_52_8 | reverse complement strand
GATTTCCTCCGGAGCCGATTTAAGGCTGGGGCGCTGGCATTCGCCGAATCTCTATGACCTGAAAGGCGCGCTGGACGAATTCCGGATCACAAAAGGGCTTGCGCGCTGGGTCTCTGACTTTACGGTTCCGGCCGAAGAATACACCCGCGACGAACAGACCGTCCTCCTGCTTCATTTTAATGCGCAGGAATTTGAAACGCGCGCAGAAGTTTTTCCGGACGCGGAGGCCGGGCTTTTCTCGCCTTTTGAAATCGGAGACGCCTCCATTTTTTACAGCAAACTGGTTCCCGACAGCGAACGCGCCCTGGCGCTTGAATTCGGCGCCGAATTTTCTCCGGAATGGAGCAATGTCGCACTGGATTCCCAGCTCATGAACAACGGTTTCATGACGCGTTCGGCGCGTATGGACAACAATAAACAACTGCCCGATCTTGTCGCGGACCTGGCGGATATGGACGGCGACGGGCGCCCGGACCGGGTTTATATGGACCCTCAGGCCGGGGCGGATTTCTGGTGGGTGCAGTTCAATAACGGCCAGGAATTCGAGACGGCCCAAAAGTGGACGGGTGTCGACCCGGCTTTTGATCCGACACGTATTGGAATCTATAACTATGCCATGGGCTCCCTGAAATTCTATGAAGGGCGGCATCCGCATGTCTTGGGCGACCTGGTCGATATCAACGGAGACCATAAACCCGACCGCGTTCTAGTGCCTTACGACGGTCAGCCGGAGTGGTATGTGCAATTCAATAACGGCATGGGTTTTGATCCCGCGGTTTTATGGACCGAAAACATTCAGCCGCTGACGCAATGGTCCGAACAGGCGCGCTATGCCCAGCAGGTGCGCAATGATCCGGGGGGCATGTACGAGCAGGAACTCATCGCCGACCTTAAGGACATGGACGGCGACGGTCTGCCGGACCGTATCCTGCGGCCTTACGCGGAGCCTCTCGACCGGTGGTTTTTCCAGAAAAACACGGGCGGCGGATTCGCCGATGCGGTTTTGTGGCGCGGCGTGGACTCAAGCTTCGATCCCGATCCGCTTATCGGTGCGGCGCTTTCCTGGTACAACGAGGATTACGGCGCTTATGATTTTACGATCGACATGGGGGATTTGATCGACATGAACGGCGACCGGCTGCCGGACCGCGTTCTGCTTAAAAATAAAAATCCCGCGGATGGAAATTCAGCGCTCGACTGGTACGTGCAGTTCAATCACGGCGCGGGATTCGATGCACCCGTGCTTTGGAGCAATAACGTCCGGCCTCTCGGAGGCGCCCAGACGCCGGAGCTTGCGACCGGAATCCGGGCCTTTAAGGATATGCATAGTCCGAGGCGCTACATGAGCCAGCTTGCCGATGTGACGGGTGACGGTTTGCCGGACCGTGTGACCGTGGACAGCGCGGCGTATACGGCCCAGCATTCCTGGTGGGTTGAAGTCAACACCGGCAGTACGTTTGAGCCGGCCGTTCAGTGGACCGGGATTGACGGCGCCGATGAACTTGAGACCGCGATCGGCCAGGACCGCGATCATTTTGTC
>MHFC01000067.1:2492-2565 GCA_001804025.1 Omnitrophica bacterium GWA2_52_8 | reverse complement strand
GGTCTGGTGCAGGTCTCGGTGGACTTGAGAGATATCAACGGCGACGCGATTTTGGACCGCATATTTTACCGGC
>MHFC01000067.1:0-2482 GCA_001804025.1 Omnitrophica bacterium GWA2_52_8 | reverse complement strand
CAAGTGGATGGTTCAGTTCGGCACGGGCAGCGGTTTTCTGCCGTCCGAGGAACTCAAGATCATCGGGCTGGGGGTGAACACGGCCGAGGTCAATACCTCGCGTTATGATTACCTTCATGTCAGTGTTCGTGCCATGCAGGATCTTGCCGCCGGACAGGGGATTGTGAAAGTGGTTTTAGGAACGCCCGAGGATCCGGAGACTTATCAGATGTGGTCCCTGCCGGATCTCGGAACCGGATGGCAGGATTTTTATTTGCCGCTGGACCCGTCAAAGGGCAATGCCGGGGAATTCAAGATCTATCTGGACAGCGAAAATGAAAATTTGAATATTCCCGTGTACGTTCAGAATGTGACGTTTACGGCCCTGCGTCCGCCAGCGGAAAAAGACTGGCTTGACCGCCTGCTGGCCGATGAGTCCGTGATCGCCGGTGTGCATACGGCCGGCAGTCAGAATTTCGCACAATATTTAGGTTTGGTCACGAACAACGATCCACGATCGACGAACGACGTGGATTGGTCCCGGCTCCTCACCGCTGAAACCCGCATTGATTATTCCGAAGAAGGGGACACGGAATCTTTCGAAACGCTCTATGGCTCCGTGACGCAAATGACCGGGGATGCCGTGACGCAAACGACGCTTCCGGACGGGACGGTCATTACTTTCGAAGAAAATCCCGGGTCTTCAAACGCGCAAACGCAGCATGCGGTAAATGGACAGGGAGAAATTGAGTCCCGGAATTTAAACTATGGCCGCGTACGCACCGTCTCGCGCACGAATGCCAGTCCGCTGGAATACACATATGAATTTATTTCCCGGGAATTGCTGCTGTCCCCGGATGCGATGTCCTTATTGTCATCCCCGAATGAGATGTCCCTAGGGTCATCCCCGAATGCTTTAATCGGGGATCCAGACTCAGATTCTCTCCTCCTTGGAGATGGTAATTCCGTAGAAATCACCGCCGTCCATGATCCCGATACGGGTGTGACGGAACGTTATGTCTCCGGTGAGATGCTTGGGATTGCCGGGCAGTCCGGAACGGTGCTGCTGGCGCGCACCGAAGAAAACGGCGTGGTCACGTCCTTTATATACAATGCGGACGGTTCGCTTGCGCATACGAGCATTTCCTATAAAGGCCGTGTGCGCGATAAATTTGATTATGAAACGACGGCCGAAGGCCATCGTGTGATCGTGACCGAAACCGGCGTGCGTGAAGAGTACGATGAAAACGGTACGATCCTCTATCACACGACGAGCGACGGTTACCGTTTTGCGCACACGTTTGAAACCGCGCGAACACCCGTCATCACGTATGAAACCGAAACGACGCAACTGGGGCCCGCCCTGCCTGAAGGCGGGGACGGCAGTTCTATGACCATTGACGTTCCGGTCGTAACGATGGTGGATGATCCGGATGGCGAACAAGTCCCTCGCGTCACCCTGGTCGGGTATGAAAATTTAGCCAGTTTACCAGATACCAGCACCCAGATACCCGATACCCGTTCTGTTTCCGTCCAATACGACGGTTCCCGTCTTCTCGGTCTTTCACTCACGGCTCAAGACTCAAGGCGGACGACTGTCTTTTTCGACCGTTTTCAATCGGCCGAAGTCACGGATCCCGGGACCGGTAATGTTTCCGAGTCCGTCGCGCTGCTTGACGCCGAAGTTCTGCATGCGGACGGCACCAAGACCGTCTACCGCGGCGGTAAGCCGCATGCCATTGTCACGGCGCCGGGCCGCGAAATTTCGCTCGAGACCGAGACCGATGTCACGGGTGAAAACCTTATTGCGAAAGAGGAGTCTGCCCGGTTCCATCTCGATGAAGCGCGCAAACTCTGGAATGAATTTGTCATGCCCAACTGGCAGGCGTATCAGGTTTCCGGTGCGATGCCGGTCCAGTCGGAGTATTCCATGGACGGCGGCCTGGTGACCCGGCGGCTTGGGGAAGGCACGGTGGAGTTGTATGAAAACAGCCGGCTCTCGACGGTGCTGGCCCCGGACGGGGAAGCGCTTGTCACCTATGAATATGATGATGAAGGCAATCCCGTCCGGATCGAAATGGGCGGGGCCCGCAGGCGCCTCTATTCATCGGTGGCGAAAGTGCGTGCCGAAGTTGCGATGCAGCATGAAGAGGCGCTCGCAAGGATTGCGGACCGCGAACAGGTTTTGAACCAGCAGATCGAAAGCGATTACCTGAATACGCGCAACCGCCTGCTTGAAGTTCGGGCCCGGCTTGAAACGGAAAAAGCAAAAGTTGTCACCATTCCGGTCCGCGGAAAACTGGCGCGGACCTCGATCGAAGGGGCGCTGGACCAGATCCGCGCGGGCATGGACCAGGTCAATCAGGCGCTTGAAAATTTGGCGCAGCAGCGTTCCGGCGCATTGGCGGACCTCAGTCAATCGGTGCGGAACCTTTCAGAACAGGTCGAGGCCGAAACGCAGGCCTCCTATCAGGCCATTGACCTGCAGGCCGAAGAGGCCGGG
>MHFC01000066.1:8734-17656 GCA_001804025.1 Omnitrophica bacterium GWA2_52_8 | reverse complement strand
TGAGGGAATCTGGTAAATTGTAATTTATGAAAAAACCAGAACCCAGCCCCGAAAGGGCGACGGTTATTAACCAAACGGAGGTGCCAGATGGAATTGTATGGCGCAATCGATTTACATTCAAACAATAATTTTTCGATGATTTCAGATGGGGAAGATCGAGTGATCCGCAAGAAGAAGTTAACCAATGATCTTGGAGAAGTCGATTTATTTTTCCGGGATTACAAAACGCAGATGAGGACGATTGTGGTGGAATCTACCTACAATGGCTATTGGTTAGTCGATGGGTTGCAGGAGTTGGGGTATGAAGTGAAACTGGCGAATCCCGCGGCAATGCAGCAATACCGAGGTTTGAAGTATAGCGATGATGAAACGGATGCGCAGTGGCTAAATCGGATAAACCGACTGGGGGTTTTGCCGGAAGGCTATATTTACCCCAAGGAGTTGCGAGGGCTGAGAGATCTTCTGCGAAAACGCATGTTGTTAGTGCAAACCCGAACGGGCTTGAGCAATAGTCTGAAGCATCAATATCAGAGTTGGCGGGGCATAGACATGAGCCGGCTGAAAATTCAAAAGCTTGAAGTCGATGACATACGAGAAGTTTTTGAGGATCCTTATTTACAGCAATCGGCTGAGGTCTTTGCCGAAAGCATTCAATCTTTGAGCCGGCACGTCGACGAGATCGAAGGCTCAGTCTTTAAGGCCTTAAAGGAAGATATGCTGGTAAGGCGCTTGGTGATTTTACCTGGGATCGGCAAGATATTGGGGTGGATGATTCGCTTGGAGATCGGCGAGTTGGAACGTTTCGAAGCGGTAGAGAATTATCTTTCGTATTGCGGGCTGGTGGAAAGCAAGCGAATGAGCAACGCAAAGATCAAAGGCCGCGGCAATGCCAAGAATCGCAACAAATATTTGAGATGGGCTTATGCAGAAGCTGCTATTGCAGCCTTACGCAATGTCCGAATCAAAAAATATCATGATCGGTTGCTCAAGAAAAAAGGGCCGGTCAAGGCTAAGGCGATTGTGGCCAGTAAATTGGCCCGGGTTTCTTTTATGCTGATGAAAGATCCGGCGTTGATCTATGATGAAAACAGGTTATTTGTTTAGAGCGGCGAGCTGCCTGGGGACATATTTAAAAGGTGACTGCCTGAATAGCAACCGCTCCCAACTTTGAAGCTGTAAAGTTTTTGCCATTTGCCCGTGGGATGAATCTGATAAGGGATTGTCGTTGTAAAAACAACAGATGCGGGTTCCTAAATGGACATCCCACGGCACCAAGGGTTTTCTGGAGTGGGATTTCCTCCCACAGGGAATGACAACAGATTCGAGCAGGTCGTTCCATAACCGGATGAGTGTCTGGTGCAAATTGGTTAAAGTCCGATTTGACACGAAGATTGAAAACAAGGGTGCAAAGAGGCCACAGCGGATTTAATTTGAGCAAATTTGTTCCACCACAAAACGAAAAAGAAAAAACATGCCGCAGAAGAAATCTGTTCTCTTGACAGGGTGCCTCTTATGAGTGTTCCCTATGGGCGACGGCCATTTTCAAAAGCTCAGTAATAAGACGGGAAGATTACTTTGCGGCGCTTACTGCGCGCAATGAAATTTGCAGAAACGGCGATTGATAAAATCCGATTAGGATCATCCCCGCCATCAGCACTGTCAAGATGACTTTATCTGAAAGGGTGATCGGCACCGGACTTTCCTTGATAGATTCGTCAACATACATCACGCGCACGACGTTCAGATAATAAAAAAGAGAAACGGCAACGGCCAATGCGCCGGTCAGTGCGAGGGCCGTCAAACCGGCTTTTACCGCGGCAAGTAAAACAAAAAATTTCCCGGCAAAACCGGCAAGGGGCGGCACGCCCGCAAGCGAAAGCAGGGCCATAAACATGGCGCCGGCCAGCCAGGGCGACCGTGAAGCCAGTCCCCGGAAGTCCGCAATCGCCGAACTGCCGACGGCCTGGACGGTGATATTGATGACATAAAAGGCTGTCAGTGTGGAAACGGCATAAGCCATCAGGTAATAAAACGCGGCGGCATAGCCGTCCTGGGGATTTGCCGCAAGTGCGATCAGCAGGTATCCCGCATGTCCGATACTCGAATATCCGAACAGCCGGCGGATATTCGTTTGAACGAGGGCCCCGAGATTTCCGTACAGGATTGTCATGAACGCCAGTACGGAAAAAAGCATCTTTCTTCCCGGTTCAAAAGCGCCGAACACATCCGACAAAAGGTTTATCAGAACCATGATCCCTGCGGCTTTGGACCCGACCGCAAGGAAGGCCGCGACAGGCGGCGGAGCTCCCTGGTAAACATCAGGGGCCCAGAGATGAAAGGGGACGGCGGCAATTTTGAACCCCAGAGCGGAAAGAATCAAAAGCAGCCCGATAAGCATCAGAGTATTCTGCGGGTCTGCGGTAAAAGCAACGCGGACGGCCTCAAAAGCGGTTGATCCGGTCGCGGCATACAGCAGGCTGATTCCGAAAATCATGAATGCCGAAGCCAGGGAACCGAGAATAAGATATTTCAGACCCGCTTCGATGGACTCCGTGTCTTTTTTGGCATAAGAAGTCATGATGTAAAAAGACAAGGTCACGATTTCGAGTGAAATAAAAAGCAGCAGAAAATCTCGTGACGAAACCAGAAAAAACATTCCGAGAAAGCAAATCCAGAAGACCAAAAGAAATTCAGACAGCCGGGGTCCGGCGTCCGTAAAATATTTCCGGAACATCGGAAGCAGAAAAAAAGCCGCGGCGGAAAAAAAGAGCTTCATCGACACGGCCGGCATGTCGGACTGAAAAATACCCCCAAAGGCGGCGGCTTTCTTCCCGCAGACAAACAGCAGGGACAAAACAATGACCGCAAGGCCGCCCACGGGGACCCGATAGACGCCCTTGGTTTTTGGATCGCGAGGGGCATCTCCGTGCAGTAATTCCACCGTGAACATCCAACACAGGACCGCAAGGCCGATCCATTCCGGCAGCATGGCTTTTAGCTCCGGCATCATGGGACCACTCCAAGAGAAGATGCGACAGCCGGCTGAATCAGGCTGAGCAGGCCGCGCGGCCAAAAGCCGAAGATCATCAGGGCCCCGAGTAAAAGAACCAGCGGAAATTTCTGAAAAAAACCGGAGGCATCTTTAAGTTCCGTCCAGGAACCGCGAAGCGGGCCGTAGCAGACATGCTGGACTGTTCTCAGTAGATAGAGGGCCGTAATGAGAATGCCGAAAACGGCTAGTCCGACAATAACGGGAAAGGACCGCCAGGATCCGACAAAAATCATTAATTCCGCGACAAAGTTCGAAAAACCGGGAAGTCCGAGCGAGGCAAAAGACGCCATGATAAAACAGGTCGCAAGAAACGGGACTTTTTTCCCCATGCCGCCGAAATCAAGAACGCCGCGTTTGTGCGTCTGTTCGTAAAAAAATCCGATGACGGCAAAGGTTGCGGCGGCCATAACCCCGTGCGAAAACATCAGGGACACCGCACCGGCAAGCGAGACAGGCGTCATGGCGGCAATGCCGAGCAAGATATAGCCCATGTGGCTGACGCTCGAAAAACCGATCATGAATTTAAGGTCTGTCTGGCGGACAGCGGCATACCCCGCATACAAAATGCCGATGCCGGACAAAACGGCGAGGACATGCGACCAATGTTGGACCCCTTGCGGCAACAGTGCCACGGCGATTCTTAAAATAAGGTACGGCCCCATTTTTTTTAACACGCCGGCATGCAGCATGCTGACCGAAGTCGGCGCGGCGGCATATCCGATGGGGGACCAGCTATGAACCGGCCACAGGGACGCAATGACTCCGAAACCGATCAAGATGAACGGGGCCAGCCAGACCTGAAAGTTTTTGTTGAGCGGGGTGCTCCGCAGCTTTTCCGTCAGCGCGATCAAATCAAAACTTTGCAGCTGGGCCGTATGATAAAGCATGATGATTCCAAAGAGCGCCATGACAGCTCCGGCGGTAATGAAAAGCGTCAGTTTCATCGCGCCGTATTCTTTGTTTCTGCTTCCCCAGACGGCGATCATGGGGTACAGGGGAATGAGCGTGGTTTCGTAAAACAGATAAAGGAAAAAAAGGTCCAGGCAGGAAAAAACACCGTAAATGGCGCCGGTCAAAATCAGATAGAAAAACAAATAAGGTTTGGTTCTGTCGGAAGTCCGGCAGCTCATAAAAGCGCCTGCAAAAGAGACGAGTGCGTGCAGGAGACATAACGTAAGGCTGATGCCGTCGAGCCCGACGCTGTAGGAAATTCCAAGCGAGGGAATCCACGGCAGCGAAGAGCGGAATTGATACCCCCCGGCCGCCCGGTCAAAGGAGAAAAACAAGATCAGGCAAATAATAAACGGAAGTCCTGCGCCTAGAAGCGCAAGCCCTTTAAGCCGGTTTGGGCGGTTTTCCGGGACAAAGAGCAGCGTCAAGGCGGTGAAAAAAGGAATCCAGGTCAAAGCGTAAACCATCAATTATCCCCTTATCAGAAAAAAATATAAAATCAAGGTAACGCCCGCCGTCAGGACGAAGGCATAGGTTTGGACCATACCGGTCTGCAGGCGGCGCAGATGATCTCCCGCTGAGCGCACGAAATTGGCCGTGCCGTTGGCTCCGGCTTCGACAACGATGCGGCGCTCAAACCAGTCGGAAACACGCGCGATATTTTCCTGCACGTAGCGGATCATGAGGTCATAGACAGTATCAAAATAAAATTTTTTCTCTAAAATGCCCGGAAACGGAAAAGATTTTTTGCGGGGCGCTCTAAAAAGGATGAGGGCCATGATAAAACCGGCTGAGGCAAGTCCCAGCGACAAGGCCGTCAAAAATGCCGCGGACTCTCCATGATGCTCTGCGGGATGCGCGGAACCGCGGATCAACTCGCGGATGGGAAGATAGCCGCCCATCACCGCTAGCACGGCAAGCACCAGCAGAGGAAGTGTCATTGGCCATCCCGATTCATGAACCGTGTGATGCGGATTGGATGAATCAGTGTGAGCGCCGCCGGAACCGGCTTTGCTGAAGAAAACCGCCGCGCAAAGGCGGCCCATGTAAAATGCCGTTAGAAAAACAACCGCGGCGGCGGTGAAAAAAATAGGTGCCGGGCCGGCGTGTGCCGCCGCCAGGACCGCTTCCTTGCTGAAATAACCGCTTAGAGGCGGGACGCCCATCAGTGCCAATGTGCCGATCAGGAAAGTCCAGCTCGTTACCGGCATTTTTTTTAAGAGGCTGTTTCCGGACATTTTCCAAATGTCCTGTGTATGCATTCCGTGAATCAAACTGCCGGCACCCAAGAAAAGCAGGGCCTTAAAAAAAGCGTGCGTTGTCAGGTGAAACATGCCTGCATCGGCGTGGCTCAACCCGAACGCAAGCACCATATAGCCCAGCTGGCTAAGCGTTGAATAGGCCAGGATTTTTTTGATGTCATCCTGGACGATGGCGATAAAGCCCGCCAGAAGTGCGGTAACGGCCCCTGTCCAGGCAATGACAGCCAAGGCGTCCGCGCTGGCTTCAAAAAGGAAGTGGATCCGGACGAGTAAAAAAACGCCGGCGGCCACCATCGTCGCGGCGTGAATTAAAGCGCTGACGGGGGTGGGGCCTTCCATGGCGTCCGGCAGCCAGACATGCAGGGGGACCTGCGCGGATTTGCCCATCACGCCCATGAAAATCAACAAGGCCACGGCAGTCAAAACAGGTGGCGGCAGAAGTTCAGCAGTCCCCGATGGCATAGCCGCATAAATGCCTTCAAGCTTGAGAAAATTAAAAGTGCCGCTGCCCGATTTGGCCAGATAGCCGGTCAAAAGCAGGATGCCGATCATCATTCCGATGTCCCCGACGCGGGTTGTGAGGAAGGCTTTTTTACCTGCTGTCGAAGCTGCCGGCTTTTCATACCAGAAGCCGATTAAAAGGTAAGAACTTAAACCGACGAGTTCCCAAAATATAAAAATTTGAATCAGATTGTTTGAGAACACGATGCCGAGCATGGAGAATGCAAAAAGACACAGGCATGCAAAATAACGCGCCTTAGACTCATCGGCCGCCATATAAAGCGTCGAATACAGAAAGATGAGGCCGCCGATGCCGGTTACGATAAGGAGCATTAAAAGAGTCAGACCGTTAATGAGAACGCCGAATTCAACGGCCATATTGAAGAGAGGAATCCAGGTGATGGCGGATTCGATGACATGTCCGGCGGAACCCGCAGCCGAATAGGCCCGGTATTGCATCAGGAGCGATAGCGTAAGAACGAACCCGGCTGCAAGCGTGCCTGTTCCAAACCAGCCGGCGGCGGCAGGGCGCTTAAGAAGAAACAGCCCAATGATGATGGCAGCAACCAAGGGCATCCAAAAAATCAACCAGGCAAGTGTGACCATAAAAACACAGGGGATAAGCCGTGTGCCGCTAGTACTGTGTTTCATTAATTTTTATGAATCGGTACACAGTACAGTACTTGTCTCTTTATAAAAAACATCCTTAATTATTAATTACACAATGCACTAGTGCAGCGTCAAGATTGAAATGACGGGTTGTTCATTTCAATCGCACAGTGCCGCGTACCCGTCAAATCAAGGTTGACACGGCACTAAGTTTGCGGTACGCGTGCGAATTTTAACCTTTCAGATTTTTGATCGTATTTGTGTCGACCGATGCCTGTGAACGGAAAAGTAGTACCGCAACGGCGAGACCGACCGTGACCTCAGCCGCGGCGATCACCATTACAAAAAAAGCCGACACTTGTCCGTTAATATTTCCGTGCAGGGCGGAACCGGCAACGAAGGACAGGTTTGCGGCGTTCAGCATCAGTTCTATCGAAAGCAAAATGAGCAAAATATTGCGGCGGATCAAGATTCCGGTAAGCCCGGTCGCAAAAAGGATTCCCGCAACAATCAGGTAATGTGTGACCGGGATCATCGGGACTCCTCCCTTTTGGCAAGCGCGACGCCGGCCAGGATGCCGAGCAGCAAAAGCAGGGAGGTCAGCTCAAAGGGGAGAAGGTAATCTGTAAACAGGGCATGTCCGACGGCTTTGGTGCTTCCGCCGCTGCCCGCCGCGGCGCCGGACAGGGAAAGTGACAAAACAGGTTTTAAGATCAGGATTAAAAAGCCGGCGCTCAGCAGCAATGCTGCCGCGAGATAAAAGACGGAAAACCGTTTCAGGAAAGGCACCTCGCGGGCGCCCGTGCCCTGAAGCATAATCACAAAAAGAAATAAAACCAGGACCGCGCCCGCATAAACGATCAAATTGGCCATCGCGACAAAATCGGCCCCGAGGATCAGATACAAAGTGCTCAGACCGAACATGGAAGCAATCAGCGACAAAAGGGCCCGTGTCGGTTTGGATGCGGAAATGACGGAGACTGCGCCCAATAAAGCAAGTCCCGAGGCGGCATAAAACACAAGAGATTCCATAGGAAGCGGTTATTTCTAAGTAATCGTTCGAAATTTTTTGATATTTGCGAGCTGTCATTCCCGAGTGTTTTTATCGGGAATCTCCGCCGGAGGCGGATCCGCCACGAAATTTGGCGGACAGAACCAATGGCAGATCCCCGCTTATCCGCCTCCGGTGGATAAGCGGGGACAAGACATTAAAAGACTTATGCACTGTTACTTAGTCCGGTTTTCTCATCGATTAGGCGAATCGATAAGAAAACCGCTTTGGACGCATGGGGTTGCATCCAAAGTTTTGCGCCCGCGTTTTAACAGGGCGCAAAAGACAACCCCTGTGGTACAAATGAAAAAGCCCATTTGCACCACAGCCTCCGCGAGGGCATTTCTCATTGGTGATGAGAAATGCGGGTTAGTACTGTGTTTCATTGATTTTTATGCATCGGAACACAGGGCAGTACTTGTCACCTTTTTAAAGGTCATTCTTAATGTTTAATGAGACAAGGTACTGGTAAAAGACTGCGTTAAAAAAGTTGCCTCATTGTGCGCAACCTCAAAAAATCCTATGCCTACCCGGAAAACTTTTTCGCTGCCGTCCGTTTCCCGGATGCGCAACGGTCCGCCTTGAGAAGAAGTCACATAGGGTGCGTGATGAGCGAGCACTCCCACCAAGCCGTCCTCAGCCGGAAGAAGCGTGTGAGTGACATCGCCGGAGTAAGCCTCGCCATGAGGGGTGATGACACGGAGTTTATAGCTAGGCGCCATAATCGTCAATCCTGATCCGTTAGTTTAGCGGAACTTATTTTGTGGCAGCGACGTTCAGTTTTTCGTAATTTTGGATCACATCGGCAATGGAGCCGCACATATAAAAACATTGCTCGGGGATATGATCAAATTCCCCGGAGACAACGCGCTTAAAACTTTCAATCGTGTCTTTCATCGAAACATACTTTCCCGCCAGGCCCGTGAAAGCTTCGGCGACAGAAAATGGCTGCGAAAGGAAACGCTCGATTTTCCGGGCGCGTGCGACGATTTCCTTGTCCTCTTCGGACAGTTCGTTGACGCCGAGAATTGCGATAATATCTTTCAGATCCTTATAACGCTGGAGAATCCTTTGAACTTCGCGGGCGGTTTTGTAGTGCTCCTGTCCCACGATGTGCGGATCAAGCATGCGCGACGTGGAACCAAGCGGGTCGACGGCCGGATAAATCCCGAGTTCGGCGATTTGCCGCGAAAGGACAGTCACGCCGTCGAGATGCGAAAATGCTGTGGCCGGAGCAGGGTCCGTGAGATCATCGGCAGGAACATAAATTGCCTGGACGGACGTAATCGAACCGGCTTTGGTTGATGCGATCCGCTCCTGAAGCTGGGCCATTTCGGTTGAAAGATTCGGCTGGTATCCGACGGCTGACGGCATGCGGCCGAGCAACGCCGACACTTCTGATCCGGCCTGCGTAAAACGGAAAATGTTGTCCACGAACAAAAGAACGTCCTGATGGGCCTCATCGCGGAAATATTCGGCCATCGTCAATCCTGTCA
>MHFC01000066.1:3572-8722 GCA_001804025.1 Omnitrophica bacterium GWA2_52_8 | reverse complement strand
GCCGTGCGCCGGGGGGGTCGTTCATTTGACCGAAGACAAGCGCGGTTTTTTTGACAACGCCCGATTCGTTCAATTCAAGCCACAAGTCGTTTCCCTCGCGGGTGCGTTCGCCGACGCCGCAGAAACAGGAGACCCCGCCGTGCTGCGTGGCGATATTGTGAATCAATTCCATCACGATGACGGTTTTGCCGACACCGGCACCGCCGAAAAGGCCGACTTTTCCGCCTTTGGGGTACGGGGCAAGCAGGTCCACGACTTTAATGCCGGTCTCGAGGGCGGTAGATACGGGAAGCAGCTCCTCATAGGTAGGCGCGGGTCTGTGAATGGGCAAACGTTTCTCCGGGTTTTTGACCGGACCCATCTCATCAATCGGCTCGCCGAGCAGGTTAAAGATGCGGCCGAGCGTTTGGTCTCCGACGGGGACAGAAATAGGGGCTTTTGTGTCGCGCGCTTTCATGCCGCGTACCAAGCCGTCCGTTGACGCCAGCGCGATGCAGCGGACGGTATTGTCGCCGACATGCTGGGCCACTTCCAAAACAAGCTTGCTCTTGGTGACCGGATTTTCGATTTCGATGGCGTTCAGGATTTCGGGAAGGTTCTCCGGCTCAAACCGAATGTCAACGCTGGGTCCCATGACTTGTACGATTTTTCCAAAAGACATTTTAACCTCCGGTTGCGTCAGTAATAAAGCGCGGACCGCAATATCTCACCCGGTCGACAATGCCGGGCTATGATTTAAGGGCTTGCGATCCCGAAACGATTTCGATGATTTCTTTGGTTATAGCGGCCTGCCGTGCTTTGTTGCGCTGAAGAACAAGCGCTTTGATCATGTCCGAAGCATTTTCCGTTGCTTGATGCATTGCGCGCATGCGCGCCATTTGCTCGGTAACAAATGCTTCCAAAAAAATTTGCCGGGTCTTGGATTCAAAAAAAAGGGGAATCAGCCGGTCTAAAATTATTTTTTCGCTCGGTTCGAAGATATAAACTTCGTCGGTGCCGCTGGCTGTGCCGGCCTCCGGTTTTTCGAGGGGCAGCAGTTTTTGCGTTACGGTCTTATAATTGACGACGGATACGGCATGATTGTAGACCACGTAGATGGCGTCCACTTCGCCTGAAAGATAAAGTTTTTCAAGCAGGCTTTTAAGGTCCGACAAGACCTTTTCCATTTGACTGATGCGGATGTCCTGAAACGCCGTGTGGACGGAATAACCGCGCCGGCGCAGGGCCTTGATCCCGTTCTTTCCGACCCCGAGCGGCAGCACCGGTTCCTGCCGGGTTTCCAGAAAGCGAAGGGCGCAGGCGATAAGATCGGTATTATAACTTCCGCACAAACCTGTGTCCGAAGCGAAAAGCACGAGGCCCACTTTTTTTTCTTCCCGCTGCTGGAGGAAAGGATGCGGAGGAGCTTCTTTAGTGCTTTCGGAGACACAACCGCCGGCGCGCCGCAGCAAATTTTCAAGGCCGTTTGCATAAGCGCGCCCCTTGCTCATCAAGTCCTGATAGCGGTGCAGTTTCGCGGCCGCCACCATTTCCATGGCGCGCGTGATTTTTTTTGTGCTTTCGACGCTTCGGATTCTGTTTTTTAAAGCGCGTAACTGGCCGGACATGAGGTTATTTGAAAGTTTCCTTGAATTTTTTTATGGCTTCGTTGAGCTTGGCTTTCAAGGCGTCGTCGATTTTTTTCTCTTTCTGGAGTTTGTGTTCGATGTCGCCGTAATTTTTTTCCAGAAAAACAAGCAGGCCCTTTTCGAAGTCTTTGACCTTTTGTACCGGGAGGTCATCCAGAAACCCCTCGTTAGCGGCATAAATCACAATGACTTGGCGCTCGAACGGTATCGGTTCAAAGACGTCCTGTTTTAAAATTTCAACCATGCGTTCCCCGCGCGTCAGCTGGGCCTGGGTGGTTTTATCGAGGTCAGTCGAAAGCTGGGCAAATGCCGCGAGTTCGCGGTACTGTGCCAGGGCCAGCCGCAGCGACCCGGCCACTTGTTTCATGGCTTTGGTCTGAGCGTTGCCGCCGACGCGGGAAACCGATAAGCCGACATTAATGGCGGGGCGGACACCGGCGTAAAAAAGGTCGGATTCCAGATAAATCTGCCCGTCCGTAATGGAAATCACGTTGGTTGGAATATAAGCCGAAACGTCACCGAGCTGGGTTTCGATCACCGGAAGTGCGGTCAGCGAACCGCTGCCCAAATCGTCGCGGAGTTTTGCGGCGCGCTCAAGAAGGCGGGAGTGAAGATAAAAAACGTCTCCGGGAAAGGCCTCGCGTCCGGGAGGCCGCTGTAAAAGAAGCGACATTTGGCGGTAGGCCACCGCGTGCTTTGAAAGGTCATCATAGACCGCAAGCGCGTGTTTTCCGGAATGCATGAATTCTTCACCGATCGCGCAGCCGGCATAAGGCGCAAGAAATTGAAGGGGGGCCGGATCTTCGGAGGAGGCGCATACGACGCAGCTGTATTCCATGGCGCCGTATTTTGCCAGGGTCTCAGCTAGGGCTACGACGCTAGAAAGTTTTTGGCCGATGGCGACATAAATGCAAAAAACATTGCTGTTTTTTTGATTGATAATGGTATCGACAAGAATGGCGGTTTTGCCGGTCTGCCGGTCTCCGATGATAAGTTCACGCTGGCCGCGTCCGATAGGAATCATGGCATCGACGGCTTTGATACCGGTTTGAAGCGGTTCTTTTACCGGCTGGCGCTGAATGACGGACGGAGGCACGGTTTCGAGCGGCCGGAAGGTATCGGTCACAATAGGGCCTTTCCCGTCAAGGGGCTCGCCTAATGGATTGACAATGCGGCCGAGAAGCGCCTTGCCGGTCGGGACTTGGGCGATCTTTTTGGTGCGTTTGACAAGAGCGCCTTCTTTAATCCCGCGGTCCGACCCAAGGATCACGACTCCGACATTGTCCGGCTCCAGGTTCAAAACAAGCCCGGCCGTTTGATCCGGGAAAGTCACGATTTCACCCGCCATAACCTCATCCAGGCCGTAAACGCGGGCAATACCGTCTCCGACTTGGAGCACATAGCCGACGGATTCTGTGGCGAGCTTTGTTTCGAATTTTTTAATTTCTTTTTCTATAGTGTTTGTAACTTCATCGGGTTTTAGCATGAATTCCTCCGCAGCGTCCGCGCTAGCCGTGTTTTGCGTGCAGTAATTTTTGGTGCAGCTCTGCCAGGCGGTCTTTAAAGCTGCAGTTAATTTCGTAATCCTCGTAGCGCAGGATAATGCCGCCGATCATTCCGGGATCAAGTTCGTTAAACAGACGGATTTTTTTTCCGAGCCTTGCCGCAAGGGCGGCCGTTAGTTTTATTTGATTTTGTTCGGACAACGGGACGACCGTAACTGCCGTGACTTCCTGGATGCCTTTTTTTCTTTCATAGAGTTTATGAAAGTCGCCTTGGATCATTTCCAGTTCATGGAACCTGTTTTTGCGGAGCAGGATTTTCATAAACTGCACCAGCAAAATCTCAACGGAACCGGAAAAAATTCTGGCAATCACGGCCTCTTTGTCTGCCGAAGCGATCGCGGAGTTGCGGGCGAATAAATGGACCTTCGGATTTTTTTTGAGGACCTCCAAAAGGGCGGTCAATTGCGCGTCAATTTTGTCCAGGACGTTATACTCCTCGGCAAGGGCCAGCAGCGCTTTGGCATAACGCGAGGAAGTTTGTGATGAAATCACGGTGTTTTCTCCAGGTCTTCTATGATTTCCATGATTTTTTCCTGCTGGCGGTCGCCCGTCAGTTTTTCCCGGATGATTTTTTCCGCGACTTCCACCGAAAGATCCGCGATCTCACGGCGCAAAACAGCACGGGCCTTGGAGATTTCAAGCGTCAGGCTTTCCTTTGATTTTTCAAAAACGGCCTGCGACTCAAGACGTGCTTTTTCCTGAATTTCTTTGGAAATGCGCCGGCCTTCGTCGATGGCTTCCTGAAGTTTCGCCCGGGCCTCGTCGTCGATTCTTTGAAGGTGCCGGTGATAGTCGGATTTCAACCGTTCGACATCGCGTTTTGCGGTTTCAATGTCATCGAAGCTTTTTTTGATCCGGTTCCGGCGCGAAGCGAGTGAACTCAGGATGGGCTTCCAGGCCAAGGCCCGGAGCACCCCGAAGACAATCAAGAACGCGAGCAGTTGAACAAGGACTTCGCCGGGGATTATATTTTGCTTAAAAAAATCCATACTTTTGCAATCCTCATTCTGAGGCCGGAAGCCGAAAAGTCTCTTCGGTCCGAAAATGCTTCATCGGCTGCCGGCAGGTCAAGGATGACGCTTAAGGTTAGCGTTAGAATTTTCCAAGCAAAGAAAAACAAAAAACGAGCGCATAAAGCGCCAATGCTTCGATCAATGCGCAGCCGGCCATCATGTTCACAAGAATTTTCGTGGCGGCTTCCGGTTGTCTTGCGGTTGCATCCATCGCGGCGGAAACGGCCCGGCCCAGGGCAAAAGCAGAGGCAAGGGCGGTGATCGCCAGACCCAGAGGCGCAAAAATTGCAATCGCTGTTTGAGGGGATAATCCTTCCATTCGTAATACTCCTTTCAGGTTAAAAAACTAAGTTTAAATTGTAAAACACACAAACGTCAGTGAACGCCGGCCGCGGCGTGCGGCTCGTGTTCGTGATGATCTCCGTGCGGTAAAACCAGTGCGATATAGACCGTTGTCAGCAGCATAAAAACAAAAGCCTGGATAATACTAAAAATGATGGCCAGGCAGTTGGCGAAAATTTGAAAAGGAAACGCCAGGAATTTCGAAGTGAGCGCCATTTGGGCAAAATTCAGAAGCAGGCGGTCTTCGCTCGAGACATTGGCAAACAGACGCAGGGACAAACTGAACGGAACGGCGCCGATTTCCAGAATAAGATTGAGAACGAGCATGAGCGGGATCAAAACAATGCCGAAGGCGTTCGAAGGATTCCCCGCAAGGTGCTTCAGGTAGTGGAAAATACCTTGCTCGCGAATGCCGGTAAATTGAACGTAAACCATAGTGCTTAGAGCCAGCGCCAGCGTTGTGCTCCATGCCGCGGTGGGCGATTTCGATAAAGGGATAAGCCCGCTCCAGTTCATGAGCAGGATATAAATAAATACGGTGCCGATGTAGGCAACATGCTTTGGGCCGTGCTCATCGCCGAGGATCCCGGAGACAAAATTTT
>MHFC01000066.1:3073-3550 GCA_001804025.1 Omnitrophica bacterium GWA2_52_8 | reverse complement strand
AAGGAAATCAAATTCGGAAGTTCGTGGGCCTCATGCCCGCCATGGTGTGCGCCATGAGCTGCGGCGTGCGCGGTTTGATGCGCGGCTTCGTGATGTCCCAGGTGTGATAATTCACTGATTTTCTCGGCGTCGTGGGATAAGTCCTGCATCATCGCTAAGTGTCTTTTTGCGATCCGATTTTTTGGATCCGTTGGATTAATTGATAAACCTGAATTCCCGAAGCCGCAAATCCGAGAGCGACAAATACAGGAATGAGCCAATCAGGCCCGTGAAATATTTTTACCAGAACAAACCGGCTGATGCAGTAACCGGCAAACGGACCGCTCAGGAGGATAAAGGGAACGGTCATTGCCGCTCCCAAGATCCACATCAAACGATAGTTTTCGCTGCGTTTATCAGCCAAGGAAGATATTGAGTGGGCACGTTGTCCGGATGTCTGGCTCCTCTGGAGAAGCGCTGGGAATATCAACGTCACAG
>MHFC01000066.1:0-3013 GCA_001804025.1 Omnitrophica bacterium GWA2_52_8 | reverse complement strand
CAAATGGGTTTTTTCATTTGTACCCCAGGGGTTGTCTTTTGCGCCCTGTTAAAACGCGGGCGCAAAACTTTGGATGTAAGCCCATGCGTCCAAAGCGGTTTTCTCATCGATTCACCTAATCGATGAGAAAACCGGACTAAGACAGGATCTTTTTTGAAAGGATCTTTCCGTTGCGGTCAAATTCGTAAACAATGGGGACCCCGGTAGGAATTTCGAGTTTGAGAACCTGTTCTTCAGTGAGCTTGTCCAAATCCATCACAATCGAACGCAAGCTGTTGCCGTGAGCCGCGACAATGACGTTTTTGCCTTGCTTGATGTCGCTCATGATCCGGTTCCGGAAATAAGGCAATGTCCTTGCGGCCGTGTCCTTCAAGCTTTCGCTGATGCCTTCCGGATTCATCGCTGTTTTGTCCTTGGGCGGTGCGATGTCATAGCTTCGGCGCCAGATGTGCACTTGCGCGTCGCCGTATTTTTTGGCAGTCTCCGCTTTGTTGAGACCTTGCAGCGCCCCGTAATGGCGTTCATTTAATGCCTGGTCCCGGGTAACCGGAATGCCCGTTTTACCGGCTGATTTCATGGCGATTTCATAGGTATTGATGGCGCGTTTGAGCACGGAAGTATAGGCTTTTTCGATCGTATAATTTTTAATTTTTTTCCCGGCTTCTTCGGCTTCCTGTTTCCCTTTTTCAGAAAGGTCAACATCAACCCATCCGGTAAATTTATTTTCGAGATTCCAAACGGATTGGCCGTGACGTAGCAAAATGAGTAAGGGCATTTATAAATTATCCTTCCGAAAATTTAGAGACAGGAGCGGTTTTAATTCAATTAAGTGTGAAACAAGCATTGACCCGCATTCGCGCAGATAACAAGCGGGCAGCGGGAATCGAACCCGCATGACTAGCTTGGAAGGCTAGGACTTTACCATTAAGCTATGCCCGCCTGAAAAACAAAGTATAAAAAACCCACGGAAAGAAGTCAATTTTTTGCTAGGACTGTGTTTCATTAATTCATAGTCCTAGCCCGCATTTCTCATCACCAATGAGAAATGCCCTCGCGGAGGCTGTGGTGCAAATGGGTTTTTTCATTTGTACCACAGGGGTTGTCTTTTGCGCCCTGTTAAAACGCGAGCGCAAAACTTTGGATGCAACCCCATGCGTCCAAAGCGGTTTTCTTATCGATTCACCTAATCGATGAGAAAACCGGACTAGCGCATCGTCCAGATTGAAATGACGGGTTGTTCATTTCAATCGCACAGTGCCGCATACCCGTCAAAACAAGGTTGGCGCGGGATTAGAAATTAAGCGACGTGTGAGGAGGGATTTTTTTCCGGCGCATAGAATCTAGAGAGGATCTGGCTTGAAGGAATGCGGACGGCCTTTGCAAGGCCGACGGCTTCAAGCAGTTGAATCATCATATAAGTCGTATCAACCTCCCACCATTTAAGGCCGTGCCTTGCCGAATATTGGAATGCATGATGATTGTTGTGCCAGCCCTCGCCGTAACTAAGCAGTGCAACCCACCAGCAATTTGTCGACCGGTCTCCGCTCATATAAGTCCGGTAGCCCCAAATGTGAGCGGCGGAATTAACGAGCCATGTGCTGTGATAAACTAATACCGTCCGGACAAAAATACCCCAGACCACAAAAGACCAGCCGCCCCAAAAATACAAACCGACAGCGAGCAGAAGAGTCCAGCCAATATGGAAGCGGTCCATCCAGATGTAAACCGGATCTTTAATCATATCCGGACAAAGTTTGCGACGATTTTCTTCGCTGGCGTAGGATTCTCCTTCCATAAGACACCAGCCCATGTGCGCCCAAAAGAAACCTTCTAAAGGTGAATGCGGGTCGCCGGCTTGATCCGATTTCGCGTGGTGAAGTCGGTGAGCCGAAACCCAGGAGATAGGACCTCCCTGGCAGGCAAGGCAGGCGACGGCGGCCAAGGAGTATTCCAGCCATTTGGGAACCATAAAACTGCGATGCGTTAAAAGACGGTGATAGCATAGCGTAATACCGACACCCCCGGTTACCCAATGCAGAAAAAGGCATAAGAAAGCAGCCTTCCAACTAAAGGTAAAAAAGCCTGCCAGAGCCGCTAAGTGGATGGAAATAATGAATAGAAAGGGGGCTAAGGCAATGCCCTTTTTTTTACTTCCGGTTGACGAAACAGAAGTAAAAGTCTGGCTGTTTGAAGGCTGTAATTCAGAGTCGTTAGTGACGGCAGTATCGGTAGAATTCAAGATAATCTCCAAGCTTCACTATAATTGAAGCTATTAGCAAATCGCAGTAGTATCCTGAAATTGATTATGGATTGCAAGCTCTTTTTGATTTGATAGGAGAAACCAATAAGTCTGAATGGGAACTCGCAGGGTATAATTTTATTGCTAAATTTTATAACTCATTACAGTAAAATGAGTTATATATTAAATATATGGGTCATAATGGCGCACCGCTGGCTCCGGAACGGACGCAGGTCAAAAAATTTAAAAAACCGCCGAAAAGTGTTGCCGCTTATGGAGTCATGCAAAATCTGACAGAAAACCCCATGGATTCTTTGCTTTTAAATGACTCAGGACATAAAGTTAGAACCCGTTTTTTGTGTAAAAAAGCCGGCTATTTCGGTTTTTTAGGAAAAAACTTGACACTTTTCTTATGCGGCGTATAATCCAGCCTTTACTTAAGGGGGAGGACTGTCTCCTTAATTAAACCTTCAGCATTAGTCTGCTGGGGTAGCTCAGTTGGTAGAGCACGTCCTTGGTAAGGACGAGGTCACGGGTTCGATCCCCGTCTCCAGCTTGGAGACCCGAAAAAATAATTAACCGCATACATAAAAATCCAAGACGAATTAAAAAATCAGCTGAGGAGATGTAATCATGGGCAAGGAAAAATTCGAACGGACAAAACCTCACGTGAACGTCGGAACAATCGGTCACGTCGATCATGGCAAGACAACGCTTACCTGCGCGATCACAAAAGTCCTATCGGCTAAAGGTTTGGCGGATGTAAAAGAATAC
>MHFC01000065.1:6645-11417 GCA_001804025.1 Omnitrophica bacterium GWA2_52_8 | reverse complement strand
AAGATGAACGATTAAATGCGGTTTCGGCCGGGCCGAGAGTTTTTTCAGTAAATTCCTGGTCCCGTTATAATAAACGTTCTCATAAGCCGAATCGCCATGATCCGACGGCGCTTGTGCCAAAATAATAAAGTGAGCATCCGGCAAATCCCCGAATCCATCCTCCCGCGACAAATCCCCGGTTTGCGGAATAACACCGTGCCGGCGCAGTTCTTCGTGGCGTGCTTCTGTCCGCGTTAATGCAAAGACCTTTTGATTTTTACTTCGGAAATAAGCCGCTATTTGCGCCCCAACATATCCTGCGCCGGCCACAAAGATGGAATACATAAAATCCTGTTTTTGAGGGGTGTTCAAACAGCCGGATTTAAAACCGGCCTAAATTCGCGGATCGATTCGGCAAACATCCGGATAAAATCGGGATGTTTAACGGCAGTCGGCACACGCGCATAATGGATCCCCAATTTTTGTGCCGTCCGGTTTGCGTCGATATCCAGATCATAAAGCACTTCGACATAGTCGCAGAAAAACCCCACAGGGACCACTACGGCGGCTTCCATCTGTCTAGCCTGCGCACCCCGCAGCACTTCTTCAACGTCCGGCCGCAGCCAAGGTTCTTGCGGCAAACCGCTCCGCGACTGATAAGCACAGGTCCAACGCGTGATCCCGATCCGGGACGCAATCGAGCTGCAAGTCGTTTCATATTCGCCGGAATACGAACACTCCCGGCAATTTTGATTCATGCGTTCCGGGATGGAATGCGCCGAAAAAATAATCTCACACTTGGCTAGGGGATACGGCAAAGCGCGCAGGCAAGTTTCAAGCAAATCGGCTTGAGCGCGAATAAAAAGCGGATGATTGCCCCAAGGCTCGAGGTAGGTATATTTAAGCGGAAGACCCCCCAGGTTCTTGATCGCCTGATCGATTGACTCCTTATAACGGAAGCAGCTTGCGGAAGAACGGTGCGGCGCGAGGATGACGGCCAACCCGCGGCGCAGGCCTTGGCCGGATATCTGGCTGATGACATCCGCAATATAGGGCCTCCAATTGCGCATTCCGAGATAAACCGGAACCTGTAAGCCTGACCGCATCAGACTTTCTTTAATCTGATTCACACACGCAAAAGTCAGCTCATTGTAGGGAGAAAATCCTCCCACAAGTTCGTAATGGCGTTTCACTTCCGCAAGGCGCGCCGGCGGAATTTGTCTCCCGGCCGCTACATTCTGCAAAAAAGGCTCAATATCTTCCGGCTTTCCGGGTCCGCCAAAACCAAGAAACAGCACATGATCAAAACGTGTCGGCATCCTTCAACTTCCTAGGCTTTGGCCGGTTTCGGCACGGGATATTCATGAATCGTCTGAATCAAACCTTTGACTTGATCCTCGGAAGTCCCGGGCAAGACCCCGTGGCCCAAATTAAAAATAAACCCCGGCCTGCCGCCAACGGCATTGAGGATGGAACCGGCTTTTTCGAACAAAATATTCCGCGGCGCCAGCAAAGCCGCCGGATCGAGATTGCCTTGGACCGCACGGTCATAACCGATTTTTTTCCAGGTCTCATTCAGTTCACAGTGGTGATCAATTCCGATCACATCACTGCCCGCCCGGCACATATCCGGCAGAAAAGGCCCGGTTCCCGTTCCGAAAAGAATAACAGGAACCTGCCCGCTTATGGACCGCACCAAATCCGCCGTATACGGCAGAACATATTTTCTGTAATCGTCCGGACTCAGGCAACCGACCCAGCTGTCAAATATTTGAACCGCATCGGCACCGGCTGCAATTTGACCTTTCAGAAAGCTGGCCAATCCGCGGGTCAGCTTCTCCATGAGCGCCCCCCAAGCGCCTGAGTCCTGATACATAAACTGTTTGGTTTTGACAAAATTCTTCGACCCGCCCCCTTCGATTAAATAAGCCCCCAGGGTAAACGGAGCCCCCGAAAACCCGATCAGCGGAATCATGGGATCCAGACAATTCCGCGTCACTTTGATGGCATCATAAACAAACGATAGAGAAGCATCGGGGTCCATTTCCGGAATTTGAGCGACATCTGAAAGCGATTTGAGGGGACCGGTAATAACAGGGCCGCTTCCGCCTTCGTATTCGAGACCGAATCCCAGCGGCTCCACCGGAAGCAGTAAATCGGAAAAAATGATGGCCGCATCGGCATCGATTTTGCGCTGCGCCGCAATCGTGACTTCAGCCGCCACTTCTTTGTTTTTACACAGCTCAAGAAAAGAGTAACGGCTGCGGATCTTTCGGTAATCCTTCATATAACGTCCGGCCTGCCGCATCAGCCACACCGGGATCCTGTTGACCGGTTCTCGGCGGCATGCCTTCAGAAAAACAGCGTCGCGGCACCTTTGAGTTTTTGCAGCGGCGGTCTCGCCGGTGCGATGGACATCGGCAAACAAAATCAGGGGTGCTTTTTTTTGCTGCAAGAGCTGGTCCGACTGTTCGGAAAGTTCTTTCACAAGCTGCCCCATTTTAGGATGGGTCGGCTCAAAATCTGCGTGAATCCCTTCCTCCAAGAGAGCTTCGGTACACGTCGGCCCGATCGACGCGACCACACAGTTTTTTTGCGCTTCACGGAATTCTTTTTCAATCCCCTCCTGTGAGGCCACCCGGCAGGCATGCCGTATTTGAACGGCATTGGTATAGATACTGATCTGAGCCTCGCCCCGCGCGATCATGCACACCGCCCGTTTGAGCGGTTCGATATCCTTCGGCAGCGCCCAGCGGTAAACCGGCAGCTGCAGCACGCGGGCATCTCTTTTTCTTAACTCGCGAATCAGCCTTTCGCTGCTGGCACCGTATTCTTGAACCGCCACGGTCTTGTGCTTGAGGGAATCCGCGCGGGAGTGCGAATCTAATGTCTCCAGAATATCCTCGGAAGTGTTCGGTTCAGGAACGCTGATCGCACCGGTAATTCCTGCAGCCCTTAAGACCTGCAGCGGTTTTGGACCTCTTGCGACAATCGTCAATTTCATTATGGCCGGGAGCACCCGCTCGCGCCCATAGCGCGCGCTCAGGGTTTCGAACAACATTTTGGTCCCCACCCCGGTCATGCAAATCAGCATGTCCATTTGACCGCTAAGAAGTTTTTCGCCGAAATCCACGATTTCCGAGGATTCAGGAATGGGAATCTCCTGCATGGAGGGGGCCACAACCGCCTCCCCGCCGAAACGCGTGATCAACGTTTGCATTTCGGCCGCCATCCTGCTTTCAAAGGACACGACTTTTAATCCGCGAAATCCCGTTTCCTTTTGCGTCATCACCATCCGTAGTTCCTTTTCACGCTAACTTGCCAAAACCGTCTATTCACCGAGTATTTTAACAAGAACCCGCTTCTTCCGCCTACCGTCAAATTCGCCGTAAAATATCTGCTCCCACGGCCCGAAATCAAGCTTCCCCTGCGTCACGGCGATGACAACCTCGCGACCGAATAGCTGCCGCTTGAGATGGGCATCGCCGTTATCCTCGCCGGTGGCGTGGTGCCGGTACCCATTGACGTCATACGGTGCCGTTTTTTCGAGAAAATCGTCAAAGTCACGGATTAGTCCGGGTTCGTCATCGTTAATGTAGACACTGGCGGTGATATGCATGGCATTGACGAGGCACAGGCCCTCTTGTACACCGCTTTTCCGGACACACTCTGCGACTTGCGGCGTGATATTAATATATCCGCGCCGCTCTTTTGTCTGAAACCATAAATATTCAGTAAGGGATTTCATCGTTGCTTCTTGCTGCTCCCGGCATCATCGTTTAATTCGTACTCCCACGCGCTGCGGTAGCCGTCAATCGTCTCGGCATATTGAATCAGGTCCCGGTAAAAAGTTAAATTCGACAGCGTCGCACTGTCCCCGATCAGAATCAATTTTCTCTTGGCCCGCGTCATGCCCACATTCATGCGCCGCGTGTCGGCCAAAAAACCGATGTCGCCGGTTAAATTGGACCTCACAAGCGAAACAATCACGACCTCTTTTTCGCGGCCCTGGAACGCATCCACGCTGTCAATTTCCAGCCCGCCGGTCTGAATATCCTCCTGCAGGAACTGATTTAGTAATTTGACCTGGGCACTATAGGGGCTGATGACGGCGATATGCCCCGGCAGGACGCCGCATTGCTGAAGCTGTTTGATTTCCTTGATGACCAGCCGGGCTTCTTCTTCATTATAGCGGCTTCCCCCGCCGTCCTCTTTTTTTTCTTCATAACCGAGCCCTGCCGTGTCCATGAAGATAAAGGGGGCAAGGTTATGACTCAGAATTCTTCCGCTGACAATCGAACTTAGGGAATGCTCACGGACGCCTTCAGCGGCTTTTAAAGTACCGGAATAAAACACCCGGGAGGGGAAATCCATGATCTTGTGATGCATGCGGTACTGCTCTTCGAGTTGTATGACCGCTTCGGGATTAAGAAAGGAATAAAATCTTTCAAAAAGCGTTTGAACAACGCCGGAATCCCCCTTTGCCCTGGAAAGAAATGTCGGCGGCAGTTGTTTATGGTCGCCGGCCATGACCACGCGTCCGGCACGGGAAATCGGAATCCATGTCGCCGGCTCCACTCCTTGTGTGGCCTCGTCCACAATAACCCAGTCAAAATTCCGGCCTTTCAAATACGCGTCCCCGCAACCCGTGTGCGTCGCCACCACGATATCAGACTCATGCCAGACTTGACGGAAGATTTGCGCCTCAAGGTTCCGGTTATCCTCTTTAAGCGCGCGGATCTCTTCGCGCATCGCCTGATGATCCTCTCTGGACATCACGCGCCGGTCCGTGC
>MHFC01000065.1:1096-6627 GCA_001804025.1 Omnitrophica bacterium GWA2_52_8 | reverse complement strand
TGCCCCAGCCGTGTCACCGCCTCGCCTTCCCGCACGAGACACTCGACCATGTGATCGCAGGCAGCATTGCTGGGGGCCGAAACCAGAATGCTTTCGCCATTCCGGCGCGCATGCCGGATGATCTCAACCAGAACACTCGTCTTGCCGGTCCCCGGAGGCCCGTGCACCAGTAAAATATCTTCGGCCTGCATCGCTTTAAGCACGGCCTTTTTTTGAAGCTCGTTCAGGTTTGCATTAAAAAACCGGGCCTTGTCCGGCGTTATGGGATCCTTCCATGAAACTTTTTTTAAACCCAGACTGATGTCCCGCAGTCTTGCGAGCGTATTATGCTTCGCCGCTTCCAGGTCTCTGACCGCCTGATACATACGGTCATACGTCGTCATTGAAGACGATTGGCTTAGCTGAAAACTTCTTTCTCTTCCCATCCATGCCGGTAAAACCGAACGAAAAGCGACCGTAATCGTCATCTTGTCTTTATCGTAGACGGTTCCGACAAGAGCTTCGTTATCGGGGGTCCTCAATCCGGAAAGGCGCACCACATCTCCCGGCCCGAGGCTATAGCGGGGCAGCGGCCTGTTGCCGCCGAAACCAAAAGTCAAAAGGCGGTGGCCTGAAGGATTGTAATGGCTTTCCATTAATTCCAGCCGGTAGAGCGCTTTGCCCGAACGCTCCCGCTCTTCGGGCTTGCGGTCCAGAAAATCCTGCTTGAAGCGCTGACGGTCTTCCTGCTCCTCAGCCTGCAAAAACCTTCGCAGACGGAGGCAGTGTTCATGCACCGCCTCCTGCGGGTCGATAACGCTGCGCGGTATTGATTTTTTATTTTTCATGGCCGGTACCGGTAAACAAATCAAACGGGAGACATTTCTTTTTGTGCGGTGCCAAGGGTCTTCGAAAGAATTTCAAAAACATCCCGTGACAGCGCTTTGCGCGCGAGAATCCGGCGGACCTGCACTTCCATCAAGGGCTTACGCCGTTCATCAAGCTTCGGATACTTCTTGAAACTTGCGGACAGGTTTGCGGCAAGGCTCGGGTTAAAAGCATCGACCTCGATGATTTTTTCGGCCATAAATACGTAGCCGGAACCGTCCGCTTGGTGAAATTGCGCCAAATTTTGACCGTAGGCTCCGTAAAGCGCCCGCACATTGTTGGGGTTCTTACGATCGAAGGCAGAGCTCTTCTCCGCCTCACGCACTGCGAACAAAACATTCCCGTATTTCGCCGACGCAATTACCGCAAGCCACTTGTTCATCACGAGTTTGTTGTCCCGCCATTTTTTATAAAACTTTTCGAGCGCGGAAGACTTCAACGGGCCTTCCCGCTGGCACAAAAGGACCAGCGCCGCAATCTCATCGGTCATACCGGCAGCCGCTTCAAACTGCTCTTTAACGATGTCCATCAAAACAGGCTTATTGGCGGCACTCAAATAAGCAAGGCACTGGTTCTTAAGCGCCCTCTTCCCCATTTGAGCGGAACCGATATCCTGCGGATTGAGGTTTTGGTTCAGCGCATGGTAAATCCGGGAGAACACCGCTTCATTCGCAAGCGCAATCTGCTCGCTCATACTCTCGCGCGCTGCAAATGCCGCTTGAAAATCACAAACTTTCATCCGCTCGACCAGGGACACGACGCTCGGCAAAACCAGAGTCTCAGCGCGAAAGGCCGGATCGAGCTCATCCTCAGCCGCTAAAACACCAAAGGCTTTCACCACATCCGGATCAGCGGTCATAACCGTCTTGTTTTGAAAACACCGGATCATTCCGTTAAGAGAGATTGTTGCCAGGCGCTGACCGGCTTCATACCGGTTAAACGGATCTGTATCATGAGAAAAGAGGAACAAAAGTTCTTCATTGGTATAGTGGTACTGCAGATGCACCGGCGCGGAAAAATTTCTGAGCAAAGAAGGAATCGGATGTTCTTTAATATTTTTAAAACGGAACACATGCCGCGGTTTGGTAATATGCAAAATTGCGGTGTGCGGCGGCAACCCCTTTGGCGGTTTGAGATTTATCGGCCCGCTGCCGTCGCCTTCGAATTCAAGCGGCCAGGCCTTGCCGTTGCGGTCCAGCAACCCGACGGCAAGCGGGAAATAATAGGGTTTCAAACCGGCCCCCCCGCTCTTGTCCGGCGGTAGTTGCTCCACCGTCAGCTCATAGACTCCGCGGGCTTCCTCAAAACTTGTATGAACGCGGCATACAGGCGCTCCGGCCTGATGATACCAGTTTTGGAACTGCGACAGGTCCCGGCCGGACACAAGTTCCATCGCACGGATAAAATCTTCCGTTGTCACCGCTTTTCCGTCATAAAGTTCGAAGTATTTGCGGATTCCGGACACAAAAAGATCGTGCCCTAAAAGCATGTACACCATCCTGATGACTTCGGCCCCTTTTTGGTAAACCGTCACCGTATAAAAGTTATTAATTTCAATGTACGAAGCCGGCCGGATCGGATGCGCATTCGGACCGGCATCTTCCACAAACTGAAAATCCCGCAGAATGCGGACATCGGAAATACGTTTGACGCTCCGGGAATTCCTGTCGGATGAAAACTCCTGGTCGCGGAAGATAGTCAGACCCTCTTTAAGGGTAATCTGAAACCAATCCCGGCAGGTGACCCGGTTGCCTGTCCAGTTGTGAAAATATTCATGCCCCACAACGCTTTCGATGGCCTGATAATCCTGATCCGTCGCCGTCGCCGGATCGGCGAGAATATACCGGGCATTAAAGATGTTCAGGCCTTTGTTTTCCATGGCCCCGAAGTTAAAGTCGTGGACCGCCACAATCATATAAATGTCCAAATCATAATCGAGTCCGAAAACTTCTTCATCCCAGCGCATGGCATTTTTTAATGATTCCAAAGCAAACCCGCACTTTCCCTCGTTCCCCTTTTCAACATACAATCTCAAACTGACTGCGCTGCCGGACCGCGTTCGATACTCCCCTTCGGCAACACCCAAATCACCGGCAACAAGCGCAAATAAATAGCACGGTTTCGGAAAGGGGTCATGCCAAACCGCAAAATGCCGGCCGTTGTCCTGGCTTCCGGTTTTAATCAGATTGCCGTTGCTGAGAAGGACCGGATAGCGGTCTCGCTCAGCCGAAACGGTGCAGGAGTATACGGACAATATGTCCGGGCGGTCCAAAAAATACGTTATCTTCCGGAAACCTTCTGATTCATTTTGCGTGCAGAAAATATTCCCGCTTTTATACAGCCCTTCCAGCGCAAAATTATTTTGAGGCTCGATACGCGTTTCGATTTGGAGAACAAAATCGCGGGGCAGATTCGACAGCCGCAAATACTCATCCGATACCTGATAGTCACCGGGACCGAGCTCACGGCCGGATACCCTGACGCTTACAAGGACAAGCCTCTCGCCGTTAAGCACAAGCGGAGCATCGTCCGCAGCGCCTTCTAACCGGCTGACCGTGAGCCGGCTGCGGACCGACGCGTGGCTTTCAAACAAGTCGACCTGCAATTCTATGTTCGGAATTCGATAGGGTGCCGGGGTGTAATCCTTAAGATATATCGGCTGGGGCTTACCGGCAGTCATAGGGTGCGCTTTCCTGTGATCATAGGGCCTGAGGATAGCTGATTTGCGGATCTATTTCAAGGTCAGGAACAAACGTGTCTTCAATTATTTTGAATGGCAAAAAAGCACGAGGGTTCAATAAATTCTTGCGTTGGCATAGGGCATCAGCAGGCGGGAATCATCATCAAACAAATGTGCGGTTCAGGGGAACAGCCGCCGGAAATCAAACGCGAAAGCCTGATTGGAAAAGCGGAATGCCGGATGATGTTTTTTGCTGGGGCGTCTTCTGCGAAAGATTTTTTCGTAATTTTTTGGAATCAACCATAAAACCGGCCGGCCCCGCACCGCCTGCGATACTCCGGATGAGAAGGTCCAGCTTGGCCACGGCAATTTCCTTCGCAACGCGGTCTTCAAACCAGCGTTGCTGCATTTCATCGTATTTTTTTTGGATGGCTGCAAGCTGCTGCGTCAAGATCGACACCTGCGACGTTGAAATTTCCAAGTCAACCCGCAATTCAGCGGTCTTCGTCGCCAGATCGGCATTCGCATACCGCATCGCGGTATACCAGGAAGTTGCACCGCCTGCAATCAATCCCAGACTGACGCAGGCCACACTGACCCAACTGATGGAATGCCGGAAAGAAGAATGTAATTGCTGAATTGTTTGAAGCTTTATATTTCTTTCTTCGGTAAGATTTTGCCGCAAAAGGACCGTTTCCTGCGACAGTTTCGATAATTGCTGCTGCATTTCCCGAGATTGTTCCTCGCCGACCCTCAACCTGGATTGTAAGGCCTGAATATGAGGGCGATACCTCGACTCTTCAACGGTCCGAGTTATTTTCCAGGCCGCGGCCGCCCCTGCCATGAGTCCCGTAATAATCAGAAAAAAAGACATGCTGCCTGCCTCCGTCCGGATTGCTTCTGATAGGTTTATAACGGCCATCCAAACCGATAACTAAAGACAAAAAGGTTCCAACAATAACTTTATGAAGGCAGCGTCATCTGATGGCCGCCCCCCATGACCCCCGCCTCATCATCAAGCATCCAGTTCAAATCAAGCAATGATTCTTCGGCTGGAATCCCTATCTCTTCGTCATCCTCTTCGGTCCAGACACCGAGCGAACGCAGGATTTCGATTTCATCCTCAAGTTGGGCTTGCGTCTCGATAACATACGGACCGGCACCCTCAGCCGATACAACCTCCTGCGGGACTTGCATTTCCGGTGACGGCGGAGACACTTCTTCCGCCAGCCGTTGCAGCACGGCGGGCGCGGAAATTACAACGGGTTTTTCCGCTTCCACCGGCTCTTGTAAAGTTTCGGTGACGATTTGACGTACATGACCTCGCTGTTCCTCGACCGATAGAATCCGGACAGGCTCGAGCAAGGCCTTCCTGGCCCTTTCCGCAAGGGGCGCCGGAGTGTTCAGCATTTGTATCAAAAAGAAAAAACCAAAACCCGCGGCAACCGCAAAAGCAAAAACGGGGACGATGGCCCCGAACGGAAACATCCCCGCCGGTTTCAGTCGTTTAATCGCGTCTAAAACATCGCGATTAAATTCTGCGGAGACTTCAGCCGGAATTTTCCGGTCGGCATACTTTTCCAGCCGCTTCGCCCACTCATGATCGAGATTTTCAAAGTTTTCCGGTACCATGACTTCCTCCTCCAATCTGAAGATATTCTCCCAGCCATTGCTTCATTTTTTTTCCCGCCTGCCACAAGTGCGCTTTAACCCCCCCTTCGCTTATTTCCAGCATTTCGGCAATCTCTTTCAGCGTCATACCCTCTAAATAACGCATCGCAAATACCGTCCGCTGCTGCTCCGGCAACCGATCGAGGCCCTGCCGCATTTGACTTTCCAGTTCACGGTCTAAAATTTCACGCTGCGTATTCTGCGTCGAAGGGACGTCGGCCGTGTCCCACACGCCCTCATTTTCATCCAGGTTTCGGCTCCCGTCATCAAGCCGGAGGCATTGCCGCCGGTTTCTCCGGCGCAGCGCATCCTT
>MHFC01000065.1:0-1063 GCA_001804025.1 Omnitrophica bacterium GWA2_52_8 | reverse complement strand
TGAAAATAAACATTCAAATCGAAACCTCGGCAAATCATTAAACGCCTTCACAAAAGCCTCTTGCGCGGCGTCCCGCGCGTCCTCCCAATTCCCAAGAAAAGAGTGACTCAAATGCAGCGCTTTTTGTTCGTGCGTCCGGATCAACTCGGAAAACGCCGTGAGATCCCCTTTTTGCGCCCGCTCGATGAGCAATCTGTCATGATCCAATTTGGGAGCGTTCACCGGCGGCCGATATTTCCTTTTCGCTCGATCTGCGGACGCCGTTGCTGCGGGCCCGGCCGCTTTCTCGGACCGTCAGAAGCTCTCCGATTCCCCCCCCCGTCAATTGTGTTCTCATGCCGTCCGCGGTTCATCCTGGGCCCCGCGTCCGCGGTTCTCTGCTGGATAGTTCCGCGCGAAGACTCGGCGCTGCCTTGCGACTGCCCGTTAAGGCCTCTCGGAAACGGCGCTCCCGGCGACGACATCGGGCGAATGTCGCGCTGCGCATAATGACTTACTTTTCGAGAAAACCCCGGGTTACGCTCAGCAAATTTTTGATAACGGTCAGGATGCGCGCTTTGCCAGGACCTGAATTTTTGATATTTTCGCTCCATGGCCCGGCGATAACCTTCGGGATTGCGGTTTCGCAGCCGTTCAAGCCTGCCGCGGCGGCTCTCCGTATCCCGGCGGCGGAATTCCCGGTAGCGTTCCGGGGACTCACTGCGCAAGCGCTGCATGCGGTTCTGAATCATTTCTTTGCGGTGCGCAATCATGCGCTCGAATTCCTCGGGATTCGAGGACTTCATGTCCCGCCAGGCCTTATACCGCGGCTGCAAATCCGGCGACACGGAATCGGTCTGGTCGATGCCTTCGCTTGCCTGCTGACATAATCCCGGCGGCATCTGCACAAACCCCAAAACAATTCCCGCAACCGTTACGAAAAAAAATATTCTAAAAATTTTTGGCACCATAAACTCGCCCCAAGGGTCAATTTTTGCGGCTATCTAGTGTAGTGAGTCTAACGCTTCTTTACATTTGGCGATCTTTGACAGAATTCGTTCCACCGATGCACTCCAGATAAAAA
>MHFC01000064.1:19466-23006 GCA_001804025.1 Omnitrophica bacterium GWA2_52_8 | reverse complement strand
CGGACTTTCGTAGTTTTGCGGCTATGATTTGCGGTTGTCGGGAGTTTTTGTAACGGCAAAATTCCGGTTGGAAGCAAGATAGGGCTCCGCATGGACTTCAAGAACTTGAGTTGCGGTTACGGAGCGATATCCTTGAGGAAGACTGCCGGCATCGACTGAAAGCAGGTAATTTCCGGGTTTTAAATTTTTAAAATAATACCGGCCCTTCTGATCCGTTTGCGTCGTTTCGTCGTTTAATTTTAACCGGATATCACTCAGAACCGGTTCATCTTCGGAATGAAAACCGTCCCCGTTGAGGTCCTCATAAACAAGGCCGCCGACAAAGCGCCTCGCCTCAAACAGGATGTCGTAAGCGATTATGTCTCCTGGGGATCCGTCAAACTTTTTTTCGACCGGCGTCAGCGTTTTGTAACCCTCCGGAACCGAATCCAAATCAATCGACAGCCGGTTTGGCCCGGGCATGATTCTTAACAGCGCAAACTGTCCCTGCGCGGTCGTCATGACTTTCTGCCCGGAATCAAGGCTGATCCGGACTGCCGACATCGGGATATCTCCTTCATCATAAAACTGGTTGAGATTCATATCCATGAACGCGCGGCCCCGGACCCGCAATTGGGCCGTAATACCGAAATCAATGCGTTTCGTCTCACGGGGATACAAATCAAAGGCCCCATGACTGCTTGTCGTGAAAAAGTATCCTTCCGGAATTTTTCCGGAAGCCCTCAAACGGACTTTGCCCTCTAATATTTTAAGATGATAATATCCTTCCGAATTTGTTTTGGTGCTGGGACCCTCATCCGCTCCGATTTCAAATCCGGACAGCCCGGGTTCCCCCGGGTCCATATGTCCGTTGCCGTTGAGATCCTTAAAAAAGTATCCCTCGATCTTGCCTTTTTCCGGAATATAAAGAGGGCTGTCCCATCCCATGCGCATGCCGCCCACCAAAGTGAATTCCGCCTGCGGTTTTTGACCGACAATCGATTCAATGACAGTAGCCTGGGCTTCGATATAAGCGGAGTTCTTTTGTGAAAACCGGTAGGTAAGGCCTGCCCGGCCTTCAAGCCGGTCCTGCTGCGTCAACGGCTGATGTGTCTTGTTAAACGTGTGCCGTTCGTCGGTATAACGCACACTGAGATTAACCGACAAGGGAGTCTCCGCAATCTGGGCGGCATAGCCGGCCTCAAGGATGATCTGGCTCGGATAGGTTCTTGCTTCGGGGTCGACAAACTCGATTTCATCCAGCCGCACCTGCAAAAATTCCGCACGCAGAAAAACACTCTCGAAAAGCGTGATGTCCGTACCGCTCTGGATCTGGTAGCGGTCGGCATTAAACCCGGGGGATTCTATCCCTTTACGGTAAGTGTCGATTTTAGAATGGGTATAGATCCGGAACCGTTTTAGCCATCGGGAGTCAAAATAAAAATCCTTGCTCAGCCTGGCTTCCCATGACCGGCCCAATGTCGGAAAGGAGTTCGAACGCGCATCATCATAACCGGCGACCGTTTCAAAAAAAATATTGGCCGGAAGACTCCATGAGAGGCTTGTAAGGAATAACCGGTTATAGTGCTTCATGCGCAGAGGGTTCGGCGATATGCGATTTCTCAAAAAATTCATGCTGAACCGCAACTGCAGCTTTTCATATGCCCAAAGAAGCCATAACGGCAAAAATACAGCCTGCATTTCATAACCCAGCTTGCCTTGACCGGCCACGGTCCCCGTGACGGTTTGATAGTCCTTGCCGATATTAGACCAGCGGTTTCGGATCGTGAGCCAGTCCGAATAGACGTCGGTATTAAATTGCATGGAAAACCGGGACTGGTCGTCCCACCCGACTTCTCCCGATAAACCTAAATGGGAAAAATTAAGATCATAATCGGCCGTAAAATTTTTTTCGGCTTGTTCGTTCTTGGGGCCCGACCAGCGTTGAAAGGATCCGAAACGGACTCTTTTGTCGCGGGCCCAAAAATAATCCAGGACCTGTCCGGCCATTTTGTCTTTGAGTTTCCTGTTCTGGAAACCGGCGGGATTGTCCGTCAGAGAGCCGTCACGTTCCTGACCCACAAAAAGAAAAGGATAAAATCCCCGGCTCAGGGACTCATTCCGGTACACGGTGGAACGTTTCAGGCTCATGCCCTCTAACCGGACACCCGGAAATCCGAGATCATTGACGCGGATAAAGTCAGATCCGCCGACAAGGTCGTAGCCTTGTACGGGGCCGGCCGTGCTGTCATAGAGTCCCAATTGAAAGTCACGGGGCATCGCAATGGCTTTTTGCGAGGTCGCATCTTTGCGGTATTCGTATTCCGCTTTGCCCAACAAAAGCCCCCACGGAGTGCCTCCCTGAAAGCGGAATTTATGGCCGAGATATTTCCTTTTTTCTTCCGCCCGCGGAAGGACCTCTCCTTTTCTGAAGAGGCCGGATTGGGTTTCATAAAAAAAGCTGAACCGTTTCTTTTTTTGTTGTTTGAAAAGCGAAGCCCCCTGCAGTTCAAGCCGCTCCTGGAGTTCAACCTCTTCATAAGGCCTTACGACCACAACCCTCAAACTGCGGACCCCCGCCGTTTCCCATAAAAAAAGGAGCGTACTTCCGATGTTGAGCCCCTGGACTGTAATGTGGTCGGTTGTTTGAGACAGGATCTCTGCGACATTTTGCTCGGAATTAATGCTGCGGACCAAACCAAAAACGGGGATCTCGATAGCTTTCCCCAACTCAACCTGATAGGCTTCGACTTTTATTTTTCCGCTGCCGGTATCCGCAGAAGGCAGCGGAGGGTTGGCGGAGACCGGCGGCACATAGCCGGCATTTTCGGCCTGCGCTAAACGTAGATAGGGAGACGGACAGAATAGAAGACCGGCCAAGAACACCGCCGTAATCTTTATTCGATTATTCCACGGTAAAAGGGAAGTCTTTAACAATGACTTCTTCAGCATCGGGGCCTATCTCTATATTGAGAAAGATTTCGTATTGTCCCGGTTCGAGAAAACCCGCCCATTCGGTCACGGCAATTCCCTGGTCCATGGGGAAAGTACGGATTGATTTCAGCTCCCCTTTTCCGACCAGGGCTTTCTGCCCGTCCAAAATAAAAAAAGAGCCGGTGAGCAAAATATCGGTGTTCCCCGTATTTTTAAATTCATAACCGATGATAATCGGGTCCCCGTCCTTTTGGGGGCCCTGAAAATTAAAGTCCACCAACTCGCCGGTACGCTTAACGGTTCCTTCGGATTCAAAAAAGACCAAGACGCCGAGACGCGGCTGAATGACCACGGTCGTTGTCGCTTTTTTGGGATCCGTCTCATCCGCAACTACGGAAGGAATCCCGCGAAAAAAAACGACCGCGGCGTAGCCGCCCGCGGATTCGGCCTCCGCCGTCAAGGTAATATCCACATCGCGGTATTGCTTGGATTCGATGACGAAATTTTCCTCGGAAAGATAAATCCAGGGGGCGCAGGAATAAGGCGTTGTCCCGGGAGGAGGAAAACGGCGGTTCAACACCTTGTTTTCATCCGTTTCATTGGACACATCCGTGATTTCCGTCAAAA
>MHFC01000064.1:9713-19397 GCA_001804025.1 Omnitrophica bacterium GWA2_52_8 | reverse complement strand
CAAGACGGACAATCGTCGGGCCGACGGCCAGACCGAAACCTCCCGCAGGCGCTGTTTCGGCAGGCTGCTCGACGGGCACCGCTTGGGCCTGTGCCTTTTCCGCGCCAAGCAAAAGCATCGTAATCAAAATCAAAACCTGTGCAAACGGTGTGGTTTTCAATTTATTTAGCAGCATAATTTTTCCTTTGCCGTTTCTAGAAGCGGTTTCATAAGCATTTTTAACCCGTCATGAAGACTGTCATTCCCGCGGATTTTTTCCGCCAAAGGCGGATCAGCCTCAGGCTGAAGCGGGAATCCAGAAAAGAGAGACTGGAAAACAGCGCCCTTAAGTTAATCAAACAGGACCCTAAAGCCTGGATCCCCGCTTTTCCCGCCCTTGACTGGGACCCCGTTGTCGGCGGTGGCGCGAGGATGACAAAAAATAACACTCTGCCGATATTACACTTACAATGACTTATGATACCGCTTCTAATTTTTAAACGGTTACGATTCGATAAGTAATCGAGGTCCGGTAATTACCGGCCCTTTGAAAGGGCGGCACCTCGATGTCATATTGTAAAATCATTTCCGCTTCTTCACCGGCAGAGTCCGACAAATAGATTTGCGTTTCTCCGGTCGACAACGGAATCCGATTCGGCATACGGTTTGTCCCGGATCCCCGGTTCAGCGTCGCAAAAACACGAAAAGCCGACAACGGCGTCGGAACGCCCCTCGTGTTGACGGGTTCGCGGTCCACCATCTGGGACACAATATACGGCTGATTTAAGTCCGTCGTCACATTGAGCCGTACGCGCTTCGACTCGGTAACGGGGATCGGGGTCCCGCCGTCTTCCATCGCTTTGAGGCGCCCGAAATCGATCGCATCTTCACCCTCCAGCGATTCGACATTGAGCCGGAAAACCGCATAACTATTCCCTGCATTTATCCCGATAACAAAAAAACAAAACAGAAGCGTTTTGAGATGGCGGTTCATCATTTTGCATCCAGAATGATACGAACATTTCCGAGATAGCGCCCTGCGTCATAAATCGATTGATTCGGCACCCGATAGTGAATCCGGAACGAATCCGGTCCTCCCTTCTTGGAAGACACAAAGATCAATATTTTCTTTTTCGAGATTGCGGGCACCGGGCTCTTGATTTGACTGACGCCTCCTTCCTTTCCGTCTTCGGCCCACATTAAAACTTCCGTCTTGGGGAACGCATTGCCCTGGGAACTCGTCACATAAGGCAATTCCTGATAAATGCGATAACCGGCATCTAATTCGTTGGTGGCGATGCTAACGCTCAAGATCTGCTCCGTCATGTCCGCATTCGGCACCAGGGGACCGAACCGCAAAATCGTGCCGGAATCGGCCTGCACTTGAAGTGCGCGGACGGGTTCGATCTCGTATTTCATTTCAAGCCGTTCGGTATCAACAGCCGCCAAGGCATTGCCGGCGCTCATCGATACAATAATCAGACTGATGAGCGCAAACAGCCGCCATAAACGCGGATGCCGTCGGAAATATTTCACGTCATTCCTTTTGAGGCCTTGGACATAGATCATTCATCACTAAATGTCACGGACAAAACAGCCGCTCGATCACCCGCTTCCAGATCCCTCGACGCAAGAGCGCGGTATTGCAGCCAAAGATTGCCGTAAAGTTGGTTTTTGCGTTTTTTCTTGTTTTTTTTTTTATCCGCCATCGCAACGGGTCTGGTTGAAATTTTGGAAAAACCGGCGGATGATGCGATGAGTGATGAGCCATCGATCTGGTTATCATAACGATCGAATTTTGCCTCCAGCCGGATTCCGGGAATCTCCGATGGAAGTAAAACTTCAACAAGAGACCGGTCCCTCATCACATGGTTGGCCGCTATAAAATAACCGACACTTTCGGTGTTTGAAGCCAACCCTTGATGAAATCCCGGAAATTCGAGCATAAAGGATGACTGCAAGGCCTGGAAATTAATAAACTGGGGGACCTCAATTTCGATGGGAATGCTCCGGGAAGTCTCAGCCATTGCATTTTTTATGGGGCAAACAATAAATATAACGATTAGGGTCAAACCCCCAATAAAGACACCCGTTCTGTTCATAATGCTTCATTTAACGGCTATCAAAGTGGGTTCCTTTATAATGGGGGGCTGCGGCATCCGCGGCTGAAAATAAATATCGCCCGTCGGATAACGGGCGATATTTATTTTTGTAAACTACCGTGAAAACGAATCTTATGTCTCGCTAAAGGTCAGCGTAAGCGTTTTCACTTGATCGGCCGCGGTCAAATCAGCCGTGGCAAAGGCCTTGTAAGTGATCGGGAGCGAGCCGCGAATTATTTGGCCACTTCCGGATACGACGGTTTTCTTCGCCAGATCCGTTGCGGTATTCCCGATGGTAATAAACCCGGCAGTCGCTTCAGCCAAGTTCGAATTTCCGCCTGTTGAGGCATAGGTGCCGACATCACCTTTAAGATCAAGCCCGGTAAAAAGCGCATTTAACTGCCCCTTTAAGACTGTTGCGCCATCGGCGGCCGTAACCTTATTAGCCTTCACAGTATAGTTCACGGTTTTGGTATCCGATTCCGAACCTGCGATGAAATCAGCCATCGTCAGGGTGAAGTTGGTCGTGTCCGCTGTGATGCTGATTTGGGACGGAACACTTACAGTCACCGAATGGCTGACAGACGATGAGGCCGCAAAAGCAATTCCATGAAGCCCTACTATGGCTACAAATAACGCTAGCCCCAGCAATGTAACTTTTTTTAAGTTGGTCATGGTTTCAATCCTCCCTGGATTTTTGGGGATTGTTACTCAATTGCCGTGCCATGACCGAAATTACTTTTATAAATATAATCGTAAGCTTAAATGTATAAACGACATATGAAATTTTTTTTGACTCTTTCAGGGGATGAAAATTTAAACAGAAACGTCTTAATATAAGACATATATTAATAATTTGTCATATTATAAGACATAAAACGGCATTAAAAAGACTTAGTCCGGTTTTCTCATCGATTAGGTGAATCGATAAGAAAACCGCTTTGGACGCATGGGGTTGCATCCAAAGTTTTGCGCCCGCGTTTTAACAGGGCGCAAAAGACAACCCCTGGGGTACAAATGAAAAAGCCCATTTGCACCACAGCCTCCGCGAGGGCATTTCTCATTGGTGATGAGAAATGCGGGTTAGCGGCGGCAAATGCGGGTTAAAAGAGTGGAATGCCTCATGCGCTATGCGCGGATAGAATATTTCCTCATCTTGCGATAAAGGGTGTCTCTGCTGATCGACAAACTTTTGGCCGCTTTGCTGACATTTTGGCGATGCCGCTCAAGCGCCTGCCGGATCATGATTTTCTCGGCATCGTTCAGCGTTTCGGCTTCCGAGATCCCCGCAGCGTCATCATCTGCGGTATTCTGTGACGTCAAATGGCCCAGCGCCACAATATCGGATCGGCGTATTACCAATGGTTTCTCGGAAGATTTAATCGCAAGAATCCGCTCGATAAAATTTTCCAATTCGCGCACATTTCCCGGCCATGAATACCGCATGAGATCCTCAAGCGCGGCGGGTTCTATCTGGGCCGGATTTTTCCCGCGCTGTTTCTCCTCCAAAAAATACATGACGAGCTCAGCAATGTCTTCCGCACGTTTTCGCAAAGGCGGAATCACGATCGGCAGCACGTGCATTCTGAAAAATAAATCTTCCCGGAACTGACCGCCGCGAATCTTTTCCTGCAAATCAACATGCGTCGCGAAAATAAACCGCACATCGATTGGCACAACTTCTTTCCCGCCTACCCGCTCGACTTCCCTTTCTTGCAGGACACGAAGGAGTTTTCCCTGAAGAGGCATCGACAGATCCCCGATTTCATCCAAAAAAATCGTTCCGGTTTGGGCCTGCTCGAACTTTCCGATGCGCTGTTGGACCGCTCCCGTAAATGCCCCTTTTTCATGCCCGAACAATTCACTTTCCAGGAGATTATCGGGAATGGCCATACAATTCACGGCCACAAAGGGGCCTTCTTTACGGTCGCTGTTAAGATGAATGGCGCGGGCAATAAGCTCTTTGCCCGTACCGCTTTCTCCGAATAAAAGGGTATTGATATCGCTCTTGGCGGCCACATCCATCAGATCAAACACCTTCTCCATCGCACCGCTTTTACCGATGATACGTTTAAACATGTAGTCCGGACCCAGCTCGCGCCGCAGCTCGATAACCTCCTCAGACAATTCATATTTCTCAAAATAAAGTTTGGCTTTAAGTTCCAGATCTTCAAGCTCAAATGGTTTTTCCAAATAGTCGTAAGCTCCCAGTTTGATACTGCGCAATGCCGTTTTGATCGTGCCGTGAGCGCTCATCATGATGACCGCAAGTTCCGGATACTTTTTTTTGATCTGCTGTAAAATCACCAAGCCGTCTTCGGTCGCACCGATGCGGATATCCAAAAAAACAAGGTGAGGTTTTTGTTTGGCGATATGTTCAAGCCCCTTTGCCCCTGAAGCGGCCTCACGCACTTCATAACCGGCGGCGGACAAAGTTTCAGACACCACTTCGCGGATCATCGGATCATCATCAATCACCAGAATATTTTTTTTGGGGATCATACGGGGTTTCGCACCTTAATATCGATTCATGTTCTTGAAAAATTCGGCAAGCCGGCGGGATTCATCCTCCTGCCGGCTTGCCCAGCTTCTCTGTCTTGTTTAAGAAATGCATAATTCATCCAGGGTGAGGACACAAAACAGAGTCGCAAAAATTTCGAGCGCGGAATTAACGTGTCAGAATATTTCGCGCTCTTTTCCGGACGCATTTCACTAAGAATTCTTTCTCCTGTCTGCCGGGAAAAAAATTGAAAACGCCGTTCCTTTACCGATTTTACTTTCAACTTTTATCGTGCCGCCGTGAGCCTCGATAATCCTTTTCACCAAGCTCAATCCCAAGCCGCTGCTCTCTTCATTTTTTTTCTCATCATCAAAACGATTCAGATCATTAAACGGCTCAAAGATCTTTTCCAAGTCCGCTTTCCTGATTCCGATACCGGAATCCTCCACCCGGACGGTCACACCGGCTCCGGCATTCGAAACACGCAGGAAAATGCTGCCTTTTTTGCGGGTATATTTGACGGCATTGCTAAGCAAATTATCGATCACCTGGCGAATTTGATCGGGGTCGCAATAAATACCGGTTAAGGGAGAATCGATATTGAGGTCCATGGAGATGGACTTATTGCCCGCCTGCACTTCAAACAGCCGGACTTCCTCCTGAACCAACGGCGTAATATCGGTTAGCACAATATTCATTTTTGTGAGACCCATCTCGATTTCACTGATATTCAAAAGGCTGTTTACCAGCCGGTGCAGCCGGTCTCCGCAATTTTCAACATTCTCGAGATACCGTTTTTGTTTATCGGTCAGGGCGCCCGCCTGGCCTTTTAAAATCATGGAAACATACCCTTTAATCGACGTCAACGGCGCCCTCAATTCGTGAGAAGCCGCCGCAAGAAAATTTGATTTGAACTCATCTGTTTTTTTGAGTTTTTCATTCGTCAAAGACAGTTGCTTGGAAAATTTTTCGAGCTGCAGGTTGTTTTCCTCAAGATACCGCATCGCCCTTTTTTTGTCCGAAACGTCATGAAACAGAAAAACCTTTGGCAAATTTTCGCGTTCCTCCGCTTCGCCGGCCAGACAACAGATCGCCGCTTCAACGTCGAGCACGTTTCCCATAAGAGCCCGCATTTCAAGGTCCCCGTGCATTGTCCCGGCATCATTTGAACCCAGCATCGCTTCGGCTTTTTTCCATGTCCTATCAGGAAAAAATTGACTGAAATTGAACTGCGCGGAATCGTTTGAATCAAGATGAAGTTTTGTTTTTGCGTATGCATTAAATGCAATAATCTTCTGATCGTTCCCCAACGCCAGGATCCCGATATCCGCGCTTTCAAAAACTTTTATGATTTCCTGAATTTTCAGCCCATTTATCCTTGCGGCTTCCGACCGCCGGATGGCAAATGTCACATCTCTGGACAGCCGCTTCATATCAAAGAAAGATTTGACGAAATAGTCCTGCGCCCCCAATCGCATGGCTTCCGTCGCATAAAGATCATCATTCAGTGCCGTTAAAATAACAATCGGGACCGCCGCGGCATTCTGCCTTACTTGCTTATAGGTCTCGATTCCATCGCAGTCCGGAAGCCCCAGATCAAGCAGGATCAAATCGGGTCTTTGTTTTTCGACATTCTTCAGACATTCCGCCAGGGACGAAACCACCTCCACATTAAAATCCGCATGACTGTCATGCGATAACCGGACAGGAATAATTTGCTGCAGCGACGGATTATCTTCCACCACCAGAATATTTTTTTTATGACTTACCATAACGGATTCCATAAAGGTTTCACATTTCCATGTTAAAAATAAACCAATAATAAGGGCTTATTAAATGTTTTAACGAATAAGTTTTTTCCAATGTTCATTTTATAGTGATTGTATCACTGCTGTCCCAACGTTTGATTTAGGATTTGTTGCAACTCATTGAGAGTTAACATGTTATTACCCAAAATGTCTGTAATCGATTTGAAATCGCCGGTACGCTTTAGCCATTCCAGTTCCAAGAAAGGGATGGCTTATGAATACTGGCAAAACTATTTTCACCCAAGTCATGGAGCATCTGCCGCTTCCGGAGTTTCGCAAATGCGTCCAGCGTTACCACGGCGACTACAAAACAAAAACATTTTCATGCCTCGATCAATTTCTGGTGATGGCCTTCGCGCAGTTGAGTTACCGGGAAAGCCTGCGCGATATCGAAGCCTGCCTTCGGGCCATGAGCAACAAACTTTATCACATGGGAATCCGCGGAGGAATTTCCCGCAACAATCTGGCCCATGCCAACGAAACGCGCGACTGGCGAATCTGGGCCGACTTTGCCCAAGTCCTGGTTCACACAGCACGGCATCTTTATGCCGACGATCCTTTCGGGGTCGAACTCGATCAAACCGTTTATGCCTTCGACTCGACCACAATCGATCTGTGTCTTTCTCTTTTTCCCTGGGCGAGATTCCGAAAACACAAGGCCGCCGTCAAGCTCCACACGCTTCTGGATCTGCGCGGCTCGATCCCTTCGTTTATCCAGATTACCGAGGGAAAAGTCCACGATGTCAATGTCTTGGACGATCTCATTCCAGAACCCGGCTCCTTCTACGTCCTGGATCGCGGCTATCTCGATTTCGAGCGTCTTTACCGGTTCCATCAAGCCCTGGCTTTCTTTGTCATTCGTTCCAAAAGCAATTTCCAATTCCGAAGACTCTATTCGCATGCGATCGACAAATCCTCCGGATTGATCTCGGATCAAACCATCATGCTTGCGACTTTCTATTCAGCCGAAGCTTATCCGGAGAAACTCCGGCGCGTTCGCTACTTCGATGCCGAAACAAAAAAGCGCCTCTCGTTTCTGACCAACAACTTTTTCTTGCCCGCTTTGACGATTGCTCAGCTTTACAAATGCCGCTGGCAGGTAGAACTATTTTTCAAATGGATCAAGCAGCATCTGAGAATCAAAGTCTTTTACGGCACCTCAGAAAACGCCGTCAAGACCCAGGTCTGGACCGCCGTTTCGGTTTATGTCCTGGTGGCCATTCTCAAAAAGCGACTGGGACTCGACCACAGCCTTTACACAATTCTACAGATTTTGAGCGTCACCCTATTTGAAAAAGTGCCTATGCTACAAGTACTTACGGACTTTGATTACGAAACCGAGCACCACGAAAGTCCTAACCAATTACTACTATTCAACTAATGTTGGGACAGCAGTGTGTTTGAATGTAAATCGATTGCGCCATACAATTCCATCTGGCACCTCCGTTTGGTTAATAACCGTCGCCCTTTCGGGGCTGGGTTCTGGTTTTTTCATAAATTACAATTTACCAGATTCCCTCAACGGGGGTGCCTCTTTATGATTATCAGGCAATACTTCACTGCCTGTCCCCTATGGGCACCGGCCATTTTGCAAAAGCTCAGTTAAAAGCGGGATTGCGTGACTGGCGCCATTTTAGGGGAACGGCGGGCCCGGAACAAACAAAAAAACCTGACGGCGCCGGCAGCCGGTAGCGGTACCCGCAATGCATCTTATCGTCGACAAAGATTTTTTTTGACGGACTGCATCAGCTCAACGCTTTCGAAACAAACAATAAACAAAATTTTGCTGTGTCCCAAAAGGTGTTTTGTGGTTCTCAAAATCACTTTGAACCAGTGAAAAACCGGGGCCCAGTTCCCGGCTCAGTGTTTCGGGGCTGTACCGCATGACCTCTAAACCGCTGCACTTGGAGGGTCCCTCAAGACTGAAGCAAGCCAGAATCAAATAACCGCCCGGCTTAAGGGCTTTATTGAGGGTTTTGGCGTAGGCCCATCTGTCTTTTTCTGCCGTTAAAAAATGGAAGACGGCCCGGTCGTGCCAGAGGGCAATACTATCTTCCAAAAGATCAACTTTGGTAATGTTTGCTTCAATCCAGGTCATGTTGTCAGCGGTTTTTCCCAGCCGGTCCTTCGCTTTTTGCAGCGCCTGCCCCGAAATATCGAGGACCGTAATATTTTCATATCCCCTCGTGAGAAGGTCGCCTGCAAGAGTTGACGCACCGCCCCCGGCATCCAGGATCCGTTCTTTTTTATCAACGCCCGAGATTGCGATCAGCTCAAGAGATTTTTCCAAGCGGGGCTGAAACCAGCTCACCTGTTCCGGGGTTTTCATCCGGTATACGCTGTTCCAATGACTCTCCGGGCCGGATTTCATTTACTGTGCCCGGCTCATGTTCTTGATAAAGATTGAGACATAAAGCACCGCTCCCAAAATACAAATAATCGCGGGGGCCGTCGGCAGGTCAAAATAATAGGAACCGAGCATGCCCAAAACACTCGCCGCAAAGCCGATGGTCCATCCCGCAAGCAGGCGGTTTTTGATCGCCTGCGCAAAAAGAATCGAACAGGCTGCGGGAATAACCAGAAACGAAAACACCAGCAGCACGCCCGCCACTTTGACGGAACTCGTAACGACGATTCCGAAAGAAACGTAAAAAAGGAAGTCCCAGAAATAAACATTCAGTTTCTTTGCGGCCTCTTCATGGCCTTTTGAAATCAGGAAGAATTTGTCTCGCACAACATAATGGAAAATGCCGATGACCGCGTAGATCAAAAACATCTTCAGGACTTCCGGGCCGGTAACCAGAAGCAGTTTTCCGATCAGGGCTTCGCGGATATGCTCGTCACCTTCATCGGCAAGGCTCAAAACCAAAATCAAAAGCGCGGCGGAGACGGCGTAGGAAGCGCCGATCACGGCCTCCTGCGGGATGAGTTGTTTTTTGAAACGGCTGAACGCAAAAACGACCGCCCCGAGCACCGTGAACGCAAGTGAAAGCCAGTAAGACAGCGGGCTGTTCAGCTCATGGCCCGTCACAAGCGCGATACTCGCACCGAGGGCCGCAATCTGGGCCAGTGAAAGGTCGACAAAAATAACCTGGCGTTCAATAACATGCTGGCCCAGATAGGTGTGAATGCCGGTCAGAACCAGACACGCGAAAAACGGATACGTCATCAGATTGATAAGGTCGCTCATTTATTTTCCGCCTTTCATTGTCGAGGCGGATCCGTCTTTGGCGGACAAAGCCTCGCTAATAGTTTTAACATTGTAGTCAAATAGACCGATGTAGTCGTCGGTTCC
>MHFC01000064.1:6908-9692 GCA_001804025.1 Omnitrophica bacterium GWA2_52_8 | reverse complement strand
GTTTTTCTTCATATAGTTTTGAAGGGAGATAAGCTCTTTCGGGGTGGGCGGGATTCCCGGCTTCGGTTCGTAAAAACGCTGCGCCTTAAAGCCCATGAAGTCGGCAAAATAGGCAATGTCCTTATGATAGGAAATCACTTCCTTCCCCGCAACCCCTGCGGCCGCCTGTTTCCATTCCGGAATTTTTGTGTCCAGGCGTTCCAGAAACGCTTTAGCATTTTTATCATAATAAGCGGCGTTTTCGGGATTATGCGTCTTCAGCCTTTCCAGAAAATTGACGGTCATGATCCGCGCATTTTCGGGACTCATCCAAATGTGAGGGTTTCCGAAAATATGCACATCACCCTCGGCCCGGGAAAGATTGCCCTGCGGCACCTCGAGCAAATGGATGCCTTCCGACATCTGAATGTTATTCTCCGCCCCTCGGAAAAGCCGGGGTTTGCCGGCCGCTTCCAGAATTGCGTCCGTCCAAAGCTCATGATCAAGGCCGGCCTGGACAAACAAATCGGCCTTTTGCACATTCCGGACATCGCTGAATTTCGGCTGAAAGAAGTGCGTGTTGAATTTCGGAAGCGAGATACTTTTCACCTCTGCCCGGTCGCCTGCAATGGCCCGCACAAGGCTCGCGAACGTTGTGGTCGTCGCGACAATTTTCAACTTGCGCCCGCTGATGGCCTCAACCGGACCGGCATGAGACGGCACGCTCATTTCGTGATGGCCTTCATGGGCAAACGCCGGGCTGTTCATGACGGAGGCCAGGACCAAAAAAGATACTGCGGTTTGTATTTTCATTGACCCCTCACTGTAATTTATGTTTGTGTTCACCGATGGCAAAGATGCCCTGAATCAGGAATTGGTCATCGTCTTTGCCTCGCGAAGATTCAATATGGTTGTACTGCAGGCGCCATCTCGCAAACTCGGTTTGGAAAAAAGTGATGTATCCGGTATAGCCGCTGTCCGTCCCGCCCGAACTTCTCAGCGGATGGTTCACGAGCTGGGCATAATCGAAGCGCAGGCCGGCCGACCAGCGTTTGTGAAACTTCACGTCGAAATGCCCGTACGTTCCCAGACGGTTTTCATCTTCCAACCCTCTCTGATTGAGATAAAACAACTCGCTTTGAAGTTTTATGCGCTGGTCCGGTCCGTAAAAATGCATGAGGGTCCCGTCAACGCCGGCGATATTGTTTTCCATGCCGCCGTCATCATCCGAGGAACCGATCATGTGGGAAGCGCCCAGCTCGAAATTGGTCACGTCCGAGATGTCCCAGAAATTTTTCAGATGGCTGTAAACCGTCGGCCGGCGCCTTGCGTCGCCATAGACAGTCCCGCCCTCCCCGTTCCCTCCCTCAATAATGCCGGCGCTGATTTCATGCGCCGAATTAAACGGAAGATCGAGAGACCGCGTGAGGTCCACACCGGTTTTGTTTAATCCGTCGTCCCCAAAGTAACGCTGAATCACGAGCGGATAATCCACCGTATCCAGAATATCCCTGTGAAAAAGCAGGGCCTTGCCGACTTTCGGCTTTGAGCGCCCGATACGAGCGGTTGTTTCCCAAGGCAAGCCAAAACGGGTCAGGTAAGCTTCCTGAATATGAACATCCTCAAAATCGGAAAGGGCTATATTCACATCCATGCGCGAATAAGCGTCCACATAGCTCCCCATCACCAGCTCCAGTTCGCGGATGCTGAGACGGTCGGCTCCTCCGGCATCGGTCTGCGGGGAATCGTGCTTAAACAACGCGTCGGCAATCACGCCGATGTCGGGATTCCACCTGCCGCTCGTCGCCGAGGAAGGTTTCTCGGGAGATCCGGCCGCGACGGCCTGCCCCGGCACATTGATCCCCCGTGCGCTTTTTAACACGTCAATCTCACTTTGCTGAATCGCCACGGTTTGCTGCAGCTCATGGACCAGTTTGCTTAATTCGTTAACCTTCATTTCAAGCGTCGGTTCCGAAAAAGCCGGGGATTGAAATGAAATTAACAGGAACAGAAAAATCAGACGTCGATGCATACACGCTCCTTTTTCGGAGAAAAGACAAAAAGTTAAACAATTTTGGACAGACTCCGGGCGTCAGGAATCAGCGGAACAGGGGCGGATGAAAAATCGTTTTGACAGGAACGTCCGGGCGGACGGGACTGCTTGAAGAAACAAAACCGGAGAGACCCATGGAAGGGCTGAAAGAAGCAGACGAACTTTGAAGGATTTGATGGTTGAAAGAACAGCAGACAAAACAGCAGTCATGCCCGTCATCGGAAAGGCAAACCGTTTCTTCCTGGACGGCAATCGCTGGTTCCACAACAAAACAATTAATAATTCCCGACAATGCCGCAACCGCCAGAAAAATTCGGAGATTTTTTTTCATAACGGACAAAGATTAACATTTCCTCCGGCAACTGGCAATTGCCGTTTTTGATTAACATTGAAATCTGCGGTGGCTCAATCGATAATCGGCCCCGTCATTCCGGAAGTTCGGCCCGAACTCCATCTTAACCGGCAATCGCCCCTTTCTAGTCCGGTTTTCTTATCGATTAGGTGAATCGATAAGAAAACCGCTTTGGACGCATGGGGTTGCATCCAAAGTTTTGCGCCCGCGTTTTAACAGGGCGCAAAAGACAACCCCTGTGGTACAAATGAAAAAGCCCATTTGCACCACAGCCTCCGCGAGGGCATTTCTCATTGGTAATGAGAAATGCGGGCTAGACCCAACCAACCGATCATTTCATATCAATATATAAAATATTATTGCATTATCGCCATTATCTTTGCTTTTCCAATAACTTGCA
>MHFC01000064.1:6522-6874 GCA_001804025.1 Omnitrophica bacterium GWA2_52_8 | reverse complement strand
AAAGGAGAAAAACGGCAACCGCCGGACACGTCCATGAAAAAAATTGCGGGAATGTGGGTCGTATTTGTTGCGATGCTTTCGGCCGCCGTGCCGGCATTACAAGCGGACACGGGAGACGATGTCTTTGAAAACAGCAGTGACACAGGCCCTGTCATAGTTTTTAATGGCCACACGCCAAACAGGCCTGCAAGCGGTGAGCCTGCTGAAATTCAAAAAGCGGAAAACACCGGAGAAGAGGAAAAACCCAAAGAAGAGGCACCGTCTAAAGAAAAAGAAGCCTCAGAAGAAAATGACATCCCCGGCGACAGAATGTCCGAGGATGATTTCCCCCTTTCCGCCTCAACCGCGTAAC
>MHFC01000064.1:0-6468 GCA_001804025.1 Omnitrophica bacterium GWA2_52_8 | reverse complement strand
CCCTTTGGACAGGGCAACCATACCAGGCAGGTACCGGGCCCGAAGCGCGGAGTTCACAATAAAGGCGCCGGCGGCTTCAAACCGCGTCCTAATCCCGCGATTCATTGAATTGACCCGTAACCGCGGCGCTCCTGAATTTTTCGTGAATCAAATCCCGGACACGGCGAAACTCATCCATGACCGCTTGGGTCCTTTTCTTTTCGTGCGGCGGGTCGGGAAATGCCCAATGCAGCCGGATGCCGCTTCCGGGGAAGACCGGGCAGGCTTCTTTGGCGTTGTCACAGACAGTAATAATATAATGAAAATGCTGCCTGCTAAACTCGCTGACATTTTTTGAGCGCTGGCCGGATATATCAATGCCGATTTCGCGCATGACTTCAACGGCGGCTTCGTTAACCTTTGAAGGTTTTGTCCCCGCGCTAAAAACTTCAAACTTATCGCCGCCGTGATGCCTTAAGATGCCTTCGGCCATCTGGGACCGGCAAGAGTTTCCGGTGCAAAGGATAAGAACGCGGGTTTTGGCCTTCATCGGCAGGCCTCAATGCTCACAAAGTATTTTTTCTTAAACCAGCGGGCAAGATTGACCAAACTGATAAGGACCGGCACTTCCACGAGCGGGCCGATAACGGCCGCGAAAGCGGCTCCTGAATTAATGCCAAAAACTGCAACGGCGACCGCAATCGCAAGCTCAAAGTTATTACTGGCTGCGGTAAACGAAAGCGTCGCGGATTGCGCATAGTTCGCACCGGCCTTTTTGCTTAAAGCAAACGAAAGCACGAACATGACCACGAAATAAATGAGCAATGGGACCGCAATGCGGACAGCATCCATCGGAATCTTGACGATGTATTCCCCTTTGAGGGAGAACATCACAAAGATGGTAAACAGCAGCGCCATAAACGTAACGGGGCTGATGCGGGGAATAAACGCCGCTTGATACCATTCCTTGCTTTTAAGTTTGATCAGGGCAAATCGCGTCATCATCCCCGCCAAAAAGGGGATCCCCAGATAAATAAAAACGCTCTCCGCGATCTGTCCCATGCGGATATCGACAACCGCTCCTTCCAGCCCAAACCATTTAGGCATAACGGTGATAAAAATCCAGGCGTAGACCGAAAAGAATAAGACCTGAAAAATCGAATTGAATGCGACAAGCCCCGCGCAATATTCGGTATCGCCGTCTGCGAGTTCATTCCAGACAATCACCATGGCAATGCAGCGGGCGAGGCCGATCAGAATCAAGCCGATCATGTATTCGGGATAACCGCGAAGAAAAATGACAGCGAGGACAAACATCAAAACCGGGCCGATGATCCAATTTTGAACAAGCGACAGCCCCAAAACCTTTTTATTCCGGAAGACGTCGCCCAATTCCTCATACTTCACCTTCGCAAGCGGCGGATACATCATCAGAATCAATCCTGCGGCTATCGGGATATTCACGCTGCCAACCTGAAAATGATTCCAGAAACGGGCGATTTGAGAAAACCAATAACCGGACACAACGCCCGCCGTCATCCCGAGGAAAATCCACAGTGTGAGAAATCGATCCAAAAAGGACAACTTTTTCTTTGGGTTCATTTTATTTCCGTTAAGGTTAATTTGTTTTGCCCTTTTGAAGACAGCCGCCGATTGACGGCCGTCTTCTCAGGGACTTTTGGACAATTAACAGCATCCCGCACCATCGCAACAATCCATCGAAATCACCTCCTTTACTGTATCTGCTAATGCAGATATATTGGGGTCAAAAAAAATTATTGGCAGCACGCGATGAGGACGCCTCTTTTCTTTTTATATTCGTTGAAGTCCTTTTCAAGCTCTTCAAAATCGTGCCGGGCATGGCCAGGTGTCTTAAGAACCGCCCGAAAAGTTTTGAGTTTCGGCTGCGCCAGACGGTAATACATCCAAAGCCCTTCTTTGCGCGCTTCGACTACGCCGGAGCGGCGCAAATAAGCCAGATGACGGGAAACTTTGGATTGAGGCTCTTTCAGCACCCGCATGAAATCACAAACGCAAAGCTCCCCCTCTTGAAGAAGACTCAAAATTCTAAAGCGGGTCGGGTCCGCCAGCGCGTCGAATACTTTTTGCAAGTCGGTCAGTTTCATGCTGAAAGCATATTTGCATAAGCAGATATAGTCAAGCGCCAAAAACCGCCTCCCTAAAGTAAGATGAGCCGGCCATAACTTTATGGGTTCCGGTAAGCTCTTTCGGTCAAAATCCTGGCGGAACACGCCCGCACCCCGTTTATAACGGCCGAAACTCCGGGGTTATTCAGGGACGTCATTTTTTCGTTAAATCCCTGCCCTGTTTTGGACGATTTTATAGGGGATCACTAACCCGCATTTCTCATCACCAATGAGAAATACCCTCGCGGAGGCTGTGGTGCAAATGGGCTTTTTCATTTGTACCCCAGGGGTTGTCTTTTGCGCCCTGTTAAAACGCGGGCGCAAAACTTTGGATGCAACCCCATGCGTCCAAAGCGGTTTTCTTATCGATTCACCTAATCGGTGAGAAAACCGGACTAAGACCGCGGAAAGAGTCCCGTTTGCGCGAAATGGCGCCTTTTTATATGGTTGCCGCGAAAGCTTTGCGTGGAATTTTTCCGGTTCTTACGCTAACATAGGCGGCCGAATCCATCAAATTCTGCTCAAAGGATATGGGTTCGGCAAAAGAAAGTTAACCGATAATAATTTTCAGCCGGAGACATATGAAAAAAATTTTTAATCACCTACTATTTATGAGTGCGCTCTGTATGGGGCAAGGCGCCGCTTGGGCCAGCGAAGCGGACCTGAAGATTCCGGACCTTCACGAGGGGCGCTTCGATTTGTTCGGCGGACTCACCGGCTATCAGATCCTGCTTTACGGGGCGATGGTGATCCTCGGAACAGTGGGGCTGTCTCTTTATCAGTTTGTGAAAATCAAGGCACTCCCGGCCCATAAATCAATGCTCGCCATTGCGGAAACGATCTTCAAGACCTGCCAAACCTACCTCAAGCAGCAGGTCAAGTTCCTGGCGATCCTGTTCGGCATCATTGCGTGCGCGATGTCCTATTACTTCGTCGGACTCCAGCATGAATCCGCGACAACTTTGGGCCTGGTCCTTCTTTTTTCCGTCGTCGGCATGGGAGGTTCAACGCTCGTCGCCTATTACGGGATCCGCATCAATACCTACGCCAATGCCCGCACCGCCTTTGCATCCCTGCGCGGCATCCCGTGGGAAGTCGTGAACATCCCTCTGCGTGCGGGAATGTCGGTGGGCCTTTTCTTGATCTCCGTTGAACTGGTCATGATGGTGATCATCCTCCTTTTCGTGCCGCGGGATATTGTCGGCTATTGTTTCCTCGGTTTTGCCATCGGAGAATCGCTCGCCGCGAGCGCACTGCGCATCGCAGGCGGCATCTTTACCAAGATCGCCGACATCGGCTCGGACCTCATGAAGATCGTCTTTCATGTTAAAGAGGACGATCCGCGCAATCCGGGCGTCATCGCCGACTGTGCGGGTGACAATGCCGGGGACTCGGTGGGGCCAACCGCCGACGGCTTCGAAACCTACGGCGTCACGGGCGTCGCGCTTATTTCCTTTATTACACTCGCCGTAAAGGAACCGACGCTTCAGGCCAAGCTTATCGTTTGGATTTTCGCAATGCGCTTCCTGATGGACTTCATGTCGGGGCTTTCGTACTTCATCAACAAGATCATCTCCGAAATCCGGTATGAGGGTCTAAAGCAATTCGATTTCGAGGAGCCGCTGACGCGGCTCATCATGATCGCCACGACGCTTTGCATCTCCACTTCTTACGGGATGTCGTACCTGCTCGTCGGCGACCTTGCGAACCCGACGCTGTGGTGGAAGCTTGCGTCAATCATCACCTGCGGCACTCTCGGCGCGTTCCTTATCCCGGAATTCACGAAGGTCTTCACATCCTCGCATTCGAAGCACGTCCACGAGATCGTGACGGCTTCGCGCGAAGGCGGGGCGTCCCTGACGATCCTGTCAGGCATCGTGTCGGGTTCGTTCTCGGCTTTTTGGAAAGGGATTCTCATTGCGGGACTCATGTTTGTGGCGTACCTCCTCTCGGGAATGGGACTCCAGAACATCATGCCGCACGCCTCGGTGTTTGCATTCGGCCTCGTCGCGTATGGCTTCCTCTGCATGGGCCCGGTGAACATCGCCGTGGACTCTTACGGCCCGGTGACGGACAACGCACAGTCGATCTTCGAGCTGGCGCAGACCGAATCGATCCCCGGCATCGAGAAAGAGATCGAGAGGGACTTCGGTTTCAAGCCCGACTTCAAGACCGGCAAGCATTACCTCGAGGCCAACGACTCGGCCGGCAATACTTTTAAAGCGACCGCAAAACCCGTCCTTATCGCGACGGCTGTCGCGGGCGCCACGACAATGATCTTCTCGATCATTCTCCTTCTCCAGGAACATTTGCGCGCGGGGGCCGTTGCGGCTGCGGCGGGCGGGTTCGTTCCTGAGAACATCGGGGAAATCCTGCTGCACGAAAAGCTATCGCTCACGGCATCGCCGGTCCTGCTCGGATTTCTCTGCGGCGGGGCGGTAATTTACTGGTTCTGCGGAGCCTCGATCCAAGCCGTAACCACCGGAGCCTATTCGGCCGTCGAGTACATCAAGAAGAACATGAAACTCGACATGAAAACCGCGCATCGCGAAGATTCCATCATGGTTGTCCGGATCTGCACCGAGTATGCGCAAAAGGGAATGTGGAATATCTTCCTCGGCCTTCTCGCGTTCACGCTTGCATTCGCGCTCTTCGACCCGTATTTCTTCATCGCCTACCTCATGGGCATCGCGGTCTTCGGGCTCTTTCAAGCCATGTACATGGCCAATGCCGGCGGCTCCTGGGACAATGCGAAGAAGCTCGTCGAAGTCGACTTTGGCGAGAAAAACACGCCGCTCCATGCCGCGACCGTCATCGGCGACACCGTCGGAGATCCCTTCAAGGACACGACGTCCGTTTCACTCAACCCGATCATCAAATTCTCAACACTCTTCGGCATGCTGGCCGTCGAGATCGCGCTCAAGATGAACCCCATGACGACACGCATCGGCGGGACTGTTTTCTTCATCGTGGGACTGTTCTTCGTTTGGAAATCCTTTTACAAGATGCGGATCCCGGAAAAGGTGAAAGCCTGAGTTTTTTTCGAACTTCACGCGGAACATGGGATAAAAAAACCGGAGGCCCTACAGACTCCTGTTTTTTTGTCTTCCCCTGCGACAGGCGCTCGGGTCCCTTGAGACCCGCTATGATCCCCTTCTCGTAGGCACCCGAAATACAGTATAAAGCATTAAAAAATTGCGGTTGCAGGTTTGCTGGACAATTTCGACACCCGTTTGGCGGGCGTAACGGCGGAGTTTAGATTTAAAGAAAACCTGCGTGCCCGGGGCCGATTTTAATATTTCGAAAATGATGATTTGAGATTATACTCCAAGACATGAAACAATTACTTCTTGTCTTTTTCGCGCTTCTTTTTTTCGCCTGCTTTGGCGCAGCCGATGCGAGAGCAGCAGACTGCTACACCGAATGTCTGCAAGTTTCCGGCTGTTGGAAACCGGAACCGGGAGTTAACGTCAGTTATTGCAGCGACACCCAGGCGCGGTGCTCATCGAGCTGCCGCGATAGCGGCCCAAGCGGCGGAGGCAAAATCTATGGCGCCATCGCCTACAGCAAGCGTAACGGCGCTTACGGTTACTCTCACGGCTGGACGAGCCGCAAAAAAGCTGAAAAGGTGGCCCTTAAAAATTGCTCTGATAACGGCTCGGGATGCAAGTCGGTCGTATGGTTTTATAATAGCTGCGGCGCGGTGGCAAGCGACGGCCGGCATGTGACGTCGGGACGGGATTCCACGTCCCGGATCGCCGCCGAGCAGGCGCTCGGTAAATGCAATAAGAGTTTCTTCAAAGGAAAATGCAAAGCCGTGGTGTCCCACTGCTCGGGCTAAGTAACAGTGCATAAGTCTTTTAATATTTTGTCATCCCCGCATGTATTAAGCGGGGATCTGACATTGGCCCTGCCCGCCTCAGCCTGAGGCTGATCCGCCTTTGGCGGAAAATACGTGCGGGAATGACGGCTCACAAACAGCAAAAGACTTTTGAATGATTACTTAGTGCATCGTCCGGATTGAAATGACGGGTTGTTCATTTCAATCGCACAGTGCCGCGTACCCGTCAAGACAAGGTTGACGCAGCGCTAGCCCCCTGCTCCGCTCCTGCCAAATCAGAAATCAGTCCCGGTTCCAAACCGGAGCAAGCACAAATAAAAACGGCGCTGTCACAGGCCCTCCGAAGATCAGGCTATGACCTTCGCTGCAGCCTGCAACAACGCCGCATATGACAAACCCGCGGGTTTAGTCCGGTTTTCTCATCGATTAGGTGAATCGATAAGAAAACCGCTTTGGACGCATGGGGTTGCATCCAAAGTTTTGCGCCCGCGTTTTAACAGG
>MHFC01000063.1:2417-6663 GCA_001804025.1 Omnitrophica bacterium GWA2_52_8 | reverse complement strand
TTCTCATCACCCATGAGAAATGCCCTCGCGGAGGCTGTGGTGCAAATGGGCTTTTTCATTTGTACCACAGGGGTTGTCTTTTGCGCCCTGTTACAACGCGGGCGCAAAACTTTGGATGCAACCCCATGCGTCCAAAGCGGTTTTCTCATCGATTAGACGAATCGATGAGAAAACCGGACTAATTCTCTGAATCTTCTGAGGAGGTCCTTTTTTCCGACGCTTCCTCAAGAATTTCATCCATGGACTTTTCCTTGCCCTTGCGCAGCAGCTTCCAGGGGTGATGTTTGAGGTCGGCGGTCATTTCATTCATATTGGCCGTGGCCGAATCCAGATTGTCGAAGATGTGGTCCATTTCTTCGCGGTTTTCACCGACAATACCTTCTAACGACACCACGATTCCGCTCAAGGACTTCGTGATTTTTTCAAACTCTTCGGTCAGCTCGGCGCCCTTTTTGACAAGTTCCATGAGCGGGATCGGGTCGAAGCCCGTGATGCGCTCGTTTTCCCCGAGCGGCGCCTGGCCTGCGGACCCGGGGCTGAGTTCCACAAACATCTCGCCCATAAATCCGGCGACGTTCAGGAAGGCCTCGGCGTCTTTTCTCAAGATGACATCATCGGAAACCGAGCAGATGACCAGGACCTGCGGGTTTTCGTTTCCGAGAAAGCGGATTTCCTTGACCTTTCCGACCGGATGGCCGGCCACGTGTACCGGCGCATTTTTTTGCAGACCGTTGACGTAGTTCCAGACGATTTCGAGGTGCCGTTTTTTCTGAAACGGGGTGTAGCTGCCCGACATAAAAATCAGGGCGATCAAGACGCAAAATGAAACAAAAACGAGAATACCGGAACGGATTTCCGATTGGGTGAATTCGCTGATTTTAGACATTGCCAAAGATTCCTTTCAAATAGTCGTCACGGGTTTTTTGAAAATGATCGGGGCCGTCCATTTCCCCGTGGATGAATTGATGAACGTAGGGATTGGTCGAATTGCGGATGTCCTCGGCCGTGCCCTCGGCGATCACGCGCCCCTGGTGCAGCATGACCATCCGGTCCGCAATCCTGAAAGCGCTTTTCATTTCATGCGTGACCACAACCGAAGTCATTTTGAGTTTTTTGCTCAGGTCCATGATCAAGTGGTCGATGACGCTCGCGGTGATCGGGTCAAGCCCGGCGCCGGGTTCGTCATAAAAAACAATTTTAGGATCCAGCGCAATGGCGCGCGCGAGCGCGACGCGCTTTTTCATGCCACCCGAAATTTCGTAGGGCTTAAGGCCTTCAAAGCCCGTCAGCCCGACCAGCTCGAGCTTGACCTTCACGATGATTTTGATGATTTGCTCGTCGAGCTGTGTGTGCTCCTTTAAAGGCAGCGCCACGTTTTCGCCGACGGTCAGCGAGTTGAAAAGCGCCGAGCCCTGAAAAAGCATCCCGAAACTTTTGCGGATCTGGTTGCGCTCTTCGTCCGGCGCCGAGGCCATGTCCTTGCCGAAAATCATGATCCGGCCCTCTTCGGGCCGCATGAGCCCGATGATGTTCCTGAGAAGCGTGCTCTTGCCGCAGCCCGAGCCGCCCATGATGACGAGTGTTTCACCCTCATGGATATTAAAATTGATGCCGTTTAAAACGGCGCGGTCGCCGAAGCGTTTGATGACGTTTTGGATTTGAATGACTTGTTTCATGCGAAGCCCTAAAAGACGTAAAAAAAGATGGCCGTGCAAAAGCCGTCGGCAACGATGACCGAAATAATGGACGCAACAACCGATTGCGTGGTGGCCTTTCCGACCCCGTCCGCGCCGCCCTTTACCGAGAGTCCGGTATGGGTGGCGATGACGCCGATTAGCGCTGCAAAGACGAAGCTTTTTGCGAGTCCGGTCAGGATGTCCTTGGCGACCAGGGCGTCGAAACTTGCTTTCATATAAAGGTTTGCGTCAATTCCGAGACAGAGGCTTCCGACAAGAAACCCGCCGAAAATACCGACGGCGAAACTCAAACAGGTCAGGACGGGAAGCATGACGATGATCGCCAGCATACGCGGGACGATAAGAAACGAAATCGGGGGAATGCCCATCGTCGTCAGGGCGTCGACTTCTTCCTGGACTTTCATGGTGCCGAGTTCGGCCGTGATTGCGGCGCCGACACGGCCCGCAATCACGATGGCCGTGACCACCGGCCCCAGCTCGCGGGCCATCGAAACGCTCACAAGTGCGCCGGTATAAAGCAGGGCCCCGAATTGTTTCAGCTGATACGCGGCCTGCAGCGCCAGCACGGCACCGATCGATGTGGAGACGAGGAAGACGATAAAAAGGGACTCATTGCCCATGAAGGTCAGCTGCCGGGCAAAATTTTCACGGCCGATGCCGCGCTTGCCGGTAAAGGGTGCGATGATTCCCCAATAAAAAAACTCCTCCATCAGCTTTCGGATGCGGGAAAGCTCGCCCATGCAGTCGCGGAAGGTTTTCCCGAGGGACCCGAAAAAAGAATTTATTTTTGTCAGCATAGAATCGACGAGATTACGGTTTGATTTGTCTCTTCGGAGCCGCCGGTGTACGGAAGACGGCCGGTCAAGAAACCAGCGACAGGGCTTCCTGCTCGGAACCGGCCAGGCGGAAAACGCTGTCAAGCTTGGCAATTTCAAATACGCTGCGGACACCTTGCGTCAGGTTAAAAAGCACCAGCTCGCCGCCGTAACGCTTCATGCGCTGGAAAAGCTCGACGAAGGTCGCAAGACCCGAACTGTCGATATAACTGACTTTTTTCAAATCGATGATGATTTTTTTTGTCTGGGAGTCCGCCAGCTTTGACAATTCGCTCCGGACTTCCGGGGAGGAATGGAAATCCAAATCGCCTTCGAATAAAGCCGCTTTGACTTCGGTTTGAACTTCACGGATCTGGACTTTCACAAAGACTCCTTTTCTTGCATTTCTCCTGAGACGGTCAGGCCGCCGGATTTGAAGGGGCGCCCTTTTCCTTGAACTTGGTCAGGATGAGTTCGTTACCTTCGGCGTGGGCGGTATTATACTGCATTTTATCCGTCATTGTCTCCATGAAATAGATGCCGAGACCCCCGCCTTTTTGGGGCGGTAATTGGGGTTTGGGGACTTTTGCGAGGTCGATTTTCTTGCCGAAGTCGCGGATGATCAGCACGACTTTTGCGCCGTCTTCCCGGTACGTCACAATGATCTTGTGCCCGGGCTGGTTTCCGTAGGCGTGGCGGATGGCATTCGTGCAGGCCTCGCCGAGAACGACAAGCAGGGCGTCTTTGGCTTTCTGCGGCAGGTCGCTTTGGGCGAGAAGGCCCGTCACTTTCCCGCGGATAAGCTTCAATTCATCCGGAGAGCTTGTCATTTCAAAAATTTTTTCGACAGATGTCTCGGTCATGGAAGAAAACCTTTTGATGTCGTGCCGCGACATTATAGGGGAATCCGGAATCAATCTCAACGGCGGAATTATAAGGATATCGAGACTTGCAAACGCATGAGCTGTCCGCTAAGATCCCAGCATTATGACGGATCGCAACCTCCAGGCCGCGGCCGAGATCGGAAAAATCTATGCGTCCTTCCAGGACCGCAAGCTCCTGTGCGATTTTTTCGCGGACCAGGCCCGCGACCTGATCAAGGCCGACGACGGCTACTTGTTCCTGAGCAGCGGCCAGGACCGTCTGTGGCAGGAATCGAGCGCGGCCGGCTCCGCCGCGGCCGGCGAAGACCTTAAAGCCGGTGTGCTTGAAATTTTTCTCAAAGGCAAACCCGTTTACGAACCCCGCCGGTTTTTTATTCCGCTTCTGGTGCAGAACGCCGTGATCGGCATCGCCGTTTTCCTGCGCGTCGCGGCCCGGCCCGAATTTAGTTCCAGTGACCGGGACGTCGCGACGAACCTTACGTTCCAGCTCGCGGGCGCACTGAAAACCATCCTGCTGATCGAGGAAAACGTCAAGATGGCGCGGCTTGCCGCGATCGGGCAGACCATGGGTTTTGTCCTGCACGAAATCAAAAATATTATCCAGCTGGCCACTTTTTCGCAGGAATACCTGAAGATGGGGGTCGAAAAGAACAAGAAGGAATACCTGGAAAAAGGGCGTTTCGGGATCCAGAAGGCCGTCCGCGAAATGGACGGCTTCGTTTATGAGCTCCTGAGTCTGACCAAGGACTACCGGATCCGGCCCGAAAAATTCCGTTACCAGGACCTGCTGGCCGAACTGCATGAGGATTTACGCGACCGCGCCGGGCAGTTCGGGGTGCGGCTTGAATTC
>MHFC01000063.1:0-2411 GCA_001804025.1 Omnitrophica bacterium GWA2_52_8 | reverse complement strand
GAAGAAGGTTTTCCCGAAGTGGACGGCGAATCACGCTCGATTTACCGCGCGCTTCTCAATATGACAAAAAATGCGATGGAGGCTTCGGGCGAAAAAGACCCGTTCATCCGCATTGATGTCCGCTCGAAGGACGCGGAAACCTACCAGATTAAAATCGAGGACAACGGCATCGGGATGACGGATGAAGTCAAGGCCAGGCTGTTTCAGGCCTTCTTCTCAACCAAGGGAGAGAAAGGCACCGGCCTCGGACTGATGATCATCGAAAAGACCTTCAAGGCCCACAACGGCAAAATCGGGATCGAAAGCACCCTTGGCAAAGGGACAACTTTTACGATCACTCTTCCCAAAAAGATTGCTGCGCCGGAATAATATCGGGACGTTTTAAAACAGGACATCTCCGGACCAGATGCCGGCCCGGAAAAAAAGCAGGCCGAACAGCACGCTGGCGAAAACATTCAGAAAGGCCTGCAGAAAACGGCCTTCGACGAGCAGGTTGTTGGACTCGAGGATAAACGTCGAAAAAGTGGTGAAGGCGCCGCAGAAACCGACCATCAGGAAGAGCTGGAGCTCCGGGCTGAAGAGGAACTTGCGCGCGCTGACGGCCGCCAGAAAGCCGAGGATGAAACATCCCGTCAAATTGACGGTCACGGTGCCGTAGGGAAAGGTGCCGCCCGTCCAGCGGTAGACGGCCCCGCCGAGAAAATGCCGGGCCAAAGTGCCCAAAATACCGCCTACGGCGAGCATTGCAAGTTTGATCATGGCGGAAATTCTAGCACATTGTTTCATTATAATTAACGAGGTTTTCTAATATTTGCTCTCTGTCATTTCCCTATGGCGGAAAGGGAGAGGGGGAAAAACCGAGAGCCGTTAGCTGTTAGTTGCCAAATATAGAAGTCCCTTCTCCCTGCGGGAGAAGGTTAGGATGAGGGGGGGAAGAAGAATATTTTTTTAAATTAACTTAAATTTGTCCTCTCACCCCAACCCTCTCCCGGTGGGAGAGGGGAAAAAAACCGAGAGCCGTTAGCTGTTAGTTGCCAAATATAGAAGTCCCTTCTCCCTGCGGGAGAAGGTTAGGATGAGGGGGGTAGCCCTATTTATGTTTATTGTCATTGCGAGCTCCCGAAGGGAGCGCGGCAATCCGGGTTTCCCCTTGGAGATTGCTTCGTCGGCCTTTCGTCCTCCTCGCAATGACGGTGGCGTTTGCGCTTACGCAAACTTATGAAACCGCTTCCAGCACAAGGCCGTGCCGGAGGCCAGCCCGCCCTGCGGCCGGATATTCAAATGGATATTCCGGCCCTTTTTGCGTATTATCCTTCTAACCCGCAGTTCTCATCGATTTGCCTAATCGATGAGAACTGCGGACTAAGCTTCAGGGGACCTGGAAACATGAAACCAAAGACACGATTAAATCCGCCCGGCGGTGAAACGCGCGTCCTGCTGCATTCCTGCTGCGCCCCGTGCTCGGGCTCGGTGATCGAGGACATGCACAAGGCCGGACTCGGGCTCACCGTTTATTTTTACAATCCCAATATCCATCCGCGCGAAGAATACGAGATCCGCAAGGAAGAAAATATCCGTTACGCCGCAAAGCTCGGCATTCCGTTTATTGATGCCGATTATGATGCGGACCGCTGGTTTTCCGAAATGAAGGGCCATGAACAAGACGTTGAGCGCGGGGAGCGGTGTTCCATGTGTTTTGAAATGCGTTTTGTGAAGACCGCGGAATATGCGAGCCGGAACGGGTTTAAAGTGATCACAAGCTGCCTCGGGATCTCGCGATGGAAGGATTTTGACCAGGTGACGCGCGCCGGCGAAGCGGCCGCGGCGCTGTTCCCGGGCGTGACCTACTGGGGCTACAACTGGCGCAAGGAAGAAGGTTCGCAGCGCATGATCCGCATTGCGCGCGAAGAAAGATTTTATCAGCAGCAGTACTGCGGCTGCGCTTACTCACTGCGCGACACCAATCACCGGCGCATTTCGCAGGGCCGCGAGAAGATCGAAATCGGGAGTGATTTTTACGGCCCCAAAGAAAACAAAACTTTTAAAGCCCTCTTAAGTTTCTCCCCGTGCAAAGGCGGGGCGGCGGGCGGGGACAAGCGAAATGATTAAAAAGAAAATCCTGGTCGCCGACGACAAACCCGAAATCCGCGAATCGGTTGTTTTCATCCTCGAGGAAAACGGTTATGAAATATACCAGGCCGCGAACGGCGACGAATGCCTGCGCAAAGTCGCGGCTTACAAACCGGACCTTGTCATTACCGATGTGATGATGCCCGGGAAATCCGGCTATCATTTTCTGCAGGAACTGCGCGACCTGCCTGAGCCGATCAATAAAACTCCGCTGATTGTGATGAGCGGGAAAGCCAGCGTCAAGGACATGTTCGAAGGCTGGCGTATCGAAGCGTTTCTCG
>MHFC01000062.1:6247-12864 GCA_001804025.1 Omnitrophica bacterium GWA2_52_8 | reverse complement strand
TGTCGATGGATGCGTTTCTTTATGGGACGTATGAAGCGCGGCCGCAGGGAGCGGATTCAAATGTATTTTTGGATATTGATACGGACGTCAGCGGCGGAAGCGAAGGTATGACCGCCCCGCGTCTATCCGCAGAACAGATCGTAAGTTTTTACATCGATTATTTCCGGCAGATTTTTCTTGCCGACCAGATCGGCCTCTCGGCATTTCATGCCAATACGACGGCGGCTCTCGGTTCGACCTATGGTGATGTCGATATCGTCGGCTTGTTGTCAGTTATGGCCCCGGTTTTTTCCATCGGCCGTGATCTCGGCTGGCCGCCCGATCAAATTGCGGCGGCGGCTCAACAAATAGGGAAAATTTATCTCGAACCGGCTGCAAAAGGTGTGTCTGCGAATTCCGGGTTTCGCTCCGAATCGCGCCGGCCCGAGCAGGCGGGAATAAATGTGAACGGTGTTCCGGAATGGCTGCAAACGGTGCAAGAGAACATTTTGCCTTTGTTGACCGGTGAGGACGAAATAGGGATCGGGGATCAGCATATTTTCAATAACGCTATCCCTTTGATTGTAAATTCAGTTAAAGGATTGACGCCTGCAGAAAGCGCTGTGTCGCCCATTATTGGTATTGGTATCGGTCCCGGGCATTTTGAAAAGGCCCTGATGAAAGAATTGCCCCGCAATCACCCTCCGGTGATCGCGATTGATCCAGCTCTCACGGCTTCGGATGCTGTGCGGGCATTGCAGGCGGCCGTGCCGCAAATGCTGATTCTTCCTGAGAGGATCGAAGATGTTTCAATGTCCGCAATCAATGAAATTATGGGCCGGGAATCAAGCGGAGCCGCGGTTATCTACGGTACTTTTTTTCTGGAATATTTAAATCGCTCGCTGGCGCTTGAAAAAATTAAAGCGCTTGGTAACGACCGGACCCGATATGTCTTTGTGCTTCATTATAAAGGCTCACCCGAAGCACAATACAGGCGGGAACTGATCCATTCTTACCGCGCATTTTTGGAATACCTTCAGGAAAGCCTTGATCTGTTGCGAGGTTCATCGCGAGCCTCAAGATACAATCAACGCGCCGCAGAGTTGTGGCCATTGATTCAAAAAAACGGAGATTTTAATTCTGCGGTGCAATTTTTAGCTTCGGAAATTAATGCAGCGGTTAACTCACGCAATCAAGCGAAAGGCGGTTCGCTTGCCGGTGCTATTCAAGGCTTGCTTCGGACCGCGTCGTCGAAATATTTAGCCGTCTTAAAACAGTTTGCGCCCTTTGTAGAGGATCGGCGGATTTATATTCCGCGCGGAATATTGAGTGCGGAGGAAGATCGGCGCTTGCGGGATCGTTTTGATAATTTGTTTTCCTCGCGTGAAGAAGTAAAAAGTTATTTTGAGTCCCAGCAATTTGAAAACATTCAGGTTAGTCTGAAAGCGTTTGAAGGAGAAGCGATTTATTTTCTCCTGGAGATGACCGCGCGTCCGAGCGCCGTGGTCCGGGCTGAAACGCGGATACAATCAACATCTCCCGCCGCCGATGCAGCGGTACAGCCGGCGCGTGGAGCTCGGACACTTGTTCCTGATGAACAAGTGCCGCCCGTGCAGAGTTTAAAGAAATCTCTGCCGGGACAGCGCTCCGACGCGCGCACCCCGCCCGATGGCGGGGTACAGCCAGCACTTGGAGCTCGGACACTTGTTCCTGATGAACAAGTGCCGCCCGTGCAGAGTTTAATGAAATCTCTGCCGGGACAGCGCTCCGACGCGCGCACCCCGCCTGATGGCGGGGTACAGCCAACGCTAGGAACCGGAAGTTCCGTCGCGCGGATGGGTCCGATCAATTTGATTCTGCGCGGACCTTTTCAGCACAAGCCTCAGGCGGGTTCGGATTGGCCGGAGGCATGGAATGAGGAATTGTGGTCCCGCGTTACGGAGGCGCTGAAACTGCAAGCGATCCCCGGTGCTTCGACGGGACACAAGGATATTTTCGGCATTGAAGATGCCGATTTTTCGGGTTTTGTATTAAAAGCCGTCCGCCGCATGAGCAAGCGTGAGACCTCCCAAATTACGGCACGTACGCAGCCTGAGGAAGATAAGCAGGTCCGTCTTTCCGCGAGAATAGAAGCGGCCGGGCTGGGTTTTAAACGGGAAGAAAATATCCACGTCATTATTGAAGATGAAGGGAGCCAGGAAGAGTGGGTTTTAAATGCCTATCCCCAGCGCAAAGGCGAGATCACGCTGTTGGGTGCGCTGAATCAAGCCTCCCAGGCAAGGGATGAGGCGGTGCGCACACGGGTGCTTGGCGACATGCTGGACCATTTTAATGCGATGCTGCGTGCCGGGTTCCTTTATGTTGACGTGAAACCTGAAAATCTTGTTTATGCGATTGATAAACAGGGTGCGCAAAGGGCATTTTTAATTGATGATGAGCACGTTTATGAAACCTCCGGAAACCGTGATGCGCTGCTGACGCTATTAAACAACCGGGACCCCTTCAAAGAAGGGACGGCCGGTCTCTCGCCTTTTGAGCATTTTCTTTATCAACTTATACTGCCGCGTCAGGGAAACAAGGAATTTAAAAGGGAATTTGAAAATATGGCGGTTTTCCGGGCACATATTTTCCCGGAGATCTCCGATGCGGAATGGGAAGATGTGCGCGGGCTTTTAGCGGCTGCGATGTCGGAGACGGCGTTTATGGCCCCGGGTCCCCAAAAAATCAAAAAGTTTTTGGACTTATTGGATGAAAACCTCCAATATGGCGGAAATATCGGCCTGTTGTATAACCGGCTGCGCGATCAATTTCTTGATTATATTCTAAGGACGCAGTCGGGTGCCGGGCGTTCCGACGCGCGCACCCCGCCCGATGGCGGGGTACAGCAAACGCTAGGAACTCGGACACTTGTTCCTGATGAACAAGTGCCGCCCGTGCAGAGTTTAATGAAATCTCTGCCGGGACAGCGTTCCGTCGCGCGTACCGTTGTTGACGCCGCAGTGCAGCCGGCGCCGGAAACAGAAATTCCAGGCGCGGAGAAAGGGGTCCTTGAAGCTCAGCAATCAAACCCTGCGTTAGAAATGTTTCTTGATGGAATTAATGGGAGAAATGCCGTTTCGGAGATTAAAACTCAGGGTCTTTCGGGAGCGCTGCAAGGTTGGAAAAACGGGGCCGAGGTGCGTAAAAAGGATCTGACGGATCGCTTTAACGGTCTTTCGAATTCGATTTCAGGTATGGACGGCCAGACGCTGATGGCCTTGCTTTTGAATCAACAGCAGATGCGGGTTTTGGTGGAGGAACGGTTCCGGGGATGGGAGAAAATTATCAATGCAGGTTTTATCGCGGGCCAAATGATCGCGGCCGGATTATCAACGTTTGCCGGGTTTGCGGTACCGGTCCCGTCCGCTTTTGCGGCGGCACCGGCCGCAACTCTGGATGAGACGACGCTGGCGCTGGCAAAAATTCTTTTGAAACATCCGGAGCTGCTTGCCAAGGCCTATCAGAAGAAAACGGGTACGTTCCTCAATTTGCAAGGTTCCGGACTTGTGGTGCATGAGGCAATCCTAAGCGCTGTCGCAGCACACGTGAGTCAGGACGAGGTTCGTAATGAATTAACTTCACGCTATGAGCGCGCCGGCGTTGCTTATATGAAGGCTCATAATGAGCCGGCAGTCCATGCGCTTGTGAGGCCGTCTTTTGGTCAATTGATCGCCGTGCCCTATGATTTGCAGCGCAGACCGCTTGAAGTCAACCAGCTGCGGCAGATGGGGCTGGCGGGGGAAATCCACAGCTGGGTTTTGACGGACACGCCTTTTGAGTTTCCGGCAGCTCCGGAAATGCGGGCGGCGATCCGCGACCACGGATTTACGGTCGAAGCGGCATTGATGTCTCAATTAACGGTGGCGGGTCTTGAATTCAAGGAAGCCCTCATGCTGCTTCAGATGTTTTCGCAGGCTGCTCCGCTGCGCGCGGAACTTCGCGATGCCGCGGCAAATGCATTTCCGCAATTGACCTGGGACGGTGTGCGCAGCGGTTTAAGTTATCTCGCGGGTCTTGCCAACGAAGTCCGCGCCGAAATCCAGGCCCTCCGGTCGGCGTGATTTTGAAAAAACAGATGATGGATCGTGAGTCGTGAATTGTAAAGAGTCAATATTGCCGGCGGCATTACCGTGTACCAAATCGTGTTTGTTTGAAGTGGAAGAATCGATTATACTGGCATTCATCCGCCAAAGTAGAAAAGATCTCGCACTTACGCGGAGATTCAGAAGCCTTAGTGCCGTCTGACATTTGATTCTGTGGGAAGACGGTACTCTGCCCGCTTGAAATGGCAGCACCCGATTTCAAGTGTCAAGGCGCATTTATCTTCGGCGACATGTTTGCCCCCTTCTTTGTGGAACGGAACGCACCGAAACTCAAGGGGCGAAGGCGGGTTTCAACAACAAAGGGAAGGTGCGTAAGCCCGCGGAGTTGTATGTTCTACGAACGTATTTTTAAAAAACTTCAGAAGGAAAAAGTCCGGTATCTTGTTGCCGGCGGCATGGCCGTGAACCTGTACGGTGTTCCGCGCATGACGAACGATTTGGACATTTTAATAGACCCCTCTGACGCCAATATCAAACGGCTTAAAAAAGCAATTAAAACATTAGGGTATCGCCCGAAAATACCGGTCGCGCTTGATGATTTTTTAAAGCCCGAGAATTGGATCAAGTAGAAGAAGGAAAAAGGGATGCTGGCGGTTACCCTCTATAACCCTAAAATTCCTTATGAAGAAATTGATATCCTCACTCACGGTTCGTTGAATTATCAGAAGTCGGCTTTAAAGAACAAAATCTTGCGAGTGGGTTTGACCAGGATTTTTCTGGTTTCAATCGATGAGCTTATCCGGATGAAAAGGAAAGCGGGAAGAGCTCAAGACCTTTCGGATGTTCAGGCTTTGAAAAAAATAAAAAGAATGAGGCGGCAAAAAAAAATATGAAACACAAAGGATATTCCTACACGGTCACAACCAAACAAATTATAGAATACAGCCGGTTGTCCGTCAGGCATAAACTTCAATGGCTTGAAGCGGTTAATCACTTGAACTTTCTGGCCTTGGATAAAAAAACCAAGAAAATACAGACTCTTTTTAGACGTGCAAAAATTTAATCCTCGATTTACCCGGCCGTTGCTCCTTGACGCTTGAAAGAGAAGTATGGGTTTTTTTCAGACGGTACTAATGACAGTGTTTCCAGCCTGTGCTACAATCCCCGCACACTGTAAGTCCTTTATCCGCCTGCGCAGAAGACCCCGTGCATGCACGGGGATGAATGCGCTAAGTCTTCTGCTTCGGACGAGCCGCCACAAATCTTGGCGAGCCTCGCCGTGATGTTTGGCGGGATGTCGCCTCTGGCGGGGGCGCAGGACGGACCTCGCCGAAGCCCGACGGGCGAAGGCGGGTTTCAAGGTACCGCGGGCATGCCCGCGGGGCTCCATTTAAAACATCCCGAAGCATGCGAGGGTGGCGGAACTGGCAGACGCGCCGGACTCAAAATCCGGTGGTGGCAACACCGTGAGGGTTCGACTCCCTCCCTTCGCATTCACACCCGTTCGCGAACCGGCCTAAGAGGGTTTCCTGCGGTTGTTTGAGAAATGCGGGAGTTTTTAATATGAACCGATCGCTTCGAATTAACGATTGATTAACGGACCATTCACGATTCACCCTTGTTATGGCCAGCGGCATTAAATCCTATCCTTTTGATGTCATAGAAGCCAAGTGGCAGGACCACTGGGTCAAGAGCAAGACCTTCCGCTCGCCCGATCCCGGCGAGCCGGGTTCCGAAAAACCGAAATATTATATTCTCGACATGTTCCCGTATCCTTCGGGGTCGGGCCTGCACGTCGGCCATCTCGAAGGCTATACGGCGACGGACATGATCGCGCGTTACAAACGGATGCGCGGGTTTAATGTTCTGCACCCCATGGGTTGGGACGCCTTCGGGCTTCCCGCCGAGCAGTATGCGATCGAAACCGGCACCCATCCTCGCGTCACGACCGAAAAAAACATCAACACTTTCCGCAAGCAAATCCGGCAGGTCGGCTTCAGTTATGATTGGGACCGGGAGGTCAATACGACCGATCCGGAGTATTATCACTGGACGCAATGGATTTTCATGAAACTTTACGAAAAGGGCCTCGCATATGAGGCCGAAGTCCCCGTCAACTGGTGTCCGGCCCTCGGAACGGTCCTGGCCAATGAAGAAGTGATTGACGGTAAAAGCGAGCGGGGAGGTCATCCGGTCATCCGAAAGCCGATGCGCCAGTGGATGCTGAAAATTACGAAGTATGCCGAGCGCCTGCTCACGGATTTAGAACTCCTGGACTGGCCGGAATCGATCAAGGAGATGCAGCGCAACTGGATCGGGAAATCCACCGGTGCAGAGGTGGATTTTGTTATTGATTGTCATCCTCACGCCACCGCCGACAGCGGGGTCCCAGTTAAGGGCGGGAAAGGCGGGGATCCAGGTTCTAGATTCCCGCTTCAGCCTGAGGCTGATCCGCCTGTCGCGGAAAATACATGCGGGAATGACAAAAATAGTGTCATCCGCGTCTATACCACCCGGCCCGACACACTGTTTGGCGCCACGTATATGGTCTTGTCG
>MHFC01000062.1:0-6220 GCA_001804025.1 Omnitrophica bacterium GWA2_52_8 | reverse complement strand
TTTACCGGGGCTTTTGCCGTCAATCCGGTGAACCATAAAGAAATCCCGGTTTGGATTTCTGATTATGTGCTGATGAGTTATGGCACCGGGGCCATCATGGCCGTGCCTGCCCATGACGAGCGCGATTTTGAATTTGCAAAAAAATTCGATTTGCCGGTTGTGGAGGTGATCAGACAAGAAAAGGAGGCTTCGTCACCTCCGTCGCCCCGCCATGACGCCATTGCGGGCGAAGCAAAGCCCTCTGTATTAAAGGAAGCCTTTACCGGTATCGGAACCTGCGTTAACTCGACAACGCCCGATAAGTCCTTTTCGATCGACGGGATGCCGAGCGATGCCGCCAAGGAAAAAATCACCGCGTGGCTTGAAAAGCGCGGTATCGGAAAAAAATCCGTGCAGTATAAATTGCGGGACTGGCTCTTCAGCCGTCAGCGTTATTGGGGCGAGCCGATTCCGGTCATTCATGTCGACGGCAAGCACAAACTGATCCCGGAATCCGAACTGCCTTTGCGGCTTCCGGAATCCGAGGGGATTGAATACGATAAATTTATCGGAACGGGAGAACCTCCTCTGGCCTCGTTGAAAAGCTGGGTCAAGACGCAGGACCCCGCAACCGGAAAGCCGGCTTCGCGTGAAACCAATACCATGCCGCAATGGGCGGGATCATGCTGGTATTATTTGCGTTATCTCGACCCCAAGAACCCGAAACAGGCCATCGATTCCAGAAAAGAAAAATACTGGATGAATGTGGACCTTTATGTCGGCGGTGCGGAACATGCCGTGCTTCATCTCTTGTATTCCAGGTTTTGGCACAAGGTCCTTTATGACATCGGGGTTGTTTCGACGCCCGAGCCTTTCCAGCGGCTTATCAATCAGGGGATGATTCTCGGAGAAGACAATCAAAAAATGTCAAAGTCGCGCGGCAACGTCGTCAATCCCGATGAGGTCCTTGCGCGTTACGGTGCGGACAGCATCCGCCTTTATGAAATGTTCATGGGTCCGCTGGAAATGACGAAGCCCTGGTCGATGCAGGGAGTGGATGGCGTTTACCGTTTTCTGGGCCGTGTCTGGCGGCTTTGCATGGAATCGGATTCCGCGCTCAGTCCGAAAATTGTGAACCGCGCGCTTACGCCGGACGAACTGAAGCGCCTGCACAGGACGATCAAAAAAGTGACCGAGGACATCGAGGGAGTGCGTCTCAATACGGCCATTTCGGCGCTGATGGTGTTTGTCAATGAAACCCTGAAAGATCCGGATTACGCCCGCGAAATGATGGAAAAGTTTGTGCTGATGCTCTCCCCCTTTGCGCCCCACCTAGCCGAGGAACTGTGGCAGCACCTGGGCCATGCCAAAACGCTTGCTTATGAACCCTGGCCGGATTATGAGGAGAAATACCTTGCCGAAGACAATGTCGAGCTGGCGGTGATGATCGGCGGTAAAGTTCGGGCTAAAATGACCGTAGCTAAAGGTATTGGCCAGGAGGAGATTAAACGGCAGGTATTGTCCGATGCCGGGTTCCAGAAATGGTTTGCCGGCAAGCCGGTCAAAAATGTTATCGTGGTCCCGGACAGGCTCGTGAATATTGTCCTCTGATATTAGGGATCCTGGGAATTGAGATTCTATGATCAAAGTTCAGATCAAAAAAAACCAGATTTGCGTGGGAAACAGGAAAGTTCCGCTTGTTTCCGGTGAAGTGCATTATTGGCGGCTGAATCCGGAATACTGGCGCGAGGTCTTGTGCCGCGTCCGGGAAATGGGAATCAAGACCGTCGCCACCTACGTGCCCTGGGCTTATCATGAATATCAGCGCGGTAAATTTGATTTTACCGGAAAGACCCACCAGACCCGCGATTTAAAATCTTTTCTGGAACTTACGCGCAAGGAAGGTTTTTGGGTCATCATCCGGCCCGGACCCTACATATACAGTGAATGGCCAAATGACGGTGTTCCGAATTATGCCTATCGTTACCACCGTCTTCATCCCAAATTTTTAGGCTATGCCAAGCAATACATAGCCCGAGTCCTGAAAGTCGTCTCGCCTTATTTTGCTTCGCGCCGGGGCGGGCATATTATTTTGCTTCAGGCGGATAACGAAATCGACCCGTGGCCGGATGTGTTCGGTTATCAATACGGGCTCAGCGGCAAACCCGGAATGTTCCAGGAATTTTTGAAACGGCTGTATCTCGGCAGCCTTGATAAACTGAATCAGTGCTGGGGGACCGCCTATAAAAGTTTTGATGAGGCCGGACCGTTTATTGCGACGATGCTCAAAGAGGAAACGGGGCTTCCGCTCAAAGGCGACCATGAGCTCAAACGCAATCTGGATTACTTCAAATTCAAGTATGATTATTCCAAGCAAACCGCGCAATGGAATGTCGATACTTTCCGCAAGATGGGCGTCGACATCCCGATTTATTTAAACGTCTATCCTTTTTATTATGCCCATGACTGGCATGATATGCAGACCGTGAGCGATATGGTCGGGATCGACGTCTATCCTTCCGGGGAATTGCTGGAAGATCAATTTGAACAGCGCAAGTTCGTCGATAAGGTGCGCTATCTGTCGAGCGTTTCCAAAGTTTCTTATATTGCGGAATTTGCCTCAGGCGTGTGGCATGCCCGCCATTATGAAACCGGCGTCCTGACACCGAACCATTACCGGCTGCTGACCCTGAGCGCTTTGCTCGGCGGGATGACCGGCTGGAATTGGTACATGCTGGTCAACCGCGACAACTGGTATATGTCGCCGATCAATGAATGGGGCCGTGTGCGCGGCGAACTCTACAGTGTCTTTAAACAGCTTGTGACCATGTTTCATGATGTAAAACCGTATGACTGGAAGAAAATTAATGATATTGCCGTGACATTCAACCCGCTTCAATATGCGGCCCGTACGCTCAGTGCCAACAACCCGGTGCTGCAGACGCTTTATCATGCGGACATCGATTACGCCGCTTATAATCCGAGATTTCCCGCGAAACCTTATAAAGTGATTTTTTACTCGGGCAACCAGTGGCTTGAAGAATCCTCGCAGAAAAATTTGCGGGATTATGTGGAAGCGGGCGGGACCCTGATTGCATTCCGGGATTTTCCGCGAAAGAATGATTTGTTCCGTATGACCCCAGGCATTGGTTTCGAAGAACCCGAAAGGGTCTTGTTCGAGTTTAAGAAACCGCTCACGATTCAGCTGGAAGGGGTGCGCCCGAAAATTAAAATAGTCAGTTCGATCTACACTTTTGGCGGGGTCAAAGCGAAAAAGGTTTACGCTCATGTCGAAAATTACGGCAAACTTGCGGTGGGGGACGCGAAAAACATCGGCAAGGGAAGAATTCTCCACTTCGGAGTGGAGCCCACGCAGGAACTCATGGCGGAGGTTGTGGACTATCTCGGGATCCGTTTGGGGTCGCGCAGTTCGACGGCCCATGTGCTGACGGCTCTTTTTAAAAGAGGGTCTAAATATTACCTGGTTGCGACCAATAACGGGGAAGAGTCGAAAACGGTGGCGGTGCAGCTGCCGCACGTCAGCGGTTTGCACCGGAAATACCGGATCAAGGACATCCTGACCGGTGATGTAAAGTCTTGTTTGAAGGATAAAATTCAGCCGTTTACCTTTGATATTCCCCGCAAAGATGGCAAGATTTTCGAGATTCAGCCCGGCCGCTGACGGCCTTCTCCCGGAAGATCTTCTTTAGTCCCGTCGCGGCATGCCGTAATAATGGAAGGACGCTTTCGGCCGGAAGACCTGGCTTTGACGGGAGGAAAACCCTGGTTATGTACGAGGATCTGTTCGGATTAAGAGAACCGGCTTTCAATATGACGCCCGATCCTCGATTTATGTATTTCAGCGGCCAGCACCGCGAGGCCATGACCCTGCTGTGCTACGGTGTGCAGTCGCGTTGCGGGTTCATGCAGATCACCGGTGAGATCGGCGCCGGCAAGACCACGCTTTGCCGGACTTTTCTCGACCAGACCCAGTCCAAAGTTCATACTGCTCTGATTTTTAACCCCAAGATGTCGGAATCGGAAATGCTGGAAGCCATCATTGAGGATTTCGGCGTGGAGCCCGCTTTAAACGGAAAAAAATCCTGTTTCGACGCGCTGAACCGGTTTCTTCTCCGGGAAGCGGACAAGGGGATGAATGCCGTCGTCATTATTGATGAAGCCCAGCTTCTGCATCCGAATGTCCTTGAGGAAATCCGCCTGCTGTCAAATCTGGAGACGGCGACCAAAAAACTCATTCAGATCATTCTCGTCGGACAGCCGGAACTCCGGGATGTATTGAACCGCCCCGAATTGACACAATTGCGGCAGCGGATTACTATCCGTTTTCATCTGACGGCTTTAAACCGGAAGGACACGTTTTCTTATATACAGCACCGCTTGAATGTTGCGGGATCAAGCGGGGATTACTTTACGGACGAAGCCGTCGACCGTATTTATGCACTCTCCGGAGGCATTCCGCGGGTCATTAATACCCTGGCGAACCGGGCTATGATGGCGGCCTATACGCATCATGCGCGGGTGATTACACCGTCGATGGTCGAATTAGCCCAGGCGGATCTTGAAGGGATACTCGTATGAGTCTGATTCATAAGGCCCTTGAAAAGGCGGAAAAATCGCCGGCTGATTTTTCCAAAGAGTCGGCCATTAGCCTGGAAACTTTTTTGAGCGGCCCGAAAACGCCCGTCCTTTATCCTGATTCAGGGACGGAAGAAGAGCCTCTCTGGGACAAGCTGGAAAGCCCCGGTATCCCGGAATTTTTTCGTTACGCGATTTTCGGACTTTTGGTGACGGGCATTTTGGCCGGGTTTTTATGGCGCGGGCCGATGTTGCTGGAGTCTTTGTCAAAAAGCGTCGAAAAAAAATTTATGACGGTTTTCGGTGAAAATGGAAGCGCCGTAACACCCCATGAAATCAAGTTGCCGGAATCGAGGGTTAATCTAAATACGGATAAAAACTATTCAACAGCGGGTATGTCTTCTTTGGACAATTCCTATCTTGAACCGAAAGTGTCCGGCATGAGACAAGTTGAATTTCTGCCGTCCTATACCTTGAGAGCCAAACCGGTGTTACCGGCCGAGACGGTTGTCGATGCCTCCCTTTATGCCCTGACGGGAATTATATCGGGAGGAAATGACCGGATCGCAGTGATTAACAATCAGCTGTACCGTGCCGGCGATCAAGTTGACGAAAAAGCGGTTGTTGCCCGAATTCAGGACCAGCAGGTTCTGTTGGAAATTAACGGCGGTCAATCGCTTACCCTCCGGATGTAACGCCGGCAGTAATCGTCCTCCACAATCCGACTCTTCAGAGAGGAGGATTCTCTGGTTGTAGTATGTGTATAATGTATATATAATATGCATTATATGAAATATCTATATAAGTATCAGCACACCCTTCTTTATTTCATTCTGCTGCTAATTTCCGTTTATCTCATGGGCTGGTATGTTTCAGTGCAGCTAACGTTGCAGAGCCGGTCCTCCTCCCGGCCGTTAGCGCTGGTGTCGGATGGTTAGCGGTCCGGCGGTCCCGCGGAATACCGCCGTTTGCTGTGTGATGAAATATCCTTTCGTTTGGATCTCCATTGCTTTTTCCTTCGGAATTTTAATTTGCCGTTACCTGTCGGTTCCCGCATTTTTTCCCGTCATGGTGATCGGATTTCTTGGGGCTGTCTTATGGCGGGTCAGAGGTTCCCGGATTTTTCCCGTGTTTTTACTGACTGGTTTTGCCGCGGCCGGTATTTTGTGTGCGAGGATTCATGCCCTGGACAATCGCTCGGATTTGAAAGTTTGGGCGGGCAAGGGGCGTGTCATCATTGAGGGAGAAGTTAAGTCCTTTCCCCAGATTACGGAAGAAGGAAAAAAAAGAAAAATATCTTTCCGGTTACAAACCAAAAATCTTTACTGGCGAAATACTCGATCCGGAGGGGTTTATCCGACGCGGGGTGATTTGCAGGTATTTCTCTTTCAGCCCGGGGAAATCCCGGAATACGGCGACCGGATACGGATACGCGGCGAGATTGACCTGCCGAATCCGGTCATGAATCCCGGAGGGTTTGATTATGCAAACTATCTTGAATTGCGGAATATCTGCTGCGTTTTGCGCGGATACGGATCTTATGCCGTCAAAATCACAAACCGCAGCCGGTTCAGCTGGGCGCGGCAGATTCACAGGTGGAGGCGCCATCTTTACGATCGAATTTCAAAGACGCTTGATCCGCCTT
>MHFC01000061.1:10325-13925 GCA_001804025.1 Omnitrophica bacterium GWA2_52_8 | reverse complement strand
AATGACAACAAGGTGTGTACGGACGACAAGTGCGAAGACCGGGATGCTGACGGGGTTACAGAATGTCACAACGACAATAATCAAGCCCTATGCGACGACGGAAACTATTGCACCGTTGGCGACCATTGTCTTAACGGAAGCTGTAGTTCTGAAACGGTCAGAGATTGTGATGACGGGATCACTTGTACAACGGATACATGCAGCCAAGCACAGGCAGCCTGTCAACATAATGATAACTGTTCGGGCGGTGAATGCTGCGACAACAGTTCCGGGTCGTGCGGAAATATATGCTGCGGACCGGGTCTGGTTTTGTGCGGGGGCCAATGCGTGGTCTGCTGCAATAATTCGCAATGCGATGACGGGAATGTGTGTAATGGAAGTGAAGTGTGTGGCAGCGGGCAATGTCAATCGGGGACTCCGCTGAGTTGTGATGATAATAACCCATGCACCGACGATACCTGCAATAGTGACAGCGGATGTGCCTATCAGAATAATGCGAATGATTGCGATGACGGGGAGTCGTGCACAGACAATGATCGCTGCAGCAGCGGCGCCTGTACTGGAATATTAGATCCGAGTTCCGCTTGCTGTCCGGCCGAAACGCCCTATTGCGGCATGACCGATGATTGCCGTCCGGCGAATGTTTGTCCTCAATGCCAATCGACTCAGCAATGTCCTCCGTCGGGGGTCCAGTGTGTTGGGGTAGTATGTCGGGATGGAGAATGTCAATATGGAGGAGAAACGGGTACCTATTGCGATGATAATAACGCCTGCACGCACGGGGATTCGTGTGTTGCTGGGCAATGTCAGTATGGTTATGTCACAAATTGTGATGACCTTGACAATTGTACGGTTGATCACTGCAATCCCCAGACAGGGGTTTGTGATTGGCCACCGGTGGATTGCAATGACGGTATCAGCTGTACCATCGATAGTTGTAACTCTCAGACCGGCCAGTGCGTGAATCAACCCAACAACTGTCCTGTATGTCAGAACGATAGTGACTGTATCGATGATTTTTCATGTACGACTGACCGATGCGTCAATGGTAACTGTATGAATGAAGACAATTGTCCTTCGGGCCAGAGCTGCGATCCGGAAACAGGACAATGTGAAGGGGGCTCCAGCTCTTGCCCGGCCAATTACAGCTGCTACGAGCACGAAGCCCCGGAATGCGGGCCCGGCGAGTCTTATACCTGCCTGTCTTACGAATATCCGGGCTGCAATGCCGACAATCCGCAGGGCGGTCTTGACGGCATCTGCTGCCGGTGTGTTCCCGCGAATTGCGGTAACGGCACCGTCGATCCTGGGGAGGAATGCGACGATGGGAATACTGCCGACGGTGACGGCTGTAATTCTGGATGTGTCGTGGAATTCTGCGGGGACGGCATTACTCAAACCGGAATCGGCGAAGAATGCGACGATGGGAATACTGTCAATGGTGACGGCTGCTCTTCTTCATGTGAGCAAGTTGGTGAAGGATGCTTTTCCAGAGCCTGTCCAAATCCTGATAATTGCGAAGCGCCGGATACTCCAGTTGATTGCTGCGACGCAACCTGCAATGTGGGTCCTTGCGGTGTAGGCTGTGCTGAGACTGTTTGCGGAGACGGTATACAAGAAAGCCCCGAAGAATGCGACGATGGGAATACATCAGACGGCGACGCCTGCTCTTCACAGTGTAAAACTTGTAATCTTCTGGCGTGCAACGATTGTTCATTTATTGGAGGTACCTGCCAATTAGATACCGATGGCTGTAATACCTGCGTGACAGGCGAGGTCTGCGGGAACGGGATTATTGAAGGCAACGAAATATGCGAAAGGCCGGGCGATTTGTGTCCCAACCCTCCTCCGGGCATGAATCCCGCCAACTGGAAGTGCGGTGATAATTGTCAATGTCATGACCCCAAGTGCGGCAATGGACAAACGGATCCGGGTGAAACATGCGGTGAACCCGGACTTGCTTGTGATCTGGATGAATTTTGCAATGTTCAGAACTGCCATTGCTCCAAGCAAAACGGATGCGGTAATGGTGATTTAGAATCCGGTGAAGAATGCGATGACGGGAATACGCAAAATGGCGACGGATGTTCTTCTGCATGCGCGATAGAAGAATGCCCTGCTGGCAGCATATGTCATACTGCTACACCGGATTGCCCCGGGGGTGTTTTTCCGCAAGGCGGCTGTTCTTCTGGAGGTAATGTTGGAATTTGCTGCGGTCCGATAGATCCTCCTCAATCATGCAGCGACCTCGGCGGAGAATATGCTTGTAAACCGCCGGGGGCTTGGGATCAATTGTGCCCGCAAGGTTATGGTTGTGACAACAGCCCCGGCCTTTGCACCCAGGAAGGAACCATTTGCTGTACCTGCGTTGGCGGCCCACAGTGCGGTAACGGAATTGCAGATAACGGTGAGGAGTGCGGCGAGCCCGGGCTGGCGCCGTGCGCGGATAACGAAATTTGTTGGTATGACTGCAGCTGCATTGTCCCGGCTGGCTGCGGTAACGGAACAGTCGACGATGGAGAAGACTGCGATCTTTCCGCTCCGGGCAGTGACTGTTCGGGTGCCGGAACGGGCAACGACGTTTGCCAGGCATGTCAATGCGGTAATAGTTGTGATGAGGGTGAAGTCTGCGTTACAGCGTCTCAATGTCAAGGTTCGGGGGGTACGCTTGGGACGAGTTGTAGCGGCGGGCCTCAAACCTACTGTTGTGAATTATCGGATGTTTGCGGTAACGGAATTGAAGAACTCGGCGAAGAATGTGATGACGGCAACAACACAGACGGGGATGGGTGCTCGGCGGGCTGTACCAATGAAACGGATTGTTCTTCCATGGGCGAGGGTTGTTTTTATGATGCCGGCTGTACCGATTGTGAGGGGCTTGGCGACGCCGGAACCTGCGGATCCGATTTTTGTTGCTGTCCGACAGGCGATGGCGACGGCGACGGGGATGGAGATGGCGACGGTGACGGCGACGGGGATGGTGACGGCGACGGAGATGGCGATGGTGACGGCGATGGAGACGGTGACGGTGACGGGGATGGTGACGGCGACGGAGACGGCGACGGAGATGGTGATGGCGACGGCGATGGAGACGGCGATGGAGACGGCGACGGGGATGGAGACGGCGACGGGGACGGCGACGGGGATGGTGACGGCGATGGCGACGGCGACGGAGATGGTGATGGTGATGGCGACGGCGACGGAGATGGTGACGGCGATGGTGACGGCGACGGAGATGGTGACGGTGACGGCGACGGCGATGGAGATGGCGACGGAGATGGCGACGGCGACGGCGACGGAGATGGTGACGGCGACGGAGATGGCGATGGAGACGGTGATGGCGACGGCGATGGCGACGGTGATGGCGACGGAGATTGTGATTCATGTGATACGGTAGCTTGTCACCATGCTCAAGTGACATGCCCGGACGGCTCTGAGACTAATCTAGTGTGTGAAGAGGATAATAATGGATGCGGTGCATGTGTTCCAAATTGCGATGGCAACAAGGGCTGTTCGGAAACGTGTGATGACGGCGATGAATGTACGTTTGACAGTTGTGTGACGCCTTATATAGGCCCTTCTTTTTGTCTTTCGATGGCG
>MHFC01000061.1:8924-10284 GCA_001804025.1 Omnitrophica bacterium GWA2_52_8 | reverse complement strand
AGACTGCGGGGTTAACGCAACTTGCGATACGAGTTGCTGCGGGGGAACTTGCCAACCGGAATATCCCACTATATGTCCGATGCCTTGTCCGGGCGACGGCGACGGGGACGGAGATGGCGACGGGGACGGAGATGGTGATGGAGACGGTGATGGCGATGGGGACGGAGATGGCGACGGCGACGGGGATGGCGACGGCGACGGTGATGGCGACGGCGACGGGGATGGCGATGGTGACGGCGACGGAGATGGTGATGGCGATGGCGACGGAGATGGCGACGGCGACGGAGATACATGCGGTTGTCCTGAGCCAACAGGACCCGGAATTTGTGCCGAGTTGTGTAGTGATGATAGCAGTTGCGGTGAGGGGCAAATGTGTTGTTCTAACGGGTGTGGCCATCAATGTATGGTGGCTGAGCCCTGTGGTGACGGGGATGGAGATGGCGACGGAGATGGCGATGGCGATGGTGACGGCGACGGGGATGGCGACGGGGATGGCGACGGTGACGGCGACGGCGATGGTGACGGCGACGGCGATGGCGACGGAGATGGCGATGGCGATGGCGACGGGGACGGGGATGGAGATGGAGATTGCGCTTCAGTGGGAGGCACCTGCGTAGGTTTTGAGAGCTGTTCGACGACAACGCTTTCGGGTACTTGTCCGTCGTTCAAGGAAGTATGTTGCAGTGGCGGCGACGGTGATGGCGATGGTGACGGCGACGGGGATGGTGACGGCGACGGAGAATGCACAACTTTAATATATGGGGAGTGTAATGATGGTGATCCGTGCACGGCAGATAGCTGTCGCGTCGATTCGTATGGGTCTGAGCATTGCATAAACGCAGTGATTGAAGGCTGTCAGTCATGTTACGGACCTGAATCATGCGATGATGGAAATGCGTGTACGTCTGACGCGTGTCTTTTTGAGGGCGGTGAGCAAGGGGGCTGCTCTCATACACCAATCCCAGGATGTGATCCATTAGTAAGCTGAGCGGCACGTGTTGTACATTAGGATGCCAACAGGGATACCGGGGAGCTGCTAGCGGCTTATGTCCGGGCGGTGGTTCATGCTGTCAGGTCTGCGCTGAATGCAATGAGACCACACGACGATGTCTTGGAGAGTATGTGTGTGCAGGTGGAAGGTGTATTGAAGGCCCCCCTAGGGCGAGGTCCGCGTCGTCCGGTGGTCCCGGTTACCATCAAAGGAGCGGAGACGGTACTAATTTTGGAGTGTCCGGGCAGGAGAATTAACAAAGACGCTGCGGACGGAGTAACGGGTCACATACATGGGAACGGTTCTAATTTTTGGAAAAAGATATAAGCTGATGCATTAAAATAGGGTTTCAGGAGGCCGAAAATGAAA
>MHFC01000061.1:6733-8894 GCA_001804025.1 Omnitrophica bacterium GWA2_52_8 | reverse complement strand
TTTCCGTATTTTCGAGTTTCTTTACATTGCTTTTATCCTGTCTTTTGCTTTCCTTCTCGGAATGGGGTACCATTCCCAAATTATGGCGAGGGCTTATTTCGGCGGAGGGCTGCTCGTGGTTGCACTGTGGTTTTACCGCCGGAATTTCTCCCTGAAAATTTTCAAAAACCCGGACGTGATTTTTTTTGGACTCTTTATTCTTTTTGAGCTCGTTCGCGCATTGTGGGGCTATTACCATATTTGGACATCGGGCAAAGCGGGCGAAAACTTCCGGCTTTATCAGCGGTACACGCTGGCGCCGATTTATTGGTGGGCCTTTTACTTCGCCTTTTTTCTTCTAAGTTATGTTTTTTTTAAAAAGCGTTCCCGCGTCATTCATCTCTTAAGCGGGATGAGTTGGTGCGGATTGATTCTTTCATTGAATGCCATCCCGCCGCTTCTCGGACGCCATGCGTGGGGTTTTATCACGGAAGGAGGGAGGACCTCTTTTTTTTATCCTCCGGTGTATTTCCATGACTGGATTGCCCGGTATGTTCTCGGAACAGTCACACACCCGAACTATATGGGGGACGTTCTTGCTTTCGGCATGTTCGCGGCAACGGGTCTTTCCGTTTACGCTTTGATGATGGGGTTTGACCCTAAAATGAAATCCCTGCCCCGTCGTTCAGAGGAAGAACCCCTGCCCGGCCTGGCGAGATTTTTTCTTTATCTGACGTTTGCGCTTGTGAGCGCTTCTGCGATTTTTTTGTTTTTCTCAAGAGGAACCATCGTCTCTCTTGCGATTTCGTTCGCCGTTTTTATTGCCCTGCTCCTGATTAAGTACCGGTCCGTACTCCTGTTGGTTTTTGTGCTTTTCTTTTCTGCGGCGGGCATCGGTTTTCTTTTTTGGGCCGGAAATCTTCAGGATGCATGGAAGGAGGTTCAGACACTTGAAAGCGAGATGCAAAGTTTGAAGGGCAACCCCTTGCAGGTAGAATATGGAAATAACAGCATTTTTTCGAATCGCGAGGGCGCCCGGCGCGCTCTGAAAATCTACAAAGATTACAAGGTGTGGGGCGCGGGGACACACGGATACAGTGAGATTGCGCGAAAATACGCAACGTCGGAAGCGTGGAAACGATATAAAATCGCCGATTTTCAAGCCATGAACCATTATCTGCATCTTTTGGCCGAGGAAGGCAGCGGCGCTTATTTGTATTTTCTGACTCTCGCAGCTTACTTGCAGCAAATTCTCACGGGTCTTTTCAAAACCCGGAGCCGTTTTATATTTGTGACGGTGCTTTCTCTCTTTGGCCCCGTTTTTCTTGTTTTAAGCCATGCCTCAATCATACCCATCATGCAAGGCTTCGCGGTTTCCGTTCCCGTGTACATTCTTATGGGAGCCAGCCTGGGCATTTTAAGTTCTGACTTTGATCATCGGAGTGTGGAAAAGGAGTCGCAAGTCTGAGATTTCTCCATGCGGCTTTGCCCATTGGGCGTGCAAAGCCTTAGTCGAAATGACGATCTTGATGTTTGACGTTTTTGACTCGGCTTGCGGCCTCGCCCGAAATGGCGGTAACTAAACGCCTCGCCCGAAATGGCGATGAGAATTTTTAATGAAGTCGATGAAAATAAAACGAATGAGAAATTTATTCACGATTCTTTTGATTTGTTTCAGCGGGATGTTCTGTTCTTGTGCTTCTTTTCGGGATCAGGCGATTTCAAATTCTTCGCCGGGTCCTCACGAAAGCCTTATTTATCAAGGCGAGTACGGCCCTTATCCCTATCAGATCCTCCATTACATTCCAAAAACGCGCCGTGAACGAATGCCTTTAATTATGGCTTTCCATGGACGCGGGGTAACAGGTAAAAGGTATTTCCCGGTGTGGCTTGAGGAAGCTGCCGAAGCGCGTGTCATGGTTTTGGTTCCCCATTGGGAACTTGAAACCGGTTCTTTGACTGATTACGAAAAGCTTGAAGGTTTGGTGGCTGATGTTGCTGGAAAATTTCCCGTCGATCGTGAGAAGGTATTTATTGCGGGAGTTTCAATGGGGGGATTCATCGCGCAGGACCTCATGGAACGCAGCCCCGAAAAATGGCGCGGAGGAATTTTGATGGCCTATTCCCCGCAGGCGGACCGGAGTCCACAACCGGATGCATCGAGGCATCCGCCGGTCTTTCT
>MHFC01000061.1:0-6706 GCA_001804025.1 Omnitrophica bacterium GWA2_52_8 | reverse complement strand
CTGGATTCGTACCGTCTGACATTTGATTTTACCGGCGCTTATGCGCCAGTACTCAGCGTGAAGGTAGAAGCCGTTTCATAAGTTTTGCTAAGCGCCGATCTCATTTGTCCTCGGGGAGGCCGTAAGGCCGGCGAAGTTTTAACATATCATCTCCTCAAGGGGAAACCCGGATTGCCGCGTTTCCTTCGGCCCGCCTGCCGGCGTGGCCGGCCGCGCGCAATGACCGGATAAAGGTCTTACGGAGACTTGTGAAACTGCGGCGAAGTAACAGCGCATAAGTCTTTCGGACCTTCCGAAAGCTGCCGGTACGGGGTGTGTGCGTTTCGTTTGCAAGGCAGGTAATCCGGTTGGGATTATTCCTGGATGAGGTAGGAGCTTTTAGGAATTTTCTTGGCTTCTTTTTTGACATTAACTGCCGCCGCCATACAGTCAAAATAGTCCGCATAATCCTGTTTTGCCGAAGAGATGCCGGCGAGGGTGATGGATAACAGAGGAAATTTTGTCAGCTGTTCCTTTCCGTCCGGACCGACAGGATTACGCCGGTCCAGTTCAAGAATGTAGCCATTGTCCAGGTCCTCTTTGCGGTACAGCGCCGCGAGAATTTCCGCGTCGAATCTTTGGCAGATATGCCCGGCAATTTCTTTGGCGTGTTTCGGCCGTGTCAGGATCACAAAATCATCGCCGCCCTGGTGGCCGACAAAATCATCCGCAGACCCCTTTTCTACCACGACGCGGGAAAGTAATTCCGCGGTCTTTTTGATCGCGAGGTCGCCCCGGGCCAGTCCAAAGTGGTCGTTGAATATTTTGAAACGGTCCAAATCCGCATGAAACAACACAAACTTTTGACGCTCATGGGTACGCTTGCGCAGTTCATGGTAAATGCCCTGGTTGCCGGGGAGTCCGGTCAGGGGATTTGAATCTTCGGCGCGCTCTTTCATTTCGCGGAGGCGGTCGCTCATATGATTAAAAGTTTCGGCCAATGTCTGAATCTCATCGCGGGTGTTAATTTGCACGTGCCTTCCGAGGTTTCCGCGCATCAGTTCTTCAGCGGCCTCGTTGAGTGTTTTAATCGGTGTGATAATGGATTTTGCGAGACTGCGGCCGATCGTGATCCCGGTCATGAGAATAAAAAAAAGCAGCAGGGCAAGATGGGTCATTGATTTTTTTAACACTTCTTCAAGATTCGTAAGCTGGACAACAACCCGCGCGACAAACAGCTGATTTTGATCAAGCCCGTAAAAGGGGATGTAAGCAATCAAAAGCCGGTTCATCTTGTCGGTGCGGATCGTATAGGATTCGCCGCTTTCCAGATTGAAAAGACTTTGCTCGGTGAATTCATAGTCGGTTTTTGTCCACGGCATGACCGGATCGATCACAAACTGGCGCCTGATAATATTCAATATGTCCAGATGGGCGATGTCGTAGATGTCACGGATGGATTTGGTCCGGCTTTTTAAGTCCTGTATAAATTGTTTGATAGAGTTTCGGGACAGTTTTTCAGTTAATAACAGGTGATATTCTTTAAACGCCATTTGGCCTTTATAAATATCGACGCGGTTCATCGCAGAAATTTGCCCGGTCAGCTGCAGCGCCACCGTGATCGTTGCCAGCGCGAATAAGGGAATGACAAGGCGTACGGATATCCTGTTGGAGAGCGAACGGCTATTTCGTTGGTCATTTGGCATAAGATGCTGTTTTGCCCGAATCGTTTGACGTTTTGACCTTGCTTACCGCGGTTGTTTTATAGCATGTCTACAACGGGTAAAAATAAGTCATAACCCAATGTAATGACTCTAGTTATCTATAGTTCGGCATAAATAATGCGAAACATTATGACTGTTTTAGCCGATATATTGCTTTGTGATGTTGACCAGAATTATAACATAAGTTATCATTTTATCGTAAAGCTATCTTAAATATAGCATATGTGATCAAAATTCTAAGCCTAATGTTTCAAAAAACTGTGACTGTCATTTTCAACTGTGTTTTAACTCCTTTCAGAGGCACATTTGAAACCCATTTTAAAAACTAGTTTTGCTTTTATCATTCTCGTGCTTTTGACCATTGTTGCGTTCAATTTATACGCGCGCTTTCTTTTCGATTATTCTCTCGAAAAACTTGCGCTTGCCGTCAAAGTGACGGGGCAAAATGCAGACGCCGTGGATCCGCTGTCCCGGAATGTTTATGAGCAGATCGTGCAGGACCTGGCATCGGAAGAGGCCGTACGGGATCAAGTGGACTATGAAAATCTGACGCTGCTGGAATTGGCTTCCCGCTCGATCGATGAAAGTTCGGAAAGTCTCAGTCTTAAAAAAGCCCACCTCTATTTGCGTCAAGTCATTAAAAACAAGCAGGCCAAACGGATTTTTTTATTGAAGGCTCTGGACGCATTTTATGAGCTTGCGAATCAAGTTCTGAAAAAATTCCAAAGTTTGGTGGTTTATTTTCGGAAAAAAATCAGCGATTTCGGTTCTGATGAAAAGAAATCCGTCGAATTTTCGAGCGTCCTTTTATTAAACCAGGCAGACCATTTAATCGAACAGGGCAAAGTTGATGGGGCGGTTTTGATTTATGAGGATTACATCACAAAATATCCGGACCAGCCGGAAACCGGATTCGTCAAAATCGCACTCTCGAACTTCTATATTCGCGGGAACGAATTTGACAAAGCGGAAACAATTCTCGAAGGCCTCAGGCAGAACCGCCCCGGGACTGAAGAGGCCGCGGTTGCTTTGACCATGCTCTCAAAACTGGACAGGGTGAATGAAAGCAAAAAAATGGCCGGGGCGCTCAAAACGGAAATTGCCAATACCCGAGATGCAGGCAATAAAGCGAAGCTGGGTTTAAAACTTGGGGTGTCCTATCTCGAAGCCATGAATGTTGACGATGCCCAGGCCGAATTTGAGACTTTGGCAGCGTCCACTGATGCGGAAATTTCGAGAAAAGCCAAGTTTTATCTCAGCCGGATCTTCAAGCTCAAAAAAGAATATGGGAAAAGTGTGCTGATGCTGGTGGATTTGCTCAAAGAAAAAGATTTGGAAAGCGGCATGGCCATCGGACTTCAAGCCGGCCTTGCGGATAATTATTATAAACAGGGTGACACGCAAAAATCCCTTAAGGAGTATGAAAAAATATCCACCGTCATGCGCGGACAAAGTGCGGGTGAAAAGACTCAGTTGAAGGAGATTTGGTACGCCTTGGCAGAGCTTGAGCGTTCCAGCATTGCAAACTTCGATAATGTGACAAAACAAAATACTTTCGGCGAGGGACAGCTTTTCGCCAGCGGACTTTCGGGGGGTATCACTGCGGAATTTAAAAACTTAGGGGCCGAGCTTGTGAGTTCGCAAAATGTGCGGGCGCGGGACCGTGCGTTTCAAGCGTTGGAAAGCGGAAAGGTCCACACAGCGCTGGACTTGTTTGAAAGAGACCTGCGAAATCATTCCAGCGACAGTTTTACGCTGGGCGGGCTTGCAACGATTTATATGCTGATGGGAGACCGCATCAAAGCTCTGAGCTTTGCGAACCGCGCTTATAAAAACCGTTCGGATGAATATACGGCATCCGTACTTGCTTATTTGCATGCGCTGGAAAATCATTATGACCAGGCCGAGCGGCTTTATGAGGAAGCGGTCGGCAAAAGGCCCGACTATATTCCCGCGAAGTTTAATCTGGCCTCCCTTTATCTGAAATCCGGAAAAGTCCAGGATGGGTTGGGACTGCTGGCCCGCCTTGAGCATGAAATCGGCGACAGCAAAACCCTTATCCGGGCGAAAATTCTCAACAATATCGGCTACGCTTACTGGCTTTTGGGAGATCAGGAGCGTGCCCGCGAGAAATTCAGGCAGGCGCTTGCGATTTCACCGAATTTTTTGGTGACGAAAACCAATCTCGATCAGTTGACGGTCGGGGAATCCCTCGAAATGGACCTGGTTAATTTAAGGGAGTCATAAAATGCGCAGGTTCAAGATGACTTATTTTGAACAGAACCTTTGCAAAATGGCCGGCGCCCATAGGGGACAGGCAGTGAAGTATTGCCTGTCCCCTATGGGAAGCACGCCACCGGCTGGCCATTTTGCAAAAGCTCAGTTTGAATTTGGACGGCGAGGGTTTTTAACCGCCGCGGCCGGAGGGCGAAAAGCGGCGGAAAGGTTTCTTGCCGTATCGCTCATTGCGGCGATGCTTGTGACGTCAGCGCCGCGTACGGGCTTTGCGGTGGTCGGCCAGGCCGAAGAGTTTGACCGGTTTGAGTGGGACAATCTGGAAACATTTCAGGACAGCCTGATTGAAGAGGAAAGAATGCAGGTTTTTGACGAAGACAGTTCCATGCAGGAATTGCTGCGTTTGGAATCCAAAAAACTGAAGGAAAAGGGCGCCGAAGAAGGATCGGCCGAATATGTCGCAGAAATGGAAGAAATTAAAAGGCAATTACTCAATATTCCGGAACCCGACCGTATCGGCTTCGAACTGAACGGAAGCTGGGATTACGATACCAACCAGGCGCGCGCCGTACCCCGGCAGGAGAAAGGGGACACAAACTTTAATCTGAGTCCGACTGTCCGGTTTGATCTTTCAGGCAAAAAAACGGATTTACGCTTTGATGTTTCGGGAGGAAAATTCTGGAGCATTCATTTTCCGACCCAGGACATGTATTTGGTGGAGGAGCGGCTTCGGTTCCGCAGAAATTTTTTCAAGAAAACATCGGTTTCTGCAAATTCTCGGCTCGCCCGGACTGAAACCCAAACCATTGAAATTGACAGCAATAAAATCCGTTGGGACCAGCAGCAAGATCTGGTCGTGAATTATGCTTTTTCCCCCAAGCTTTCGCTTAATATGGAAACCAATTTCATCAAACGGTATTTTAGCCAGGAGGCCTTTGACCAAGATTCCGGCTGGCAGGAAACATTTGCCCCAAGCGCATTTTGGAATGTGACGCCCAAAAGCCGCATTTCTCTCGGGTACAATTACGGGATCAGCCGCAACCGTGATGCTTCGGGCAATGCGAACTCCCAAAAGATCAGTCTCGCTTACTTCGGAAAAATTACGCGCAAATCATCGGCAAGCCTGGATCTGTCCTATTCTCATCAAGATCTTTTTAAAGTTAATTCGACTTCCAATACGTATACCGCCGGTGTCGGCTACATCTGGCAGGCGACGCCGAAATCCCAGATTACGATACAAGCGATCCGGTCGCTGCAGAATTCGACCTCGGAGTTGGTTTCCGGGACGGTTGATGACGACAGCGCCGTCAGTAAAACCGACACTTACTTTAGCAATGACAGTCTGACGCTGTCGCTTAACACAAGGCTGACTTCCAAGATTTCGATCAATACGACCATTAACGGGTCGCATGTCCGCACGGAAACGCACAGCAACCAGGATGAGGACGCTGAAACGCGGAGCTTTACGTTTCCCTTTTCCGCGGACGTCACTTATGCCATTGCGCGCTGGGTTGCCATGACTTTTGGGTATCAATTTAATTTCAGGACCGGGAATGAAAAGACCGACACATTTCGCGCTCATACCTGGAATGCAACGCTGCGTCTATTGTTTTAGGGGGTGAACCATGATTCCGTTTGAGAGTATTCGCAGGGGGATCCTGCTGAAGGCGGGCTTGGCCCATGCAATTTATCGGGCCTCAATTTTCGCCCTGCTTCTATTTTGGATCATGAGCGTTTCGGCGCTGGCCGACGACCCCAAGATGGATTATCCGCTTCCGGACGAAACGGTGACGACTGATTTTGTCAAGGCCGGGGAGAAGCCGGTCAATAAGGCCGTGCTCGTCAAGCAGCATGAATCTTATATTCTGCAGCCGGGCAACCGGATCAAAGTGACGATTTATCCGGAAGACGAATATATAAAAGGCGGGGATATCGAAGTCAGTTCCGACGGCTATATTACGCTGCCGCTTGTCGGCAAGATCCAGGTCCTGGGGCTTTCGGTCCGTGAGGTCGAGGGTACGCTTACGGCCTTGGTTGATCAGGACTATCTTGTGAATCCTGAAGTCGTGATCGAAGTGACCGAACAGACGGAGCGTGAGGTGATGTTTTTAGGCGCGGTGAAACAGCCCGGGGCGGTCCCGTTTCCCAAAGGGACCGCACATTTTACGCTCCTGCAGGCGCTTTCGGAGGTGGGCGGATTTTCGGACGTCGCAAATATCAAAAAAGTCAAAATTGTGCGCGATGCCAACGGGGAAAAACAGGTCCTTCGTGCCAATGTGGAGGCGATCATCAGCGGTAATGATCCCGATATCGAATTGCAGAGCGGCGACATCGTTCACGTGGCCGAGAGTTTGTTCTAAGAGCATCTAACAAAACTCCTTTCGCTTTGTCATTGCGAGGAGGCGAAGCCGACAAAGCAATCTCAAAACCTGAGATTGCCACGCCCGCCAAAAGTACCAGCGGGCTCGCAATGACAATTTTGTTAGGTGCTCTAAGTAACAGTGCATAAGTCTTTTAATGTTCTGTCATCCCCGGCTGGTTTTTCATTAAACCAGCACGGGGAAGTACGAGGGCCAATGAAGCCCTCGTCATCCCCGAATGCTTGTGTCGGGGATCCGCGAAATTGTGCCTGCCCGCCAAATTGCGCGGCGGGTCCGTCTCGGGCGGAGATTCCTGCTTCAGCCCGAGGCTGATCCGCATTTGGCGGAAAATACATGCGGGAATGACAGCTCATAAATATCAGAAGACTTTCGAACGATTACTTAGGG
>MHFC01000060.1:6947-11801 GCA_001804025.1 Omnitrophica bacterium GWA2_52_8 | reverse complement strand
TGTTTCATTAATTTTTATGAATCGGTACACAGTACAGTACTTGTCTCTTTATAAAAAACATCCTTAATTATTAATGAAACAATGTACTCGTCCATCGTCCAGATTGGAAATGACGGGACGTTTATTTCAATCGTACAGTGCCGCGCACCCGTCAAAACAAGGTTGAGGCGGCACTACAAGCGGTTTCATAAGTCTGCATAACTCCTTTATTCGTCATTGCGAGCGACCGAAGGGAGCGCGGCAATCCGGGTTTCCCCTTGGAGATTGCTTCGTTGGCCTTACGGCCTCCTCGCAACGACAAATGAGAACTAAGCTTAGAATGACTTATGAAACCGCTTCTAGGCCGCTTGATTTTGTTCCGTACGTTTTTGAATCATGATTTCGCCGAAATGCTGATCCTGAAAGATCCGTGCAAATTTAGATTTTACAATTTCCAGAATCGCCAAAAAAGTCGCAATCAGCAGATTGCGCGAGCAGTGATTCTTAAACAGATCTGAAAAGCGAATCTCATTTTCCTCGACAAGACGCCGCCGGATCTCGGAGATCTTCTCCTCAATGGAAATAACTTGTTCAAAAACTTCATGAACCGCTTCCCGGCTGACCTTGGAAAGCACCGTTTGAAATGCGGAAAGCAGGTCGAATAAATCCGCACTAAACGTGTCGATCCCCACATCTTCGGGCTCTAAACTCGAAAGATAATAATCCGCAATTTTGCGCGTAAAAACTTTTCCGCGTTCGTCCTCAAGGAACCCAAGCTCCTTGGCCGCGGCCTTAAAAGCCTGGTACTCAAGAAGCTTGCGCACCAGTTCTTCGCGCGGATCGATGCCTTCATCCTCCTCCTCGGTGTTGTCCTGAGGCAGGAGCATTTTTGACTTAATATAAAGAAGCGTCGCCGCCATCACAAGATAATCGCCGGCAATATCCAGATTCAGCTGCTTCATTCGATCGAGTGATTCGAGATATTGCTGGGTGATGACGGAGATCGGGATATTGTAAATATCCATTTCGTTCTTCTTGATCAGTTCCAGCAAAAGATCGAGCGGGCCGTCGTAAACAGGAAGTTTGACATGCACGGCCGGGGCCCGGTTAAGCAGCGTGTTTTGCTGTTTTACGACCGTGGGCCCGGTGTTCTCCGCTCCGGAAATTATTTTTTCAGTCCCATGGCCTGCATCGTTTCCTGAAGCGTCTGGCGGGAGACTTGACGCGCTTTCTCCCTGCCCTGATCCAGGATCTTGCGGACCTCGGTTTTCTTCTTGCTCCATGCCTCTCGGCTCCTTCGTATCGGATCTAGAAATTCGTTCATTTTTGCCGCCATTTCGGCCTTGCAATCCACGCACCCCCGGGCCGCCTGCCGGCACTCCCGCGCCACGGTCTCGGAATTTTCGGAGTTGAACAACCGGTGGTGATAAAAGACGGGGCAAACATCCGGATTTCCGCGGTCTTCCCGCCTTTTTCTTGCCGGATCCGTGACCATACTTTTGACCTTTTTATCGACCACATCGTGGGGATCTGAAAGATAAATGCAATTGTCATAGCTCTTGCTCATCTTCCGGCCGTCCAACCCTGGAATTCTCGGTGTTTTCGTTAAAATCGCCTCCGGCTCCGGGAAGACATCTTTACCGTAAATGTGTTTAAAGCGCCGGATAATTTCACGCGCCAATTCCAAATGCGGCAGCTGATCTTCCCCTACCGGCACTTTTTCGGCTTTGTAAAGCGCGATGTCCGCCGCTTGCAAAACCGGATAACCGAGAAAACCGTGAGTGTGAAGATCTTTTCCCTTCAGCTCCTGAAGCTGATCTTTGTAGGTCGGATTACGCTCAAGCCAGCCGATCGGCGTAATCATGGAAAAGAGCAGTGCAAGTTCCGCGTGTTCCGGGACCTCGCTTTGAATAAAAATCACGCACCGGGCGGAATCCAGACCGGAGGCCAAATAATCCAAAACGACCTCGGTCACATCGTCGGCAATATGCGTTTGTTTTTCGTATTCAGTCGTCAGGGCATGCAGATCGGCAATCATAAAAAATGATTCTGCCCCCTGTAATTTCTTGTAATTTTCAATCGCCCCGAGAAGATTTCCCAGATGCAGTTTTCCGGTAGGCCGCGTGCCGCTTAAAACTCGTGTCATAACCTGTTTCAAATATTTGAGTTATAGAATTAAAACCCTGTCATACCTAAGGCCTTCCAGGACAAGGCGCTATAGTATACTGAAAACGTCCGTATTTGTCCTAAATTTTTTGCGGGAGCAAGGTTATGAAGAAAGCCGGGAAAACCGCTTTAGAAAACCGAAGACCGTAACAAGGACCCAGGCCCCTTCCAGCAGAATGAACCCGATCTGCCCCGTATACCAGGCAGAAAATAAGAGCATCGAGGCGCCCGTAAAATTTAACCCGAGGTACACCAAATTGAATTCTGAAAACTTACCCGCCTGAAGGCCGAAGTATCCGGCAAGAATGAAGACAGCGCCGCAAAAAGATGCGATTTGAGTGAGCGGTTCCATGGCCTTTACTTTCCCGCCGCCGGAAAAAGGCAGGTTTTGATCCTGGCTTCACCGATTCTCGCGCAGTAGTCGCCGAAGGACTCCTCCGCAGGCGCTTCTTTACGAAAGGCCGCAAGCAGCGGTTCGAGAGTCGAGGCCACCTCTTCCGCTTTGACTTTGTCCGCAACCGCAAAACTGAGCCGGTCTCCGCGGATGCTGCCGCCGAGAAAAAGCGTGTAAGCCCCCGGCATTCTGCCGACAAGACCGATATCAACGTTATAAGGCCTCGCACACCCGTTCGGACAGCCGGTCATCCGCACCATAATGCGCCGGTTTTCGAGACCCGTTTTGCGGATCACCTTTTCCAAAGAGGCCATCACCGAAGGCATGACACGTTCTGATTCAGTAATCGCCAGTCCGCACGTCGGAAGCGCGGGACAAGCCATGGAATCCTTAAGGACGTTTGAAAGTTGTTCCGGCAACAGGATCCCGAAGGACTTGAGGCAGTCCTCAATCTCCCGCTTTTGGGATTCCGAAAATCCGGATAAAAGAATGTCCTGCTGCGGCGTCAGGAAAACATCGCAACGGTACTTCTCAACAATGTGCCGGAGACCCGATTTAAGCCGCAAACCCTTCTCGTCTTTGATGCGTCCGTTCTCAATAAACAACCCCAAAAACCAGCGTCGATCCGCGCCCAAAAACCAGCCGTGGTGTGTCTCGATAGTTTGAGGCAAGAACGGACGGACAGGCTCCGTTTTCTTTCCGAACCGGATTTCCACTTCGCGGCGGAACCATTCCAAGCCCCGCCGATCAATCAGGTATTTCATGCGCGCGTTGTTCCGGTTCGCGCGATTGCCGAAATCGCGCTGGACCAATACAATCGCTTTTGTCACTGCGCATAAATCTCCGGGGGCGACGAAACAAAACGGAGACGCCAGCCTTGGATAGGTATAAGCCAGCCCATGCGTCATTCCCATGCCGCCTCCGACAAGAATATTAAAACCTGTCAACTCGGCTTCTGCGCCTTCTCCTTCCTGCCGGACCTCGGGGATAATTCCGATATCGTGCGAATAAACATCAATGCAGTTGTCTCCCGGAAACGCAATCCCGATTTTAAATTTGCGCGGCAAATAAACCTCCCCGTAAACCGGCTCTATCGCGCCGGCCGGCAAAGCAGCCGGATCCTTCATTCTTTCGCCGTTCAGCCAAATCTCCTGATAAGCCCCGCCTTGCGGTAAAAACTGATCCGATACCGCTTTGCAAAAGCGGTAAATCTCGGTCCGGATCCTGTTTTCAAACGGCGCGGGACAGGCCATCACATTCCGGACCACATCGCCGCAAGCGCCGAGCGTAGTGCCCAGATTTTGATTGATCGTACGGATCACGGATTTCATATTCTTTTTCAAAACCCCGTGAAACTGGATCCCCTGGCGGTCCGTAATCCGGAGCGTTCCGTTGGCAAACCGCGTCGCAAGATCGTCATGAACCAGATATTGCGCAGCGTTCATGCGGCCGCCGGGAATCTTCGAGCGCACCATCATGGAATACTCCAATTCCTGCTTTTCTTTCTGGAGTTTGGCGCGGGAATCGCGGTTATCCTGCTGATAGCTTCCGTGATGTTTTAAAAGCTGGGTCTCATCCGCCGAAAAATGGGTGGTTTCCTGCGCAAGCGAATCGGCAAGCGTTCCCCGCAGAAAACGGCTGCTTTCCTTGATCATTTCAACTTTGGAGGGCTTGGGCGACGGTTCGTTCATGGCGCGTATTTTATCAGATGAATTTGTTATTGGGGAGGTCTGTTTTAACCGTCACGGCGTAAATTTATTTGAGCGGAATCAAACGCGTCTAGGAAACAGAAACAGGAGAACGAGGATCAAGCAGGGCGCGGACCTTGGTTTCAAAAACCTTAAAATCGGCACTTTTTGTGACAAAGCCCGCGACATGTAGATGTTCCGAGCGGACTTTGCTCTCTTCGTCATCGCGCGATGTCAGCATGACAACCGGAATCGCTTTCGTGACTGGCGCCTTCTTAAGTTCCTTCAACACTTCAAAACCGTGCATTCCAGGCATTGAAATATCGAGAAGGATGACACGCGGGCGGCAGCGGTTCGCCGTCTGAATCCCCTTCGGCCCGGAAATCTCGCACAGGGTAAAAAGTCCTGCGCGATCGAGATGGTCTTTTACCAAAAAATTAAAATCAGGGTCATCATCGACGATTAAAATGCAGGGTTTCCCCTTGGACCGGAACCAATTGAGAATGCGGAAGACGAAGGACACCATAATGATCTTTTTCCGATGGCTAACGTCGTTTTCAGTTTTATCCTTGCGGTTCGATAATATCGCTTTCCAGCCAGGAGTGTTTTCCGCTGAGCGTATCTTCG
>MHFC01000060.1:1035-6933 GCA_001804025.1 Omnitrophica bacterium GWA2_52_8 | reverse complement strand
AAACCGGTCATAATTCCGGTGCAAATGGCTGAAGTGCCCCCGGATGCGCGCCGCCGCTTGATTGCAAAAAAGATCACACAGTTCCGCCGCCCCGTGGTCCTGAGGTTCCTGCTTGAGCTTATACAAAGTCCGCGAACAGGTTGCGGCCATGGCAAAAATGTCCGCGCCGATGTTGACGAGACGTGTCATCAGCATCTGTTTTGATTCCAGTTTTTGCTGATAGATCATCATGGCGTGGAAAAGACTGCGCCCCAGCCGGCGGGCGGCCTTTCCGGCAAAAAGCATATGCTTTTTGACGGCCGGTGGAATCGAAACATCCGCCGGAAGCCGGTCCAGGGACAAAAATTGTTTGGGATACCAAGCCGCATAGTACGCCATGGCCCCTACGATAGCTTTCAGCCGGTCGTTTAATTTGGTCTTAGGCGACAGGATCGGCATGATCCTGCGCATATGCCCGTCCATCGCTTCGCGCGCAATAAATAACCGCATGATTTGACTGGTGCCTTCAATGATCGTGTTGATTCTTGCATCCCGCAGCACGCGTTCCACCGCATACCCTTTTTCGCCACGTGCGCGCAGTGATGAGGCCGTTTCATAACCGCGGCCGCCGCGGATCTGGATGGCGCCGTCCACAATGTGCCAGCAGGCTTCCGTACAACTCAGTTTTGCGATGGCCGCTTCGAGACGGATGTCCGTTTTCTTGCTGTCGGCCATGGCTGACGCTAATTTCCATATCGCATCCATCGCGTAAATCGTCGCCGACATTCCCGCAATTTTGGAAGCGATGGCTTCATGCTTGCCGATCGGAGAACCCCATTGCACCCGCTCATTGGCCCATTCGCGCGTCACCTTCAAACACCATTTGGAGGCCCCCGTAACTCCCGCCGGCATCGTCAGACGTCCCGTATTCAGGACCGTGAGCGCCAGTTTGAGTCCCTTGCCGACACCCCATAAAACATTTTCCGCCGGAACTTTGACATTGGTAAATTTCAATAATCCGTTTTGAATTCCGTTAAGCCCCATGAACCGGCAGCGGTGGATGACCTCGATGCCCGGCATGCTTTTTTCGACGATGAAAGCCGTGATCTGTTTGCGCTCACGGCCGTGCACCACTTTAGGCGGGGTCTGGGCCATGACCACAAGGATATCGGCCTTCGGGCCGTTGGTGCACCATAACTTCTCTCCGTTGATCACGTAATGCTTTCCATCCGGTGCCGGCACCGCCGTAGTTTTCATTTTCGCAGGGTCACTTCCGACATCCGGTTCCGTCAAGGCAAACGCAGAGATGGCCCCCGTGCGAAAACGCGGCAGATATTTTTTCTTCTGCTCCTCGGTGCCGAAGAGCATCAACGGTTGCGGAACTCCTATGGATTGATGTGCGGAAATCCATACCGCTGTCGACGAACAGTAACTGGCCACAAGATGATTGACCCGGTTATAGTTCACCTGGGAAAGCCCGAGTCCGCCGTATTCTTTCGGAATTTTCATCGCGAAACAGCCGATTTTGGCAAGCTCTTCCAGGGCCTTTTTCGGAACGTCACCGGTACGGTCTACCAGATCGGGATCAATATTTTCCTTCAGGACCTTTTCGACTTTCGCCAAAAATTCATCGCCCGCTTTCTTATCTTCCTCCCCTTGGGCCGGAAAAGGGTGAATCAGATCCCAACGGAGGTTCCCCTGAAAAAGTTCGGCGACAAAACTGGGATATTCCCACTCCTTCTCGCGGGAATCTTCCGCCATTTCGAGGGCTTTTAATTTTCCATCGCCAAGTTTCTTCTTGTCGAGAAGATCGATGTCCATGGTATTTGGTTTTCCTTCCGCTTTTTTAGGAGCTAAGACTTTTTCTTGTGAGAAACCGTGAACTTCCGCGCGGCCGCATCCGCGTTTCCGCGCAAACGGCGCTCAATATCAGAGCCTAACCCGCATTTCTCATCACCAATGAGAAATGCCCTCGCGGAGGCTGTGGTGCAAATGGGCTTTTTCATTTGTACCACAGGGGTTGTCTTTTGCGCCCTGTTAAAACGCGGGCGCAAAACTTTGGATGCAACCCCATGCGTCCAAAGCGGTTTTCTTATCGATTCACCTAATCGATAAGAAAACCGGACTAAGGCTCTGCGGGAGCTTGTTTAAATAATACCCTATTCCCTCTAATACTTCGTAACATTAAATATACAAGGTTCATTTTATTAGGAACGAAGTATTGTACTGTGTTCCTTATCATAAAAATTAATGTTACACAGTACTAATTATCGGACAAAGGGCCAATAGTATTAGGAAAACCTTGCAGAAAAGTGGGTTTTGGAACAGCCGGGACCGGCTATTCCACGAGGCAGAGAAAGCTCTTAAGGTACTCGCCTTCGGGGTGGAAAATACTTACCGGATGGTCGAACGGATGAGACGTTTTTGCGAGGATTTGGAGGTTCCGGCGGGCGTCTTTAGCGGCATGAAACAACGTCTCCTGAAATAGCGGGGCGTCAAAGTAAGAAGAGCAAGATGAGGTGAAGAGCAGACCTCCGGGCGCCAGACGTTTGAGGGCAAACAAATTGACGTCCTTATATCCCCGCGTTGCCTGCTGGATCTGGTTTTTATGTTTGCAGAATGCCGGCGGATCCACGACCGCGACATCAAATTCCTGGCGGATGGAACGTAAATATTGCGGCACATCTTCACACACAAATTGATGCGCCGAAATCGGGATCTTGTTTTTCTCAAGATTCAGCCGCGCGGTATTCAGCGCTTCCTGGGAAGTGTCCACGGTCACAGTTTCTACGGCACCCGCAGCAGCCGCATAAGTAGTAAACGCCCCCGTATAACCATACAAATTAAGAAGCCTCTTGCCCGCGCAAATTTTGCCAACCAGACTGCGGTTGTCCCGCTGATCCAGGAAAAATCCCGTTTTTTGTCCGTGCTGGATATCCACGACGAACGTATGGCCGTTCTCGAGAATCTCGACGAAATCGGGGGGCGGTTCACCTTCGAGGCGGGCGGCCGTGCGGTCAAGCCCTTCCCAATCGCGCCATTCCGAATCGTCCTTTTCAAAAATCCCTTTTGCGGGAAATTCCTGTTTCAGAATGCCGACAATAACATCCTTCCACCGGTCCATGCCCGCCGTTAAAAACTGCACCACATGATATCCGGCATAATGATCGGCAATGAGACCGGGCAAAAAGTCCCCTTCCGAATTAACCACGCGGAAAGCATCGGTCTTTGCGGGCAAAAACTCATGTCTCCAGGCAACGGCGCGCCGGATCCGTTTTTCAAAAAATCCGGGATTGATGCTGACATCATCGAAAGAAAGCATCCGCACCGCAATTTGCGAGCGCGGGTTCAAATAACCCATTCCCAGAAACCGGTCTTCGGCTGAAAAAACTTTCACAATGTCCCCGGTCTGATACCCGTCATCAATTTGATCAATCGCACCGGAAAAAACCCAGGGATGACGGCCTTCAAGCGGCTTCTCCTTGCCTTTCTTTAAAACGCAGCGGATAGGTTTCATTTAAGATAGCCCTTTGGAAAGAAAATTTGGACAGAATCCGGAAAATCAATTCCCGGGAATGATTGAATCGGCAATTCAGCAGACCGCCGTGATCAACCTTTAAACAGCATAAATGCGGACGCTATCACGGCGATTGTCAGCAAGTAATAACCAAATACATAAAACCGGCTGCGCCGGATCAAGCTCATAAGACAGGCAATTGTAAAATAACCGGCCACGGCGGAAGCGAAAAATCCAATCAGCATGACCGAAGTATTTTCGTGAAAAAGGTCAATACCGTCTTTCATCTTCAAGAGCCCCGCTCCGACAATGGCCGGAATCGCCAGAAGGAATGAATAACGTGCCGCCGCGTCCTTTTCAAGCCCCATAAACATGCCCGCAAGAATTGTGCTTCCCGATCTTGAAATTCCGGGAATGATCGCAAGCCCCTGGAGGGTTCCGATCCAGAACGCGTCCTGGTGGTTTAACTCAAAAAGCGTACGCTCTTCCTCATTTGAAATTTTTTTAGATAAAATCAGCAGCACGCCCATAACAACCCAGGCCCCAATGGTCAACGGCAGCCAGTTATAAAACTTCTCCAGCAAATCTTTAAACCCAAAAGCGATGACCGCGGTCGGAAGGCTCCCGACAAAAACAAAGATGCCCGGAACGGAATAAGGATAGTCAAGCGACATCGAATTTTTTTTGCGGCGTAACACCCATGCCGTCAAATAACCGCATGTGTCCGCTGTAATCCGTATCAAATCCCTCCAAAAATAACAGAACACGGCAAGCAGCGTCCCGAAATGGACCACAATATCAAAGGCCAGCAGGTCCCCTTCAAGCCCGAAAACATTTTGCAAAAAAACAAGATGCCCCGAACTTGAAACGGGCAGAAATTCGGTCAGCCCCTGCAGAATTCCCAAAATAAGCGCCTGGATTTCAGTCATAATCGAACGTGCTCCTTGAACTTTCCCGGCATACGGGATTCTTCACAATCCGCAGCGAGCGATAAAATCTTCCGGGCATCAGGTTTAATTTCACTACAAATATTTATGCCATTTTTTTCTGAGGCTTAAAGCCTGAACGGCCTCGCGGATGCGTTCCGTCTGCCGCCGGTCGCATACCAGGACCGCATCCTCCGTGTCCACCACGACCAGGTCATTTACGCCCACCAGCGCAATCAACCGTTTCCGGCCGCTTACGATATTTCCGCGGCTTGCATGCAGCATGGAACTCCCCAGACATACATTCCCGTGATTGTCCGCAGACCAAATCTCGGGCAGCACCTGCCACCCTCCGAGATCATTCCAGCCAAAGTCGACGGGAATGGTCAGAATTTTTCCTTTCAGCGGTTCCATAAAAGCGTAGTCGATCGAAATATTTTTCATTTTCGGAAAATAAGTCTTCATCGTCCTGACCGCCGGACCGGACGTAATCTTTTGCGCCAATTGATAAATCCCGGGATGATAGCGGCGGGCCGTACGGATGACTTGGTCGGCACGCCAGACAAACATACCGCTGTTCCACAAAAACCGCCGGGATTTAACAAAGGCCCGGGCCTGGCGCAAACCCGGCTTTTCCCGGAATCTTTTCAAATGATAAACGGCAAGGCCTTGCCGGCCTTTGTGCAGGCAGCGCCCCATTTCAAGATATCCAAAGCCTGTGTGAGGAAAAGCCGGCCTGACCCCGAAAGTTACCGGCTGCCCGGTCCTTTCGGCGAGGTCGCCGGCGGTTTTGAGAACTTTGCGGAAACGCGCCTGATTTTCGATAAGATGATCCGCGGGAAGAAACGCCAGAACCGCGTGCGGGTCTTTTTTGAGAAGTGTCGCCGCCGCAAGGACGGCGCAAGGCGCGGTATTCCGGCCGACGGGTTCTCCGATAATTTGACGGGAGTCGATTTTGAGCAGCCGGCGGACCTGGGCCGCATGCTTGTCTTGGCACACGACCAAAACTCTTTCTTTCGGAACACCGCCTTTAAGCCGCAGAAAAGTCTGCTCAAGCAAAGTTTTGCGGCCGAAGATATTGAGAAGCTGTTTCGGTTTTTTCTGACGGCTTTCCGGCCAAAATCGCGTCCCGGAACCGCCCGCCATGATAACGGCCCAGAGCATCAGGAAGCCCGCCTAATTTTTTGAATCTGGTCTTCCACCAATTTCCGGATCTCCGTCAGCCGCGCCGGACTCACCGCCTCAAAACGCATCACAAGAACAGGCTGGGTATTGGACGCACGCACAAGCCCCCAGCCGTCGGGAAATTGAATCCGTGCCCCGTCGATATCAATCACTTCGTATTTTTTCTTAAAAGCCTCAATGGCTTTTTGGACAATCTCGAACTTAAGATTGTCCGGGCAATCCACCCGGATTTCAGGCGTCGAATAAAGTTTGGGGAGATCGGCAAGCATCCGCGACATCGGCTGCACCGCC
>MHFC01000060.1:0-1011 GCA_001804025.1 Omnitrophica bacterium GWA2_52_8 | reverse complement strand
GTTTTCCACATCACCGCATTCCCGCCGCGGCTCGCGATGTCGTCATAAATAATCTTGGAACATTTCACATCACCGATGATCGTCGCTCCCGGCTTGCGTGCGAGGATTTCACGCGCATAAAGCAGCAGGATCTGGTCCCCGTAAAAGATTTGTCCCAGTTCGTCGACGACCCCGATGCGGTCGGCATCCCCGTCAAAGGCAATCCCCAAATCCGCTTTAACAGCTATAACCTTGTCCTGCAGATCCTTAAGATTTTTCGGTTCCGAAGGGTCGGGATGATGGTCCGGGAAAGAGGCGTCGATGTTTGAGTAAAGTTCAACCACATCACAGCCGAGTTTTTTGATCAGTTTCGGCGCCACAAGACCGCCCATGGCGTGCCCGGAATCAATCACAACCTTGATTTTCTTTTTCAGCTTAAATTGTTTTGCGACATAATCGATATAGGCCTCTAGGATCGGCTGGTCGGAGACCTTTCCCGAACCCGAATCATAGTCCTTGTTTTCGATCATGGTTTTCAATTCCTGGATTTCGCCGCCGTAAAACGGCCGGTCGTTGAGATGAAGTTTTAAACCGTTATATTCCGAAGGATTGTGGGACCCTGTAATCGAAATCCCGCCGTCGAGCTTCAGGTGGGAGACCGAAAAATACAAAAGAGGTGTCGGGATCATCCCCATGCGAAGCACATCCATGCCGCTTTCAGTCAGCCCCCGCACAAGCGATTTCAGGATCCGTTCCGAACTCGTCCTTAAATCATACCCGACGGAAACTTTCTTTTTTTTCTCACGCCGCAGCTTCGAGCCAAAGGCGCGGCCGATGGCATACACGACCTCGTCGGTCAATTCTTTATCGGCGATGCCCCGGATGTCATACTCTCGAAAAATATGAGCTGGTATCATTCGGTGTCCCATATCTTCTTTTTTGTAAAGACTGTTTGATGAAGCGCGTCCCGCATCCCGTAAAAACACGCGGTGCGGTTCATGAAGTTTGGTGCGGGCGAGAGGATTTTCCGCC
>MHFC01000059.1 GCA_001804025.1 Omnitrophica bacterium GWA2_52_8 | reverse complement strand
GCCAGGAAGCCGCCCAGAACATACCGGACTGGGCCAAAAGATAATTACGCTGCCCGGCAGGCCTGTGCATATATTGAAATGAAGCGCCCGCTTGAGGCCGGCCGGGTTCGACAACCTGATGCCGGTGCTCCCAGCGCAGCCGGTCATCACCGGGGCTGTTTTCGAGCGCCCGGCGGTAAATCCGGTCCGCCTCGCTCCAGGCGCGGCGATGCGTTAATATATCGGCGCGGATCAACAGCATCTCCTGGTCCGAGGGTTCCGCTTCCAGCGCGGTCTTGGCCAGCTTGTCGGCTTCACTCCAGCGGCGCTGGCGCACCTTGATATAGATTTCAAGTTTTGCCAGGTCCGGCGATGATGGCTGCACGCGCTCAAGCGAAGCAATGCTGTCCGCCGCCTTGCGGACATTGCCTTCATCAAGATACCAGTACGCCGCCACGGTCAGAAGCCGGGGATGCTCCGGCCGCTCCTCGAGAAGTTTCTCAAGCCGCTTCAGCGCTTCTCCCCGTTTGGACAATTTCCACAAAAGTTCGGCCTGCTCCGCGCGTTCTTCAAACCCCGTTTGCGGGAGCGCTTCGATCAATTTCAATGCCTCGCAGTAATCGCCGCGGCCGCTATGGCCGAGTTTTTCGCGGACATCTCCGAGAACATGATAGACATGAAAGTCCGTACCGCCGCTTTTTTTCTGATACTCTTCAAGCAGGGCTTCGGCCTGCTTCCAGTTGCCTATCTCCACATTCACATCGGCAAGTGATTTAAGATGATCCTTGCGGTCCGGTTCCAGCGTCCTCAATTTCTCATAAGCTTCCAATGCCGGCCGCCAGCGGCGCAAACCGGCGTTCAATAATCCGGCAGCTTCGATGACATCCGGCCGCGAAGCATGCTGCTTCCCGATGCCCTGAAGCATCTTTTCGGCCTCCTCGAGACGCCCGAGCTTGATCAGCAGCCGGACCTCTTCCACAACCAGCGCCGGGTTATCCGGCCTGTTCTTTTCGGAGGAGTTCGAGGGCCCGTTCGTAAGCTCGCCGGCTTGCAGCATCATCACCGGAAGCAGCCAGGACATCACCAAGTAAATGATAAGACCGGCGGTCCCCGCCCGTTTTTTCATGATAGGCCAATAAATGGCTTTTCGCTTTTTCATAATCTTTGAGTTCCGTTTCTAATTCTCCAAGAGCCAAAAGATGCCCGGCATGCCCGGGATAGCGCTTAAGCAGTAGTTCATAGTATCGGCGCGCAGAGGCAAAATCTCCCGCATCCCGGTAAACCGATCCGGCAAGCTCCAGAACGGCCGGATCCCCCGGGGCGGCTTCCGTAACCTCCTTTAATAACGCCAAGGCTTGATCCCGAAGGCCAAGCGACCCCATCAACCGGACTGCATCGCGGTCTTCGCCGGCCGTCCGGCTTTCGACGGCTTCAAGCGTCTTCCATGCATCTTCATAACAAACCCGGGATTCTTCAACGCGACCCAGTTTCAGCAGTGTTTCGCCTTCGCGCATGGCGCCTTGATAATCCAGAGGCGACGATTTGCGGTAGTCGCGAAAGAGCCAGAGGGCTTGATCATAGTCTTCCAGGTCAAGATAAAGTCCGCCGAGTATTTTGGTCAGCACCGGATTTCCGGGGTGCTGGGTATAAGCCGTTTCAAGCCAGCTAACCACCTTTGCCGGCTGACCGACTCTCTCGTAATAGTCGATCATCTCCATCATGACCTGCAGGTTGCCGGCAAAGCGCTTCGTCAACTTCTCGAGAACTCCGACCCGGCCGGCCCGGTCGCCGGATTCAAAATAGGCCTCCAAATAAAGCCGTGCGTAGTCCTGATTTTCAGGATTTACTTCAATCATTTTGCTGTAATATTCCAGCATGGCCGGCATGTCGCCCTCATGCTTGGCAATCTGTCCCAGGCGCAGGAGTGCAGTTCCCTCATAGGGAAACCGTTTGGCATATTTTTGAAAAACCTGCTTGGCTTCCTCGATTTTCCCGTGGGTCATGAGCCGCAGTCCGAGCTCTTCATAATCGTACTCGGTCACCGTCGGCTGTTCGATCGTCCGGTATAAACTCCAGATAAGATTTCCCATGTTCTTGACAAGAAACGAATAACGCAAAAGTTTGTCGCGCGGGTCTTCCAGCGACGGGGCGAGCTCGACCAGTTTTCTCCAATGCCGGCTCGCGCGCTCCAGATCCAGACGGCCTTCATAAACGTCTCCGAGCAGCTGCTGGATGCCCTCATTGTCGCCGTGACGTTTTAAAATTCTGGGCAAAAGCCGGTCAAACGCATCATATTGCCCCCTGTAATTTAAGGAAGCAAGATAGCGCACGGCATTGGCCGCGTCCGAGGGATCCTGGTAAAACTGCCGCGCCAGATAAAACTGGGCCTGATCAAAATCCATGGACTGCGCATAGTAAAGGCCCTTCTGCCTTTCACTCGGTAAAAGCTGCATGCCGGTAAAAAGCATCAGCGCAAAAAATCCGGCTGATTTCCACCAGGCGATCCCCATGTTTAAATCCTCCGGATGCTGACCGACGCATTTCCGCGAAACTGCTTTTCGACCAATAACGCCCCGTCCGCGGCGGCTGTGAGTTTTTCGGAATGCTCGGAACTTTCATCGCCATCCGCCTGCCATACGGCTTCATAAACCGCGCCCGGTTCCATGTTTTGAAAACGGTAAAGTCCGGAGGCAAAGGCGCGCGTTTTAAAAGAAATTTCAGAACGTGAAATTTTCATCTCTTGGACCAGATTTGAAGCTTCCGATAAATAAGGGGCCGTGGGTTTGGCGGCGGTCAGGTAGAGCAGGGCGTCTTCCTGCTCATCAAGATAGACATATAAAGATTGTTCCCAGCGCGAAAATCCGAGAATGCCGCGCGACCGTTCCAGGTCGGGAAACCCTTCCGCTTCATCAAACCGGACCGTACGGGCCCGGCCGTACGCGGTAAAATGCCAGCCGCCGTCTCCGGTCCGTTCCATTTTCCCCGATAAAAACCCCCGGACAACCTGGGCATATTCGGACGCATAAACCGGAATCACGTTGCGGCGCAGAATGTCGGCATAAACGGTTTTCAGGGCCCGCACCGAAACTTCGTGTTCCCCGCTGTAAAAATGATAATAGACGTTGACCGGACTCACCCGCCGTGCCCGGCGGCCGATCAAAGTGGGCTTTTCAGTTTGATCAAAGGTGTGCACCACTTGCCGGAACCCGTCAAACGGCCCGCGCCACCCGTTCGTATAAAGATTTTCGTTGGAATTGCTGGCATAGACCTGGATTTCATCCCCGTACGGCCGGGTCAGCGGCGCAACATTTGTATAGGACTGATACGCCCGGTCAAAGCGCGAATCCCCGCCGTTGATATTTTCAATGCCGAGTTCGCGCGTCAGGGCAATGCCCTCGGCAGGCGGACGGCAATCCCCGGTCCATTGATTCAGCGTGACCGGTCTGGCCGGAGAAATCTCGCGGTTGATGAACCGGACTGTGTCTTCGATTTCTTTTTTGAGATATTGAGCGCGGTCCGCCTTGATCACAGCCGCATCGGGATAAATGCTTTCATGCGCGGTTTCGCTTTTGCGGTAAATCTTTTTTGCATACCCTTTGAGCGGAAATGCGGTCAATTGATTTTCCCAATCCAAAGGATGGGTCCATCCGTGGGCGCCGAGTTCCACATTCGGCAGACCCGCGATTTTCCTCGCCGTTTCCATTAACTTTTCATTGCCGTAAGCGGCGGGATCCAGCTCGGCGGCGATAAAAGAAACCGTGAACGGCAGCGGGTACTTGCTTAAAATTTCATCCAGAATCACCTCGCCGGAATATTTCTGATCATCGAACTTCGTAATGTTCCGGAACCCGTCGCCGTCGATATGGGAGTAAAAAATCCGCCGCCCAAAAAGTGTCGTCGTGTCATAACGCGGCTCGCCCCGGACGCCAAGGGCCTCCTCAAAAAAACGGAAGGGATTGACCCGCCACTGGTTGCGCATGTCATAGTAGTCGATAAAAAGCCCGTATTCCCCGTAAATCCAGCCTCCCGCAGGACTCGTCACAATAACATGACTTTCCCCTTCCGGAATGTCCTTGCGCCGGAGCTTGAGATAAACTTTCACATCGGCACGCAAAGCCCGGAACTTGTCGTAAGCGAGCGGCTCCCCTTCAAACGTTCTTTCAAATTCAGTCATCTGCGGGTCTTTTTCCAGCACTTCGATTTCGAGCGGGTTGTCCGTCCATGCGCTTTCATTGGCGATCCCAAGCCTGCGGTAAACTTCCTCGGTAAGCTGGGAGGGCACCCATTTGTCTGTAGCCGTATCATGGTGAGCCCCGAGATGATCAAACACAATCAGTTTTTTTCCGGCCCGCATTTGAGCAAGCAGCCACCGGACATAAGCCTCTGCGCCGGGCAACTCGTCGTCGCGCAGCCAGCTGAAAATTGCGGCGACTTCTTCGAGATGCTCGATGACGGGCAACCCCTTGGAAAGATCATGATAAATGACGCGGAATCCGAGATGGTTGAGGACCATCTCGGCATTATTGTGAATGAGATTATCGTCCTGACGGCGGTTATATTCTTCGCCGGAATCAAAAAGTCCCAGGATCACACGAGGAACGGCTATTTCAGCGGCATGAACATGCCCGGCCGTTATTAAGGCAGAAAGCGGCATCCCCAGCAGGCACAGCAAGACCAGGTTCGGCAGAACACATTTAGGGTAGGTCATCCTGTTCATAAACGGCTGACAAACTTCCTTGCGCGAGGTAGGGCCGGAAGCCCAGTTTTTTTGATTTTTCGCGGATCTCGCGTATTTGCCCGCGATTATGAATATCGGCATAATCCACAGTAAAGACCGGGATTTTCCCGCCCCCGCCCAGACGCAGCAGGATATCCACACGCTCCTTGCGATCGGCTTCGGACACAGCCCGGTAGCCCCCGTTTTCAAAATCGATCCCGCTGAACAAGTCTTCCACAAGTATCCCGGATAATACCGGGGCAATTTCAGGAAGGATATCGTAACCATTATTGCTGATGAGCAAGAGCTCCGGATACATTTTGTGAATCTCGAGGACTAACCGGACCATGGCCGTCCGGCTTCCCGCGTACTTTCCGGAATCGCGCCATTCAAGCAACCCTGCGGTATCCAGCGTGTCCATAAAAATTCCGTCAAAGCCCTGCTGCAAGACTTCCGGAATCACCTTCCTGAGCAGGACTGCGGACCACTCCGCGGAGCGGACATCGACATAATAGTTTTCTTTCCAATTCTCGTTTTCATCGAGGACAAACGCTTCGGTTTTGATTTTTTCCCAGTAGCCCCGGTAAGACTCCGCTTCTCCGACGCTGACATAAGCAATTTTCACGGTCTCGGGCGGAAAAATATCAAGGGGGGGATGATTGTCCGCATCAAGGATTACAAGATCATAAGCACCGGATTGCCGGACCTCAAGTTCAAGGGCCGCGTTGTAATCCAGCAGGATCATCCAGCGCTGCACATGCCGGAGGGCGGAGCGCTTCGGCGAGGCTTCTGCACAAGCCCCGAACGCAATCAAACACAGTAAGGCATAAGTAAAAAATGCGCCGGCCGTGACAGCCCGAAGCAGATGACTTAGCGCATTTCCGCCACACCGCACGTCGGATCCGCCGAGATATCTGGCGGACATCCCCGTGCCCTCACGGGGTCTTCCGCGCAGGCAGATAAACCCGTTCACGATTTTATATGACGGCTGATTTCCCGCTGGAGGACTTCCGCAGAATAGGGTTTGACCACATAGCTGTCGGCGCCGGACTCCTGGCCCCAGAATTTATCGCTGTCCGAACCCTTTGCGGTCAGCATGATGACGGGAATGTTCTTGAGGTTTACATTATCTTTGATTTGGCGGCAGGTCTGATAGCCGTTCGGCGGGGGCATCATCACGTCCATCAGGATGAGGTCCGGAATCTCATTTTCCAAAAGCTCCAGCGCTTGTTTGCCGTCCGTGCACTCCAGCACTTTATAGCCCCAGGATTCAAGGCGCGTCCGCAGGGTCAACCGGAGCTGGGCTTCGTCGTCACAAATTAAAATACGCTTGGACATAGTTCCACTGAGCCTTGCCTAAATCAGGCATGGTCGATCATTTTCATCAATTCGCTTTCCAAATACCCCAAACTGAAAGGCTTGATGATGTATTGCGTCGCGCCCAGTTTTGTGGCGCGCTGGATTCTTTCCTCGTCTTTGAGGGCCGTAATCATGATCACTTTGGTTTTGGGGTAAAGCGATTTTATTTTCTCAAGACAGCTCATACCGTCCATTTCAGGCATCATCACATCCAGAAGCACGATGTCATATTGCTGCTTCTGCATCATTTCAAGCGCCCGCTTGCCGTTGTCCGCGGCGTCTACGGTAAGATTTCTTTCGACCAGAAAATCCTGAAGAAAAAGGCGCACATCGTCCTCGTCATCCACGACCAGTATCCGTTTCATCCTGGAATCATCCTTCATAAATTAGAACCTCTCCTTAGTTTCGCCCGCGGCCAAAACCTTCCGCAGGCCGGAGGGAATTCAATAAAACATTCCCTCCCCGGAATGCTTAACCCCGGTAAAAGTTCTCCATCCCAATAACTCCTGCTTCGGGTATGAACAGCATTGATAACTCGATGCCGGTATTATAACCTTTGCACGGCGAAAACTTAAGACGGAAATCGTTCGTTTACCCGGATCCCACATCCTTTTATTCCCCTTCTCCCATCGGGAGATGGAAAAAAATAAAACCACGCCTTCTTATTTCCCTTCTCCTTCCGATGATGAAAAACCTCGACCGGATATCCTTTTATTCCCCCTCTCCCATCGGGAGAAGGCCGGGATGAGGGGATACATTTTAAATTTTTAAACATTCACCGCCCCCTCACCCTACCCTCTCCCAATGGGAGAGGGAAAAAGATCAAACCCTATTCTCCTAATTTCCTTAGTCTCGTCTGACATTTA
>MHFC01000058.1 GCA_001804025.1 Omnitrophica bacterium GWA2_52_8 | reverse complement strand
GGTTCTCCAAGCAGTGCCGCCGGCTCAACCCAATACCAGCCCTCGTCGACACGGGCCATGTCGTAGCGGCCGAAGGGTGTCTGGATATAAATTTTCGAAAGCGCCTGACTCGGCGTCCTGAAAATTCTTTTCTCACGCAAGGAATAGGCGCTTCGGTCAAACGCCTTTTTAAGGTCGGCGTTCAGTAAAAAATAGTCAGTTTCGTCTTCCCACCTGGCATAGACAAACTCCCCTACGGGAGACTGGTCGCCCAGCAAAAGCGTCCGGGGCTCCTTGTTTTTTTCGGTCTTGATGACGACTTTGATCGAAGGCTTTTCCAGCCCGTACTCCGCCCAGTCTTTTTCACGCAGCAATCTCCGTGCTTTCGTCGACAGTTTAAGCGCCGTCACAAGCCCCTTGACCAGGAGCTGGTCCGCATGGGCCCGCACGGGCGAGAGGACATACCAGGTCTGGTCGTGTTTTTCCAGCCGAACCCTCTCGTCCTGGCTGGCCCTCACAATCTGTATTTCGCGTATCGCGTCTCCGTCTTCAACATCCAGCAGCCGCATGGAAGTCTCACCTTGCCCCGGCTGCGTTGCTTTTTTCTGCGGGTCTAAAAGGAAATAAAAAGCCGCCACCAATACAAACAAAACAAGAAACGTGATTGTTGTCGATAATTTCATACCGACCTCCTTCTGGAATGGATACGAACACCCCCAAACATCAGCAATCCGAGAGGCATTCCGAAAAAAACAGACAACAGCGCAAGCCTTTTTTCCTTGGGGATAAACAACGGCACAAATTCCGGCTGTTTTGTGTGAATCGAAATAAAGCGGTCATCCTTTGCCAGCCACTGGATGCTGTTGATCGCAAAGGCCCCGTTTCCGGCCAGCTCCAGATAAGCATTTGTGATAAAATCGCTGTCCCCCACCGCGATGATTCTCCCGCCCGCCGGTCGCTCATCCGTCCGTTCCCGCGCTGCGGCTTGATCTTGCAGCGAAAGCTCTTCGACGCTAACGGCAAGCGAAATGGGCCCGGGCAGATCCGATTCGGCTTCAAAAACCGCCTTACCTTCCTCGAGCGACGGCAAATCGGTTTCCGCCCAGCTTCCTGATCCCGTCAGCGCCAATGGCGTAACCTCAAGGTCCTTGAATTCATCCGAAGCGGGTGTTATCTGCCGCGCCACCGGATAGAAAGTCGGCTGCGTAAATTTATTCGTCACCGGATGCTGCGCGATATATTGACTTACGAGCGGCACTAAATAATCGCCCCCGACCATGCGGCTGACTTTATCCACGATCACGTTCTCTCCGAGAGCGATACCGAAACGGTTCAAAAACAGAACGAAAGACTGCCCGGCGCCCGGGTCCATCGGATCAATCAAAAAGAAAATGCTCCGTCCCTGCCGGAAAGTCCTCTCCAGCGCCTCAAACTCGTCACCGGCAAAATCACGGCGCGGTCCGGCAATGACAAACACCTGACATTCCTCAGGCGTATTCCCTTCCTGCAGGACCACGTCATGCGTCATATAGTTGTTCGCTTCGATCGATTTACGGAACAGACTTAAGCCGTTCCGCTCCTCGCTATACGAGGAAGCTTCGCCGTGGCCCGAGACAAAGCAAATATCGAAACGCTTCGGATTGGCCAGCCGCAAAAGCGCATTCGTGATCAATTCCTCGGTCGGATTCTGGATTTTTTCCTGATGTCCCGCGTAATCGATGATCACGGTATAAAGTTCCCGAACATCGTATTTTTTCGCAAGACTGGGGACACGGTCGGGGTCATAAAAATCATAACGAAAATTAGGATGTTTCAGGCGGCATTGCTTAAGATAAACTTCGAAAGCCTTTCGGACCGAATCGTCCTGCGGGTAAAACGCCATCACATGGATCGGCTGATCTTTGAGCTGCTTCAGCAGTTTCTCGGTTTGCTCGGACAGCGAATACAGCTTGTCTTGGGTCATGTCCCAGCGCACGTTGTACCGCGTCACAATCCCCATCATCAGCGCAAAAGTGATCAGCAGGATGATCGAAACAAACACCAGCTGAAACCGCATAAAAAAATATTTCATACCGCAGGACCTAACCTTTCCAATTCCGCGTTTCAACCGCACGCAGTGTCAAGAATAGGAAATAAAAATAAAAAAAAGCGAAATAAACAACGTGGTTCAAATCCAGGATCCCGAGCGTGAAATCCCGGTAATGCGTCAGCGGCGAAAGCGTGGAGAAAAAATGGGCCCAGGAACCGTCGGTAATGCCGCTCACCCAGTCCAAAACCCAGAAGACAACCAGACACGCAAACGTCACAATCGCGCTCACCACCTGGTTTTCAGAAACCGCGGAAACAAAGAGTCCCAGTGCAAGGTAGGCATTCCCCAGCATCCAGAATCCGAGATACCCCACAAAAACGGCCATAAGTTCCATTTTCCCGCCGAGCCAGTGGACCAGCAGCACATACAGCGCTGTCGGAACAATCAGGGTTTCAAAAAACCAGACAAGCCCAAGAAATTTTCCCCACACTACATCAAAGTCCGAAAACGGATAGGTAAACAAAAGTTCCAGCGTCTGGTACTTGCGCTCCTCAGCAAATGCCCGCATCGACATCAGGGGCACAAAAAAAATCAACAGCGCCCCCATATTGAGAAAGAAAGACCCGTACAGAAACCGTGTCAAGCCGATGCCCTGGATGCTTTCATAAGTGCCTCCGGAGGCATCCATTGAAATTTTGGCATAGCTGACAAGCAACATGTAAAAAAACAGACCGGCGATCATGAAAAAGAAAAAAGCGATAAAAAATCCGACCCAGGAATTCCAGTAGGAGCGGGCGTCTTTTTTTGCAAGAATCAGGGCATTCATCATAAAACGGTCTGAGGTTCCTCTCTGACGACAATTTTCATAAAAATATCTTCAAGGCTCAATTTTCCGGAACGGATTTCGAGCAGCGGGATATTATGTTCGACCAGTTTGCGTGTAATGACGGAACGGAGCTCCACGGCTTTACTGGCCCTCAGGGATAAAAACGCCTGCTCCAGGCGCTCTTCAATACAGACCGCGGCTTCCACGCCGTTTAAACCCCGCAGAAGTCTTAACGCGTCCTCTTTCCGTGACACATCTCCGATCACAAGATAAATTTCCTGCGGTTCATTGATTCCGGCTTCCAGTTCCGCCGCCGTGCCCCCGGCCACAAGCCTGCCGTTATTTAAAATCAACACCCGGTCGCAGACCATGCTGACTTCCGGCAAAACATGCGTCGACAATATCAGCGTCCTGTCCTTGCCGAGTTCCCGGATCAGCGTACGGATTTCAATAATCTGTTTTGGATCCAAACCGTTTGTCGGTTCGTCAAAACAGAGCACTTCCGGATCTCCGATAAGTGCCTGAGCAATCCCCGCGCGCTGGCGAAACCCTTTCGATAGCGGGCCGATCAGACGGTTCCGCACATCCCACAGGCCGCAGCGCGCCATTTTTTCTTCGACGTGATCCCGCCTCTTTTTTTTAGCGACGCCTTTTGCTTCAGCGACAAACGTCAGAAATTCCATAACACGCATGTCGTCATAAAGCGACACGGATTCGGGCAGATAGCCGATTTTCTTTTTTGTTTCATGCGGGGTCCGGAACAAATCGCCGCCGCAAATCAGGACTTTGCCGTCCGACGGCGGAAAATATCCGGTTAGAATCCTCATGGCCGTCGTCTTGCCTGCACCGTTGGGCCCGAGCAGCCCCACGATCTCGCCCCGCTTGATTTCAAAACTCAGCTGGTCAACCGCGGTAATCCTTCCGAATCTCTTCGACACATTTTGAAACTGAACCGCCCCTGAAGCCGATTTGACTTCATCTGCAGATTTCCCGCCATCACCCTCAAGCACCATAACACACCCTCACAAACTTTCTTTTTCCGCATTGGACCAGAACGGGCCGCGAAATATCGACCGGCATCGCAGGGTCATCTGCGCGGACGTCGCCGACACGCACTCCACCCTGAACCACAAGCCGCCGGCCCTCGCCTTTACTTGTAACCAGGCCCGAATCTTTTAATAATGTCGCCAAATCAACCGGATTTTGTTTCAAGGACACGGTCGGTATCTCGTCCGGAACACCTTTTTCACGGAAGATCTGGTCAAATTCGCGCCGTGCGTTTTGCGCTTCCTCAGCCCCGTGAAATGACCGGACAACGGCTTCCGCCAGCTGCGCTTTTGCCTCGCGCGGATGGATCGCCTGTTTTTTCAGTCCTGCGATTGTGCGCTGAATTTCTTCGCCCGGGAGGCCCGAGACATACCGGTAATAACGCTCCATCAGCGTATCGGGAATTGACATGATCTTGCCGAACATATCACGCGGATTATCGCGGATGCCGACGGCATTTCCGTAACTCTTGCTTATTTTCTGAACGCCGTCAGTCCCTTCGATCAGCGGCAGCGTCATGACCATCTGCGGTTTTTGCTGCCATGTTTTTTGCAATTCCCTTCCGACGAGCAAATTGAATTTTTGATCGGACCCTCCGACTTCAAGATCGGAACGCACCACAACCGAATCATACCCCTGAAGCAGCGGGTAAAGAAACTCGACCAAACTGATGGGCTGTTTGGACTCGAACCTTTTTTTGAAATCGTCGCGTTCGATTAAACGCGCCACCGTGTACTGGGCCGTGAGATGCAAAAAATCCTCGGGCGTCAGCTTGTCCAGCCATTGCGAATTGTAGCGAACCTCTGTTTTTTCCGGATCGAGAATCTGAAAAACCTGTTCCTGGTAGGTTTTGGCATTCCGCAGCACCTGTTCGCGCGTCAGCATCGGCCTCGTCTCGGAACGCTGTGATGGGTCGCCGACGCGCGCCGTAAAATCACCGATGATAAACACAATTTTATGGCCGAAGGATTGAAAAACTTTGAGTTTCCGCAACGGAACCGTATGACCCAGATGAAGGTCGGCAGCGGAAGGATCGGCGCCATACTTAATCCGTAACGGCTTTTTTGATTTGAGAGACCCCTCGAGTGCCTTTTCCAACTCTTCTTCAGAAATCAAGTCAATGACACCCTCTTTGAGGGCTTCCAGCTGATCTTTAACGCGGGTAGGCAAATTTGCTCTATCTCCTCTACTGACATAGTGTTAGGAAATGAAGCGCCATTGTAACAGGGAATATTCCGGGAGTCAAACAAGAGGAATCGGACCGTGACAATAAGATGTAAGTGACGCGCTGTAAATCTGTTAGGCTCTAAAGACTTGTGCTCATAAGCACCCAAAAAATGTGCTACAATGCTGCCCATGTCAAATATTCATCCCACTGCCCTTATCGGAAATAAGGCCGTTCTCGGAACCGGCAATATTATCGGCCCTCACGTCATCGTTGAAAATGGGGCTGTGCTCGGCAATCACAACAAAATCGGCGCCGGCGCTTACATTTGCGCGGGAACGATTCTCGGCAATGAAAATGAAATCCACATGCATTCGGTGATCGGCCACGCCCCACAGGACCTTGCTTATTCCGGCGCGGAAAGTTTCACAAAAATCGGCGACCGCAATCAAATCCGGGAATTTGTCACCATTCACCGGGGAACGATGGCCGAATCTTCCACGATCATCGGGAATGAAAATTATCTGATGGCTTATTGTCACATTGCGCACAACTGCACGGTAGGAAATAAAGTGATCATGGTCAATCAGGCGTCCCTGACCGGGCATATCACGGTTGAAGACCAGGCTTTTTTATCCGGCATGACGGGCTTTCATCAATTTACGCGTATCGGAAGACTGGCCATGGTAAGCGCGCTGTCGGCCGCAAATAAAGACATCCCTCCTTTCATGACCGCCGGCGGACGGCCCGCCGTGGTTCTAGGTGTCAATGTCGTGGGCATGCGCCGGGCAGGCATTGATTCTAAAACACGGGATGAAATCAAACAGGCCTACAAGTGGCTTTACCGTTCCGGGCTGAACGTCTCGCAAGCCCTTGAAATTATAAAAAAAGAACTGGCGAGTCCTGAAATCAAACATTTGATCTCATTCATTGAAGGCTCAAAGCGCGGAATCATCGACGGAGCATCGGAGGAATTACAAAATTCCGAGACTTTGCGTCCCAGAAAAACCTACGGAACATCCTAACCCGCATTTCTCATCGCCAATGAGAAATGCCTTCGAAGAGGCTGTGGTGCAAATAGGATTTTCCATTTGTACCCCAGGGGTTGTCTTTTGCGCCTTGTAAAACGCGAGCGCAAAACTAAATCAATCCGCAAAGATTCAGACTTTCCCGAGAATTAAAATAGAGTTTTTCCCGCCGAAGCCGAACGAGTTTTTCATCAGCGTTTTAATCACAGCCTTTCTGGCCGCATTCGGAACATAGTCCAGATCACATTCAGGATCAGGAACGGAATAATTAATGGTCGGCGGGATGACTTGATTTTCCAAAGCCAGAATCGATGCGATCAATTCCACGCTTCCGGCCGCCCCGATAAGATGCCCGACCATCGATTTTGTGGCGCTGACCGGAATTTGATGCGCACGGCTGCCGAACACTTTTTTCATGATAAGCGTCTCTGTTTTATCATTCAGCAGCGTCGACGTTCCGTGGGCATTGATATAGTCCACCTCATCCGGCGACACTTGAGCATCCTCCATCGCCGCACGCATGGCGCGGGCGGCCTGCGTCCCTTCGGGATCAGGCGCCGTCATATGATAGGCATCACAGGTCATCCCATGACCGCGAATTTCTGCATAGATATGCGCCCCTCTTTTCCGCGCGTGATCATATTCTTCCAAGACCAGCATGCCTGCACCTTCCCCGAGAACAAATCCGTCGCGGTCATGGGAAAAAGGCCGCGAGGCTCCTTGCGGGTCATCATTGCGTGTGGATAACGCCCGCGCGACACAAAATGCGGCCAGAATTCCGGGATAAATCGAAGCTTCCGATCCGCCCATCAAAAGAAAGTCCAGAGCCCCGCTGCGAATCGCGTCAAAAGCGTATCCGCCGGCATCAGACGCCGATGAACATGCTGTTGCTATCGA
>MHFC01000057.1:12543-17048 GCA_001804025.1 Omnitrophica bacterium GWA2_52_8 | reverse complement strand
CACTCCCGTTGCGGCCCCCGTGGCGTACTCCAGTTTGAATTTTTCGGGCAGCGCAAAATCGCATTGAATGGTGCTGCACTGCCAGGCGCGCCCGATGGCGTCCTTGATTTGAATGTCGATTTTGGGCCCGTAAAAGGCCCCGCCTTCCGGCTCCACCTTGTATTCCAGTTTTTTGTACTCAAGCGCGCCGCGCAGCGCCGCCGTCGCCCTTTCCCAAATTTCATCACTGCCGATGGACTCTTTGGGGCGGGTTGAAAGGCTGATGGCATAGTCCGAAAAACCGAAGGTGCGCAGAACATCAAACATGAAATCCAGCACGTTTGAGATTTCACCCTCCAGCTGTTCGGGCGTGCAGAAAATATGTGCATCATCCTGAGTGAAATTGCGCACGCGCAGGAGCCCGTGCAGCACCCCGGATTTTTCATGGCGGCAGACATTGCCCATTTCAAAAAACCGCAGCGGCAAATCGCGGTAGCTGCGCGTCTGGGACTTGTAAATGAGCATGTGCCCCGGGCAATTCATCGGTTTGATGCCGTATTCTTTCTCGTCCTCGGTCGGACAGATAAACATGTTTTCCTTGTAATAAAAATAATGCCCGGAAGTTTTCCAGACGTCGCTTTTGAGGATCTGCGGCCCGGCGACAAATTCATAACCGCGCTTGAGGTGCTCTTCGCGGCTGTATTGTTCGATGAGATAGCGCAGCATGGCCCCGTGGGGATGAAAGAAAACCAGTCCCGGCCCGGCCTCTTCCTGAAAAGAAAAAAGGTCGAGCTCACGGCCGAGCTTTCTGTGGTCGCGCCGTTTCGCCTCTTCGATCGCGTGCAGGTAGGTCCTGAGCTCTTTTTCACTTTCAAAGGCCGTCCCGTAAATCCGCTGCATCATCGGATTGTTTTCACTGCCGCGCCAGTAGGCGCCGGCGATGCTGAGCAGTTTGAAAGCCTTGATCTCGCCCGTCGACTTCACATGCGGCCCGCGGCAGAGGTCCACGAACCCGTTTTCGGTATAGGTCGAAATTTCGTCGCTTGCGCCGATTTGATTGATAATGTCGAGTTTGTAGGTCTCACCCGCTTTCGCAAAAAAATCGAGGGCTTCCCGGCGCGGCAGCCCTTTACGGACAAACGGCTGGTCGGCTTTGATGATCTCCGCCATCTTCTTTTCGATGGCCGCGAGGTCTTCTTCGGTCAGGCGGTGGTCGAGGGCGATGTCGTAGTAAAAACCGTTTTCGACCGGGGGACCGACGCCGAACTTGGCGTCCGGGAAAAGGGACTTCACGGCGTGCGCCATGACATGGGCGCAGCTGTGACGCAGGGTATCAAGCGCTGAATATTCTTTGGGAGATTTAGGCATAGGTACTAGTAACTAAGTGCGCTGGATTGATCAATTAATCTAAGCCGGGTCATCTTACGGGTTTCTTTTTTTGTCAGCTCCAAATACTTCAATCGGGGATCCAGTCTAGGTTTGGCTCACAGGGGGAAAAGCTCTGCTTTTAAAGTCGCTCTACTGGATTCCCGCTTATCCGCCGAAGGACGGATCCACCTCTGGCGGAAAATCCGCGGGAATTAAATATAATGATTTACGTTGGTTTCCTTTTTGTCATCCCCGAATGCTTTAATCGGGGATCCAGAGCTTAGATACCCCTATCTGCTACTGTCAGGTGCTGCCCCGCCGGGGTGACAATTTTAAAAATAAATCCGCCTTGCGGCCATCCGAGAGAATTACTGAAGTCCTCCGGTGATTCCCTTGCGCATCACGGCAACGGCATTATGGCTGTGCAGCGATTCCCAGTGCTCCACCGCAACAGTCCAGTCCTGGACCCGAGGCTCTTGGTTCAGCGCATACCGGAAACGGCGCACCACGTGTTCCACAAAAACCGGATGCTGGCCGTTGAGAATCGCAAAAGCCTGTTCATCAACACGCTTCACAAGACTTTGGGTCTCCGTCGGGACCGCCTGCCGCAGGAGATTGACAAGGTCTTCCACACAAAAATCGCTGTCCGGAACATACTCGACCGTGCATTTGGCCTGCGAGCGCTGGCTGTGAGCATTGGCAATCCCGTTGCCTTCGGCCGTTTCGCCCTGGGCAAACGCGTTCTCATATTGCTTGGCCATCGACAAACTGCAGGGGCATGTCGAAGAATACTGATAATAAACTGTCAGATACATCCGGATTTTAGAGTCTTTGTCCTCGACCCCTTCAAGTTCGCAATCGTAATACTGCCAGCCCCAGTTCGGACTCTTGAGCGACATTTGTTTGAGCGCGTATTTAAATTTCAGCTTGAGGAAAGCAAAACGGAAAAGATGGTCCGTCGGCCGTTCGCGCAAATCGCGGCGCAACCGCCCCAGCACACGGCGGAACATTTTGGCATTCACGGACCCTTGCGCGGCTTCGACCGTCAAAATCTCGCAGAAGCGGCTCATGCTGATGGCCCCCTGGCCCGGCGGGCAATGGACATAAGAACTCGCGATAACATCATGACTGCGCAACGTGCCGTCTTTGTAACGAAACTGCATGGGCAGGCGGAAATTATTAATGCCGACTTTATCGATCGCGGAAACCGAAGAACCTTCCATACGGTGATAATCAATCAGTCCAGACTCGTCTTTGTGCGCGACTTCCAGGATTTTTTCCTGCGGGACAGGGTCGATCGGTGACACGTTCTGCTCCTTGAATTCTTGACGCGGTTGATGCCCTCTTCCCTTCGCGAAAAGAGACACCGCCGTCTGTTGTATTTTTTGTAACTCATTCATTGACAACGAGTTAACGATAAGCGACCGGCACTTTGGTCCCTTATTATACCCAAATCATCGAAAAACAACACAAAATATCTTTGCCGGGCCAAACACCCGTTCGGACGCGTCTGAGGTTGCAAAATAACAGCATTCCCCATAGAATGACCCCCTGATTTCACCATGAACTTCAAACTCCCTGTCTCATCCACGGAATCCTTTGATTTAACCCAAAGACCCAGACGCAACCGCATTTCGGAAAGCATCCGTGGTCTGGTGCGTGAGACCCGGCTGCACCCGGGAAATTTCGTGCTGCCGCTTTTCATTCAGGAAAATTCCGGCAGTACTCCGATTCATTCCATGCCCGGGCAATTCCGTCTGGGGCCGGACGCTCTGCTCAAGGAAGCTGCGGACGCCTTTGCTCGCGGCATCCGTGCCGTCGCGCTCTTTCCGGTCATCAGCGAAAACCTCAAGGACCCGAAGGCCTCTGAATCAAAAAATCCGAAGGGCCTGCTGCCCCGGACCATCGGAATACTCAAAGAAAATCTGCCGGCGCTGACTGTGATCACCGACGTTGCCATGGACCCCTATTCAAGTGACGGACATGACGGCCTGGTCGAGCAAGGAAAAATCCTGAATGACGAGACCTTGCCGGTTCTGGCGGAAATGGCCTTGGTGCAGGCACGCGCAGGCGCGGACATCATTGCCCCTTCCGACATGATGGACGGCCGCATCGGCTATCTGCGTAAAGCCCTCGATGAAAATGATTTGCGGGACGTCGGAATTTTATCGTATGCCGTCAAATATGCCTCGGCCTTTTACGGACCTTTCCGGGATGCTCTTGATTCCGCACCAAAATCCGGCGACAAAAAAACTTATCAGATGGACCCGGCCAATGTCCGCGAGGCCGCGCGTGAAGTCGAGCTGGATGTGCGGGAAGGCGCGGACATGGTTATGGTGAAACCGGCGCTGCCTTATCTGGATGTCATCGCACATGTCCGCAGCCTCGTGCCGGTACCGGTGGCAGCCTACCAGGTAAGCGGTGAATATGCGATGATCAAGGCCGCGGCCAAACAGGGCTGGCTGGAAGAGAAAAAAGCTGTTCTTGAGACACTGACTTCGATCAAACGCGCGGGCGCGGACATCATTTTTACCTACTTTGCAAAAGATGCGGCCGCCTGGTTAGTGCGCAGTCAGGATTGAAATTAGGGGTTCAATTTCAATCCAGCACTTGTGCTTGTCCCCCTAGGAAGCTTGGGCTTCCAAATTTGGTGTAAATGAGTCAAGTTTTTTGATCAATAAACAAAAACCCCCTTTCCCCCACAATTCAATTTTTGTGGAAGCAAGGGGAGAAACGAGACGCAAAGTTCAGTCTCCAAACGATTCCTGTGACGGTGAGTGGCTTGTAGGCCGGCGCTCCCTTTTAAAGGAAGTCGCAAATCCGCAACAAAATTATTGCGGTGAATAGACCGTGCGAATGGGGCAATCGCCAGTTGACTACAACCTTGCGTTATGTCGCTGAATTTTATCATGTCTCGTGGGTCTGAGGCTATGCCTCGCTAGGAGTTGCTTTGAAATTCGATCCTTGGTATACGGATAACTTAGTTTGCCCTCGCATTCACGCGCCTCTGAGTTTTGTTAAAGATCGCCTCATATGTAGGGATGGGCATGAGTATCCCGTAGTAGACGGCATCCCAGTAATGTTGCTTGAAAGCGAAGAACAAACAATGGAGATTGCTAAGAATTCCTTGATGCGAGCCAAGGGACTTGTTATTGATC
>MHFC01000057.1:0-12516 GCA_001804025.1 Omnitrophica bacterium GWA2_52_8 | reverse complement strand
TTAAGCATCTCGTTGGCAAATTAAAAGAATATCCGATTCCAAACATCCCTCTTCCTAACAGCGGGAATAATGAATCGTTTCTGGAAATAGGCTGTAATTGGGGCCGTTGGTGTATCGCTGCAGCAAGAAAAGGGTATCGCAGTATTGGAATAGATCCGTCTCTTAGCGCAATTATGGCTGCAAGACGAGTTGCGCACCAATTAGGAATGCCCATCAAATATGTAGTGGGCGATGGTCGTTTTTTGCCATTTAAAAATGGAAGCTTCGACGTCGTATTTTCCTATAGCGTTCTTCAGCACCTAAGTGAGAATAATGTACAAGCTATGTTAGAACAGATTGCCCAAGTGCTTAACGCTGGGGGGAAGAGTGTAATCCAAATGCCGAACTGGTTAGGGGTAAGAAATTTATATAATCAGTTAAAGCGGGGATTTCACGAGGCAAAAAATTTTGAGGTCAGATATTGGAGCATTTAGAAACTCAAGCAGGTTTTCACATCTTTCGTTGGTCAGACAACTATTTCTGTTCACTGCTTCTTCGGCCTCGGTATTCAAGAAACCGACTTAAAATTTATGCCTTTTTACAAAAGAGTTATCATTTTACTGTCCGGGCTACTGAAGAACCTAAGCAGAGTTATCCCAGTCTGTTGCTATGTTGCTGACAGTGTGTATGTGATTTCAATTCGCTCTGCATTTGAGCTGAAACAAGTAGACGACTTTCAACAAAAGACAGCAAGAAAACCTGGGAATTGACTCAATCAAAAATAATACAAAAAATGCGACATTTCTTGACTAACTAAGCGCGTCCGACACGATGAGTCCTGGTGTAAAAAGCGCCGGAAAAATAAAATTTGACGCGGGACTCGGCGCCGTCTTTTAAATCTTAAGACAACCGATAATATCCTGACCCTTGCCGGACGGCCTGCGATGGCCCACAGGTGACGAAATTTTATGACGGCCCGCATTATTATCTTCGGTGACATTCATGGCTGCCATGAAGAATGGCAAATGCTCCTCAACAAGGTCAAGGCCACGGATAAGGACCGCCTGATTTCGGTCGGCGACATCGTCTGCAAAGGCCCTTCCACCAAAAAATCCCTCGACCTGGCAATGTCCCTTCCGAACCTGCATTGCATTCTCGGAAATCACGAAGTCCATTTACTGCGGCATTGGAAACACAGGAACGGCGGCGGGAATCTGAAAGAATACCAGCGCGCAGCAATGGAAGAACTGGGGTCCCGGCTTGATCATTATATGCGCTTCATCGACGGCTGGCCGCGCTATATCGATTTGCCCGAGGCTTTGATCATTCACGCGGGCCTGCGTCCCGGCATTCCGGTGGAAAAACAAACGCTTGAGGACCTGGTCCATCTGCGCACGATCGGCCCCGAGGAACGGCCGTGGTATGAATTTTATGAAGGGGAAAAACTGATCGTCCACGGACACTGGGCCCGGCAGGGATTGGTCGTGCGCGAAAACGTGATCGGCCTCGACTCCGGCTGTGTTTACGGCCGGGAACTTTCCTGCATCATCCTTCCCGAACGCAAAATCATCAGCGTCAAAGCCAAAAAAGCCTACGCGCCGGTAAATTGACGGCTTAATTTCAAAAAATAAAACCTGGATCTCCCCTGCCTGCCGGGGGAAGGAACTTTCAAACTATTTCTCTGAGAACACCCTCTCCCGACGGGCATTGTTGTTGCAGTAAAAATGCTAAGAAATCGCAACTCTTTGCGCGGTGCGAAGTAGTACATTGTTTCATTAATAATTAAGGATGTTTTTTATAAAGAGACAAGTACTGTACTGTGTACCGATTCATAAAAATTAATGAAACACACTGCGCTAAAACAGCTTGCGTTTATTACCCTCACCCTACCCCTCTCCCAAAGGGAGAGGGTACCTTGATGATCCCTTCTCCCTTGGGGGAGAAGGTCCGAATGAGGGGATATTAAAAATATTCTTGTTATGCAACGCCAATACCCGACGGGAGAGGGATGGGGTGAGGGGGACATAGTTTTCTTTGTTATCATCCCCCGACTTCAAGACATTAATTTTTTGCCGTCAAGCTTCAATATCGAGAGCACAAACGCGTAATCGAGGGCGAGTTCCTTGAGGTAATCATAGCGTCCCGAAGCGCCTCCGTGCCCCGCATCCATATTGATTTTCAGCAGCAGCGGATTGACGTCCGTTTTCAGGCCGCGCAGTTTCGCGACCCATTTCGCGGGTTCCCAGTACTGCACGCGCGGGTCGTTGATACCTCCCGTCACAAACATAGCCGGGTAGTCTTTGGCCTCGATGTGATCATACGGTGAGTACGCGTGAATGGATTTGAAGAAATCCTTTTTCTGCGGGTTCCCCCACTCGTCATATTCGGTCACGGTCAAAGGCAGGCTGCGGTCGAGCATCGTATTGACCACATCCACAAACGGCACGTGCATGATCACGCCCCGGAAAAGATCGGGCCGCGCGTTCACAACGGCCCCCATCAAGAGACCGCCGGCGCTCCCGCCCCCGATCACCAGTTTTTCGGGCGACGTCAGTTTTTCCCGAACGAGATATTCGGCGCAGGCAATAAAGTCCTCAAACGTATGTTTTTTCTTCTTTAATTTTCCATCGTCGTACCAGCTTCGCCCCATTTCCCCGCCGCCGCGGACATGCGCGATCCCGAAGATAAAGCCCCGGTCGAGCAGGCTGAGACGCATCGAGGAAAAGCCCGGATCGATGCAGATGCCGTAGGACCCGTAGCCGTAGAGAAAAAAGGGGTTCTGCCCGTCCCTGGCAAGGTTGCGGCGGTGAACAATTGATATCGGCACCCCGGTGCCGTCTCTGGAGCGGGCGAAGATTCTTTCGCTCACATAAAGTTCGGGGTCATAATCCCCGAGCACTTCCTGTTGTTTTTTTATTTCGCGCGTGCGCCGTTTGAGATCGTAATCCAAAACCGTACTGGGCGTAATCAGAGAGGTGTAGTTCAGCCGGACCTTATCGGAATGGAATTCATAATTCGCCCCGGCATCAACCGTATAAACCGCTTCATCAAATTCGATCCTGTGAATTTCGCCGTTTGCGAGGTCCATTACCTCGACCTGGGTCATGCCGCGCTCGCGCCCGTAAATCACAAGGTGCCCTTCGAAGACCTCCAGGTCATCCAAAAGCACGTGCCGGCGGTGGGAAATCAGGGTTTTCCAATACTTGCGGCCGCACTGCCCGGCGGGAGCCTGCATGATTTTGAAGTTTTTCGCCCCGTCATTGGTGAGGATAAAAAACCGGCCGCCGTGACTTTCGACGGCATATTCCACGTCTTTACGCCGGGCCGCAATACGCCGGAATTTTCCGTGCGGCTCGGCCGTGCTTAAAAAATGCACCTCTGAGGACGCTTTTGACGAAAGCTCCAGCAAAAGGAACCGGCCGTCCATCGTCCTCGTGATGTCGAGAAAAAACCGCTCGTCTTTTTCATGATAAATTTCCTTATCGGAGGACGCTTTCGTCCCCCGCCGATGGCGCATCAATTTATAAGGGCGCTTGCTGTCATCAAGAACATTATAAAAAAGCGTTTCATTGTCATCGGCCCAGGCCATGCCGGCAGCGGTCCGCGGGATCTCGTCTTTTAGCAGTTTTCCCGTCTGCAAATCTTTGATCGTCAGCGTGTATTCTTCGTTGCCCGTCACATCCACCGCGTACGCCAGATAACGGTGGTCGGGGCTGACCGCGTAGTCGCCGAGCGAAAAATAATCGAACCCCGCCGCGAGGGCATTGGTATCGATCAGGATTTCTTCGGGACTGCCGGATTTTAAAAGCCTGCGGCAATAAATAGCGTACTGTTTACCTTCCTCGGTCCGCGAATAATATTCGTAGCCGTCCTTGCGCGCGGGGACCGACATATCCGTCTCCTTGATGCGCGACAAAAATTCCTTGTAAATATTTTTCTGCAGAGGTTCGGTGGGTTTCATCACGGCTTCCGTGTAGGCATTTTCAGCACGCAAATAATCCAGCACTTTCCCGTCGTCGCGCTGCCGCAGCCAGGCATAGGCGTCGCGCAGCAGAACACCGTGCCTGCGCATTTTGTGGCCGGATTTTTCAGCCCGGGGTGCAGCCAGGGTCAAGAGCGCCCAAAGTGCTTCCGGCAGGGACACAACGCCCTGGCTGCCGAGGAAATGCCCGCGGCCTTCGACGTTAAGAACACGGGCCCCGGCGGCCGCAGCTGTTCTTTTTGCGGTTTCCAGCCGCACCCACAAATCTCCGGGCGAATAGAGTGCAAAGGACCGGCCGATGCGGGCAGCGGCGTCCGCCGGCTTCCAGGACCGCTGATAAAAATGTGCAATATGCGGGTGTTTGAGGTTGTTGCTGAATCCGGCGACAAAAACGGCTCCCCCCGCTTTTTCGCCCTTCGGCCGCGAAAGCAGGTAATGCACAATCGTGACGCAGCCGAGACTGTGTCCCACAAAATAAGTGTCATCATCGATTTTACCGGCACAATTCCGGAGGGTCTTGAGCCATGCTTCCAGAACGGGTTTTTCGGAAGACGGCATGGCCGGCACCTCGACCTTGAATCCGCGGGACTCAAGTTCGGATTTGAGCCACGGAAACCAATTCGCGCCCGGACCTGCGCTCAAGCCATGGACAATAAAAACACGTTTCATAAATTCCTAGTGAGGGGTAAGGCATTTTTTATTCCCGCACGTATTTTCCGCCAAAGGCGCCTGCCTGCTGCAGGCAGGGATCAGCCTCAGGCTGAGGCGGGCAGTCACAATTTCGCAGATCCCCGACACAAGCATTCGGGGATGACGAGGGCTTCATTGGCCCTCGTACTTCCCCTTGCTGGTTTAATGAAAAACCAGCCGGGCATGACAAAAAAAAGAGACCCGTGCTTTGATGAAACTTAAAGAATCAAACAACCCACTTTCATTGGCTCGAAACCTCATAACACTTCGAGGTTTGCGTATCATATCATTCCCGCGCAAGCATGACCAGAGAGGGCTTCACACCGAAAGTTTGTTTTTAGAAATAATTAACTGAGCACTTTCGAAAGTCTTGCAGCCCAGCGGCGGTATTTTTTTTCGAACGAAAGACCGGCATGCGCAGGGCTCGTCGACGGAAGATAAAATGCGGGAAGGGTGATATTTTTAAACCGCTCGCGGAAAATTTTTTCGGCCGTGCGCCCGTTCAGGAAAACGGCGCAGATACCCGGGTATTCTTCCAGCAGTTCCGGAACGGGATTGAAGGTCGGTTTTTCAATGGCCTGGTCGCCGGCCCCCTGCCGCAAACAGGTCGCACAGACATCCCACAAAGCGATCCCGTGATCCAATAACAGGCCTATTTTCCCCTGGTAATCCGGCTCACCGCGGACGTCAAAATAGCGCTGCATCACGCGCCAGAAATGATTGCCGGAAAACCCGTAGTATTCCTGTTTTTTCAATGCCGTGGGGCCGGGCATGGAACCCAGGACGAGCACGCGGGAGCGGCCGTCGACTACGGGTTTGAACGAACGCAGAACTTTTTTGGCCGGCATAAAACAGTACCCCCGAATTTCAGGCGACGGCGTGGCCGGACTTCGCTTCCCGGTCCCGGCTGATCCGGTTCAGCATCTCTTTAATTTTTCCGGCCGTTTGTTTAGCCTGGGAAGCACACTCCGTCACTCCGGCGCCGGTAAAACAATTTCCGGTCAGAAAAAGCGTTTCAAACGGCGCCGCCTCCTGCCGGATTTCCGCAAGGGTCTGCAGATGGCCGACTTTGTAATGCGGCATTTGGTTCTTGTACCGACGCACATCCGAAAAAAGCGGCGCGGCCCGGACGTCGAGCAGCAGCGCGAGTTTGCGGCGGAGGCTTTCGACAATCTTTGCGTCGTCCTCATCAAGAAGTCCGTCACAGGCCTTGCGCCCGATAAAAAACCGCATCAGCACCTTGTCTTCGGCCGCCCGGCCCTCGAATTTAGCATTGGAAAAAGACCCTCCGAGAATTTCAACGCCGTCCCCGGAAGACCCGACAAAACCGGAACCCGCCGGCAGCTGCGGGACCGCAGTGCGTTCATAGCCCAGATTGACGACAATCATCGATTTGCTTCCGATGTTTTTAAGTTTCTGCCCCAGATTCTCCGCGGCACCTTTCAAAAGAGGCGCCGCCTGAAACGCCGGAAGCGCCGCACACAACAGATCGGCTTCAACCATACGGCCGCCTTTCAATAAAATTTTCCACGGCGGCCCGGGCCGGATTTCGGTGACTTCCGCGCCGGCTTGAAAATCAACATGCGTCGAAGCGTCGCGCAGTTTGCGGCACAGGGTTTCCATGCCTGAGCGCAGCGTCACAAACATTCCGTACTGCTGCATTTGCGCGCTTGCGCCCTGATTGCCGGCTTCTTTCTTCTTTTTGGTCCCGGCCCGCATGGCCCGGATCACACTGCCGCAGCGCTTTTCCATTTCGACAAAGCGCGGCAAAAGCGCCCGCATGCTCAACTCGTTGAGGTCCGCTCCGTAAATACTACCGAGCAGCGGCTGGACAATCCGGCGCAAAACTTCGCCGCCGAACCGCCGTCGCACAAAGCTTGCGATGCTCTCGTCCGTTTCGCCTTTCCGGGCAGGAATCAAAAGGTCCATGGCCGCGCGCAGTTTGCCGGGCCAGCTCAAAAGGGATGTCTGCGCCAGACTCATCAGATTCGCCGGCACCATTAAATGAAACCCCTGCGGAAACGGATAAAACTGCCCGTTTTCGCAGACGTAAATATTACGGCTGCCGGGAACAATCCCTGTCAGTTCGTGCCCGAGATTCAAAGCGCTGCAGAGCTCAAACACCGCGTCTTTGTCCGCCATAAAGGAGTCAGGGCCAAGCTCCGCCAAAAAATCACCCTGGCGCAGGGTCCGGATCACGCCGCCGAACGAGGGCCGGGCCTCAAGCAATGTGATCTGAAACGGGAGCGGCGACTCGGGCAGGTATTGCGATAAATGATAGGCGGTCGCCAATCCTGAAATGCCGCCTCCGGCAATGACGATTTTAACGGGTCCCATCCTGAGTCCGCCTTTAATTATTTTTTCCCCGCCGGTCTTGCCGGCCGTTGTTTTTTTTGCGCACGGTCCGCCGCCACAGCGCCATCAACCCCAGCCCGGAGACAGCCATCAGAAAACACAGCCCTTGTCCCATGGTGAACGGCCCGAACACAAGCCCCAGCTGGGCATCGGGTTCGCGCGTGTATTCAATGAAAAACCGGACAAACCCATAACCGAAAACATACAGCGCAAAAAGAAACCCCGCAAAGGGCGGTTTACGGCGCAAACTCCAGAGCAGGACAAAAAGAACCAGACCTTCAAAGAACGCCTCATAGAGCTGGGACGGGTGCCGCAGCAAGCCGCTTTCGTCGGCCGGGAAATACATCCCCCACGGCATCGCGGTGGGACGGCCGAAAAGTTCCCCGTTTAAAAAATTTCCGAGGCGCCCGAAAATATAGCCCCCGGGAACCGCGGGAATCAAAAAATCCAGGAATTCACGTGTGCTGATTTTTTGTTTCCGGCAAAAAAAGTACGTGACCAGGATAACCCCGAGAAAACCGCCGTGAAAGGACATACCGCTGATGCCGGTAAACCGGAACCCGTTTTGCATGTCGAACGGCAGAAAAATTTCAAGCGGGTTGTGCAAATAATAGGCCGCATTGTAAAACAGCACATAGCCCAGCCTGCCGCCGGCCACGACGCCGAAAATCACCCACGTATAATAATCATCAACTTGCCGTATCGAATAAACCGTTTCCCCGCGGCGCACCCTTAAAAGAGAAAGAAAATAGGCCATCAAAACGGCCGACAGAAACATCACGCCGTAATAGCGCAACTGAAGACCGCCGATCCTCAAAAAAACGGGGTCGAGACGCAGCGGAAAGGTTTGCCAGGCTTGAAGGAAATTGTCCATAGGCTTATTTTTGGATTTTTTTCAAAAGATTCCGTATGTTGTCTTCGAGCTGCTGTAGAGAGCCGCCGTTTTGGACGGTGTAATCGGCGAGTTTCAGGGTCTTGTCGAGCTGCTGGTCGGCTTCATTGCCGCTTTCAGCCTCCCGGGACTCCAAACGGCGAAACTCCTCCCAGGTTTTCGGGTCTTTTTCGCGTGCCCGCTCGAGCATCCTTGCAAACCGGATTTCGGGAGACGCTTCCACCGCCACGAAAACAAAACCGGACGCCTTACGCAGCCGCACCACTTCTTCGGGGTGGCGGATGGAATCGATCACATGCGGTTTCCCGGGGTCAATTTTCGCAAGGACCTGACCGGCAAGATAGCCGGCGCCGTGTTCACTCCGCAGCCGGTTCCCCAGTGCATACAAATTTTCACGCGTCAGCGCAAGCTTGCGCCGGACGGCTTCTTCGCGCAAAACGTCCGAAAGCGACACATAAAGGAACCCGCAGTCCTTCAAGCGCTCGGCCACCTGCCCTTTACCCGACCCGTTTTTTCCGGTAAGCCCGATAATCATCGCTATCCCACAGGTTACGGTTCACAGGGGCCCAGACCGCAAATTAACGCGGGAGTGCCTGTACCTTATTTTTTGATTCCGAACAACTGGTTCGCATTGCGGTAAATCATGGCCGCCAATTCCGGGAGGTCCACCCCGTGCAGTTTCGCGGCCGTTTCCGCGGTCTCGACCATATACGCGGATTCATTGCGCTTGCCGCGCATCGTCTGCGGCGGGAGATAAGGGGCGTCTGTTTCCAGCAGCAGCCGGTCCTTCGGACAGGTGCGGCAGGCTTCGCGCAGTCCGTCGTTTTTTTTGTAGGTCAGCGGGCCGGCGAACGAAATGTGAAACCCCAGGGCCACAAACCTCTGCATGACCGCGGCATCGCCCGAAAAACAGTGCATGACCCCGCGGTAATTTTTTTTCCGGGCCGCGAGCATTTCATGCAGCCGGTCAAAAGCATCGCGGCAATGGATCACGAGCGGTTTGCCGGAGCGCTCATAAATATCGAGTAAAAGTTCGAACACGCGCTCCTGGCTTTCAACGGAGGAATGGTCCCGGAAAAAATCGAGCCCTATTTCCCCCAGAGCAACAACCTTTGGGTCCTTTAAAAGGTCTTCGATCGCTTTAAGGTCCGCCGCAGAAGCCGTGCCGGCTTCATGCGGATGGATGCCCGCCGTCGCATAAACATTTTTAAACCGTCGCGCATATTCGAGCGCCTGCCGGGAATGCGTAACATCCGTGCCGACCTCGATAAAATAACCGACCCCTGCGCGGACGGCCCTTTCCATGACTTCGTCGCGGTCCGCATCAAAAGCGTCAAAATGGAGATGAACGTGTGTGTCGACCAGCATTGAGGTTCCCAGTCCTTTATTACGGAAAATGCCGGCAAACTGGCCGCCGGGTTCAGCAGAGATCGCTTTTGCGGACTTCCCAAAAAGTGCCCTGCGGGGAGTCCTGAATGTCGATCCCCATCGCATCAAGCTCCGCGCGGAGCGCATCGGCCCGTTTAAAATCCTTGGCTGCGCGCGCGTCCTCGCGTTCCTTGACGAGCCGGTCCACGCCGGCCCGCTCCAGTTTTTTCTCTTTGAGCAGAATATCGTCGAGAAAACGCAAATACGCCGCTTCGGGTTCGCCAAACAGCGCCGTAATACGCGCGATGTTATCGATCCAGGCCAAAAACACTTCCGCATTGCCCTTGATCCCGGCCGTGATTTTCTTTGCATTTTTATAACAGGCGTTCCACAGCCGCACGATGTCAAAAATCTGGGCAAAGATCACGGGCGTGTTCAAATCGTCGTCCAGCGCTTCCTCGCTTTTTTGTCCGGCGGCGCGGACAGCCGCTTCAAATTCGCTGTCCGCCTTGCCGGCAACTTCCTTGTGCGCCGCAATTTCCCGCGCGCCCCGCACCGCCTGATAAACCCGCGCCAGGCCGGCCATGGCCTGGAAGATCTGGCTCTCCGAAAAATTCAACAGCGAACGGTAATGCACCGACAGCACCATGTATTTCAGCACTTCACCGCCGTACTGTTCGAGAAAAACGCGCGCCGGCACGACATTACCCTTGGACTTCGACATTTTGTCGTCATTAAATTTGACGAAATTGTTGTGCATCCAGTAACGCACATACGGCCGGCCCGTGGCCCCCTCGGCCTGGGCGATTTCATTTTCATGGTGCGGAAAAATCAGGTCCACGCCGCCGCCGTGAATGTCGATTTCTTCGCCGAGAAGACTGATGGCCATCGTCGAACACTCGATGTGCCAGCCGGGCCGGCCTTTACCCCAGGGCGACTCCCAGGCGGGTTCCCCGGCCTTCGAGGGTTTCCAGAGCACAAAATCAAGCGGGTTTTGTTTTTTTGCGTCGACTTCCACGCGCGAACCGGCCTCAAGATCGTCAAGTTTTTTCCCGCTCAGCTTCCCGTACGCGGGAAAAGCCTCGATCGAATAGATAACTTCGCCGTCCCGCACATAGGCCTTCCCTTTTTCAAGCAGCCGCTCGATGAAGCGGACAATGTCCGGCATATACTGCGTGACCTGCGGATTGCCGTCGTGGGGCCGCAGCTTGAGGGCCTTAAAGTCCGCCTCAAATTCACGGATGTATTTGGCGCTGATTTCCGCGGCGCTGACGCCTTCCTGGCTGGCGCGGTTGATAATTTTGTCGTCGACGTCGGTATAATTGTAAAGAAAGGTCACCTGATAGCCGTGATGTTCCAGCCAGCTGCGCAAAAGATTAAAAAAAATGGCCCCGCGGAAATTTCCGATATGAAGAAAGTCATACACCGTCGGCCCGCAGACATACATCTTGACTTTCATGTCTTCCAGCGGCCGGAAGTCTTCTTTTTTACGTGTCAGGGAATTATAGAGTCTGAGCGGCATAACGGGGGGTTATTATACCTTGATGCCGGGCATCGTGCATTGTGAATTCTCATGCAAAAAACAGGCGCTGCGATTACCTGTTCACGATTGACGGCCCCCGGTATATAATCCCGCATGGAAAAAATCATTTTTGTCGACCGTGACGGCGTAATCAACGTCGATCTGATCGGCGACTACATCAAGCACCCGGACGAGTTCCGGTTCGAGCCGGGCGCGGTCCAGGCCCTGCATATGTTCCGTGACGGCGGCTATAAAATCGTCATCATTTCAAATCAGGCGGGCGTCGGCGACGGAATTTTCACGGAAGCGGCCATGTGGAAGGTCCACCGGCATATGGAGTCCCTACTTAAAAAAGAGGGCCTTGCGGCCTGGAAAACCTATTACTGCCTGCACGGCAAAGAGGCCGGCTGCGGCTGCCGCAAACCCGAAACGGGGCTTTTTGAACAGGCGGCGCGGGACTTCACCTTTGACCGCAAGACCACTTTCTTTATCGGAGACAAGGCCTCGGACACAAACGCGGGCAAACGCTTCGGTCTCAAAACCGCTTTTGTGCGGACGGGCCACGGCGCCAACGAGGAAAAACTTTTGGACCCGAAAAATCCGCCGGAAATCAAGGCCGCGAATCTTCTCGAAGCAGCACGGCAGATCCTAACCCGCATTTCTCATCACCAATGAGAAATGCCCTCGCGGAGGCTGTGGTGCAAATGGGCTTTTTCATTTGTACCACAGGGGTTGTCTTTTGCGCCCTGTTAAAACGCGGGCGCAAAACTTTGGATGCAACCCCATGCGTCCAAAGCGGTTTTCTCATCGATTCACCTAATCGATGAGAAAACCGGACTAAAAACCGCGGACGGGAAACAGCGTGCAAAATAAATTTTTGGGAACCTTGATGAACACGATGAAAAACATTGCGAAGAGCCTGATGAAAGGATGCATCCGGCTTTATCAGGGGCTGATCTCACCCCTTCTCGGTCCGGGCTGCCGGCACTTTCCGAGCTGCTCGGATTACGCTTTTCAATCTATCGACAAATACGGGCCGCTGCGCGGCATGTGGCTCGGCATCAAAAGGCTGGCACGCTGCCATCCCCTGGGCACGTCCGGCTATGACCCGGTGCCGTAACCCTCTTTTGCGCATTAGCACTCGGCGCTTTCCAGAAAATCCAAAACAATCCGGTTGATGAGCTCCGGGTTTTCCTTGATCAGGCGGTGACTGGCCCCGGGAACGATTTCGAGCCGGGCCCTCGACAGGCTGCGATAAAGTTCCTTGGTGTGCTCCAGCAAAACCACGTCATGGTCGCCGGCCGCAATCAGCGCGGGCGCTTTTATTTTTCGAAGATCGGCAGGCGTCAGGTCCGGCTCGGTGAGCCACAGCCGGATTGCTTTATGATAAACCTCGACATAATGGTCCGGCCCGTCGGGAGAAACGCGGGCGTAACGCCGGTCAATACCCTCTTCACTAAGTCTTCCCGCCGGAACTTTTTCGAGTTCCGCGCGGTGCTCCGGGTCGCATCCCGAGTAATGAAAATTTCCGGCTAAACTGACAAACCCCTCGACTTTCTCGGGATACCGCATCGCAAGATAGAAGATGAGGTTCGCCCCGTCGCTGTAGCCCGCCATCCGCGCCCGCGGAATTTTCATCGCGTCCATGAGCGCCGCCATGTCCTCCGCCATGTCCGCATAATGAAAAGACCCTTCACTGTCGCGGGTGCGGCCATGGCCGCGGCGTTC
>MHFC01000056.1:7312-14091 GCA_001804025.1 Omnitrophica bacterium GWA2_52_8 | reverse complement strand
GGATACCCGGACGCTGGCAGCCGAATGGATTCAAGAAAATATCGCGAGTGGTTCGTCGATTGCGCTGGATTATGATTTTTTTACGCCGAGGCTTAAGTTCTCATTGGCACAGCTTCAGGAAAAAAAGCATGCAATCTCCGGCGAAGGAGTAAAATCCGCGGGTCGATTGAAAAAACTAGAGGCATTGATCAAGACTGCGGCGAATGATACGGCGAGTTCGCGCTATGATCTCTGGTTTTTGAACGATGCGGCCGCGGTTGCGGATACGAAGCCTCTCTTTGCCGAGCCGGCGCTTCCGTATGCCTGGGGCGAAATTCAAAAGCAAAGAATTCAATACTTGGTGGTTTCGCGGGTGCATGCCGATGTGCCCTGGAAGGATTTTTATGACGGTCTTGCGGAAAATGCGGAGCTGCTGAGTGTTTTTTCGCCATACGGCGCAGCGGACCCGTTGTGGCTGCCGGACCCGATTGCGATTACGGCACTTCCTTTAACCGCCGCTGACCTTGGCAAGCGCAGCCGCAGCGGACCGCGAATCGAGATTTACCGGCTGGTGCGCTGACGGAGGTTTTGATTTTTAGCGATGGGGTGTTAATTCGGGTTCGGATTTTCGAGGTCTATCTTTTGACGGTGCGTAGGCTGCCGAATCCCGGAGACGCCAAAATTTCAGGGCTTCCCAAAGAGCAAAGCCCATGATGCGCATATTGACGGAAGACTTCCCGGCTTTGCGCCCGCGGTGGTTTGAAGGTACTTCCTTCACGCGATATTTCAAATCATGGGCTTTAATGATAATTTCCGGAAGGATGAAGAGGGATCTGGAAGTAAGATGAATGTGATCCATCAGGTCTCTCGACCAGGCCTGGGACCAGTTATAGTCGTTAATCCGCATTTTAAAGAGATAGTTCAACAGAAAAATATAGATAACCGACAGAAAAAAACGGAAAAGCCGGTAGGCGTTACGCTGCCACCGGACTCCCAGCACGATGTCGGCTTCACCGGCGAGCAGGGGCTCGACGAAAAATGGCAATTCCGAGGAATCAAACTCCTCATCGGCCCCGATGTACATGAGAAAGCGGCCTTTTGCTTTTGCCAGGCCTTCCTTGAGAGACGGTGTATAGCCCTGGTTTTGGTCATGCAGAATCAATTGCGATTGGGGGTATTTCTTGATCTCCTCAAGGATGACTTTGCGGGTGCCGTCGGTGCTTCCGTCCTCGATGATAATGACCTCGGATTTCCAGTGCGGGTGAGATCTCAGGACGGCGTGCAAATTCGACAACATCGCGGCGATATTGTCCGCCTCGTTGTAGACGGGCGTGATGAAACTGATGTCACATAAGGCGCTCATAGGACACAAGATATAACATATTTTATTTCAGGCGACAAGCGGCAAAATGCCATTAAAGCCTTGACACTTCTTGTCGTATTTCTTTATAGTAGGCCAACATTTCTGCCTACGCTGACATCCTTGATGCCGGGTGACTATGGAACTGCTTAAGAATTCTTCCTGTGCAAAAATCGTACTGATTAGGCCGCCGATCATGGAGCTGCGCACCAACCTTAGCTCTTACGGGGCGATCCCTCCCATCGGTCTTGCTTACGTGGCAGCGGTATTGCGTAAAGCAGGACACGACGTTACGGTCATGGACGGTCCTGGCGAAGCCATCCAGCAGTATACCGAGATGCCGAGTCCCGTCGGTGTTTTGCATTGTAACGGACTTACCCCCGAACAAATGGTGGCGAGATTATCCGCAGATACCCAAATTGTGGGGATTACGCATATGTTCCTGCATGAGTGGCCCACCATCCGCAGGCTTTGCGAACTTATCCGCAGTCAATTGCCCGATACCGTGATTGTCATCGGGGGTGAGAACGCCACCGCATTTTGGGACGTCATATTCAAAGAGTGTCCTGCGGTTAACTATTGCGTGCTGGGGGAAGGCGAGTTTACCATGGTCGAGCTTATCGAACGTCTTATGGACGGCCGCGACCCGCTTGAAATCCGGGGAGTTGCCGGACGGACAAGCATCCGCAATGAATCCTCGCAAAAAAAGATCATCGATCAATTGTCGCCGCGGACGCTGGAATTGGGCGAGATCCCGTGGCCGGCATGGGACCTTTTCCCCGTGGATAACTACATGATTCATGCGGACCACCACGGTGTAAACCGCGGACGGTCCATGCCGATCCTTGCGACCCGGGGTTGCCCGTTTCAATGCACTTTTTGCTCGAGTCCTTCGATGTGGACGACGCGGTATAAGACCAGGGACCCTAAGGACGTCGTCAGTGAAATGAAAACCTATGTGGAAAAATTCCGCGTCGATAATTTTAATTTCTGTGATTTGACGGCCATCATAAAAAAAGAATGGATCGTGGAGTTCTGCAATTTATTAAAGACCGAAAAAGTAAACGTGACCTGGCAGCTGCCGACCGGGACGCGTTCGGAAGCGCTTGACAATGAGGTTTTGGGCCTGGTCTACGAGACCGGGTGCCGCAATATTACCTACGCACCCGAGAGCGGTTCGGAAAGAATGCTGGATGTCATCAAAAAACGCGTCAAAATCCCGCGCATGCTTGAGTCTTTGCGCATGGCTTACAAGAACAAACTGGTCACGCGCGTTAACATCATCATCGGTCACCCCCAGGAAAAGCATAGTGATACCTGGAAATCGTTGGGATTTCTGATCCAGTGCGCATGGGTAGGATGCCAGGATGCAGCGGTCATGATTTTTGCGCCCTATCCGGGCAGTGAGGACACGCGCACTTTAGTCGAGCACGGCAAGGTCACGATCGGCGAGGATTACTATTATCTGGCATTGGCCCGTTCCGGATGGAGTTCACGGACCTACAACCCGTGGATGAGTACGCGGGAGTTGATCCTGATGCAATTTTTCATGCTCAGCGTGTTTTACGCGGTGGCCTATATGATCCGGCCGTGGAGAATTATCCAGGCCGCGCAAAGTATTTTCACCGGCAATGAACAGACGCAGCTAGACCAGCTTTTGCGGACCAAATTGCAGCGCAGTACGGTACTTTCGAAGGCCATCTCCCGCCTCGGAAAGCTTCTTTCCCGGTTTTTTCAGCGCACCTAGCGGCCGCATTTCCGTTTGTCCAAGAAATCAGACAATGAGACTGCCTCTTAGATGACGAATGACCAAGCAGGAAATGATTTGTCGGTGATCATGATTGTTTTTAATGCCGAGCGAAGCATCGAAAAAAGCCTTCAATCCGTCAGTTGGGCGCAGGAAATTATTATCGTTGATTCCTATAGCAGCGATAAAACGGTGCCGGTTTGCAGAAAGTTCACCGATAAAATCCACCAGTGCCGGTTTGTCGATTTTGCGGCGCAGAAAAATTTCGCGCTTTCAAAAGCAACGAAAAAATGGGTGTTGTCACTTGATTCGGATGAAGTTGTCACCGAGAAGCTTGCAAGCGAAATTCGCGGCGTGATCGCCAAGCCTGCTTCTGCCGGGTATCGAATCCCGAGAAAATCAGAGATATTCGGCCGGAAGTTCAGATTTACCGGAACCCAGGATGACGTTCCATTGCGGCTATTTCTCCGTGCCGATGCCAAGTTTGTTCAGCCTATTCATGAGACCGTTGAGATCCGGGGCGCAATCTCACAGTTAAAGCAAGCCATGCTGCACGTGCCGTTCGAGGGGATTGCTCAGTATTTTGAGAAACTAAACCGATATACAACACTCGAGGCGGCCTTGAGGCGTTCGCAAGGCAAAATTTACGGCACCGTCGATGCCGGGCTGCGGCCTTGGCTGGTTTTTTTAAAGCTCTTTTTTTTGAAGCAGGGGTTTCGCGACGGCTGGGAGGGGTTTTTATACAGCGCGTTGTCTGCGGCGTACCATTTTGTCAAAATCGCAAAAGTGATCGAAGGCCACGGTCAAGCCGGCGCTAGCAGGGGGTAAAGGATGGAGTCCTTGAAAGAACTGTCAAAAATCTGCCAGAAGCCTGATTATAAGACAAAAGGGAATTGGATGGTCCGCACATTTTTACGGGATGCGGCAATTCCGATGACATGGCTGCTTCTTCATACTGCGGTCAGTGCCAATCAAGTCACCTTGGCGGCACTTCTTATCGGGCTGGCCGGATGTTATGCCGTCAGTCTTCAAGGCGATGCTGGTTTTGTGCTGGGATGCTTTCTGCTTCAATTCTGGTACTATCTGGATCATGTGGACGGTCAAATCGCCCGGTATCGTAAGCAAGACTGCCTGACGGGCCGGTTTTTTGATTTTTTGATGCACCATGTGATTCATGGTGTTCTGGTATTTATGCTGGGGGCCTATTTTTTTTACCGCGACGCGCATGTGGCGTATCTGTTTATCGCCTGGGCCCTGTCCTGTATGATTCTTGTTTTTAACATGCTTCACGACATTAAATGCAAAGCTTTTATTGAGAAAATCACTGCGGGCGGCGAAAAAACACTGCGGGTCATGACCCGGGAAATTGGTGGGAAAACCGCTCATGAGGATGTGGCGAAAAAAAGTCTGAAAACGTTATTTTCAGCGGCGCATAAATCCGTCGAAATTCACGTCATGATGAACCTGATGACGCTCGGAGCCTTGGTCAATATGATGCTTGCTCCATGCCGTGACAGCCGCAGCCTTTTATTTGTCTGGTATGCCGTGACTTTGCCGGTACTTGTGACTGCGAAGGCCGTGCATGCGATCAATACACGAAAGTATGATGAAGAGTACGCAGCGCTTTTTAAAACGCTCTGATTCCGATTTTAAAGATCATTAATTCTTGAGGCTGCGCTTTTCACGCATGAATAAGTAAAGAAATAGAAAAAAAAGATTTGCAAACGTAATTGAGGTCAGGAGCTTGCCTTCCCGGGTTCTCCGTGCGTCCATGCTTCCGCACAATTGTTTCTCCCGCATCAATTCTTCTTCCGTGTAAAAGTCTGCAGTGACTGATTTTGGTTCTGCGCCGCGCATTTGGACCGCTAATTCAAATGAAATGCCGGCATGGCACTTATCTTTCGACATCAAAAAATTGTATGTTACGGGTAGTAATAACGTAATCAGAAGCCAGACAGCAATGACCACCCTAGGCTGCGATGCTTGTTTAACCGGTTGTATCGCGGAACTCAAAAAAACTTTATCCGGGTAAGATCGCGGGCCGTAATTTGGGTGGGAAAGCCAGACAGATGAAAGAATAATGATCCAGATTGAAAACTGAAAAAAAAATGTTTCGGTTAATGAGCATATACTCCAGGATATCAAAGCAAAAATGGTTGCGCTATGTGCCGCCGCATCGACTGCGGGCAGATTGGGAGAGGGTTTGCCAAAGTGGGGCATTACCATCCGCGCGATGAAATATAGAAACAGCGACAATCCGACGATGCCTCCAGAGCCGAGGAGGACAAAATATAATCCGTGAAAATCAAGGGTTTGCTGTATAAATCCGGCCCCCAGAAAAAAATGTGACTGAAGAATGTCACGCAGTTCATGAATCTGATGCAGTCTGAATTTGCCGAAAAAACCAAAGTTTGCATGGTCCGCAAAAGTCCATCTCCAGGCATCCGGATTTAAAAAATCCAGCAAGAAACTGGAGATGCGGGCAAAAACCGACGGCGTCAAAAGCATACCGGCATAGGCTGCAGGAATAAGGGTTAGAGGTATGGCAAGCAGCTTGATTCGATAAGCCGCATTTGAGAAGGTTGTGGATGTATAGGCGAACGCAAGCAGGATAAAGAAGGTGATGAATAGACTGATATAAGCCGTGCGGGAACAGGACAGTAGAATGCCCGCAAAAAGAATAGCCGCCGCTGAATAATGAAACAGATGCACGGACTTTGCGGCGGGAGCGGCCAATAGGCAAAAGCACAAAAAAATAGTAAATGCCGATTGTACGCCCATGTGATTGTTGTGAATAAGCGGCAATCGCATCCAATCATGGCCTGTCATGGTGTTAAGCATCGCCGCAAAAATACAGAGGATAACGCCCAATAAGTAATACCGTATCAGATCACCGGCGTCCGGCCGTTCCCGCGTCAGCATTCCGAGAAAATAGACGACAGAAACAATAATGAACAAGAGATTTAAAAACGTAAATATTTTATCCTGGAGATTGTGCTGTAAAACCCCGCTGATGAAGATTGTCGCAATACAAAGATAGAGAGGCTTGAGTGGGGCAGAAGCCTTTAGGCCAGATTTTAAATAATCAAGGCACGTTCCTTGGAGTGCGTGCAATGTGAGGACAAGAACGAAAGCGGCTTGATAATGTTTAAGGGTAAAATATGGGTTGTGAAGAATTCCGGCGCTTGCAAAGATGGCGCCGAAGAAATAAACGGTCCTCAATTGAGCAACCGGACTGAACATAATCACGGCGGTTAAGCATAGCCATGCAGTTCCTAAAAGCCATTGGGGGAAGTGCTGATATGTCAGCAAACCCATAATCAAAACATGAAGCAGGCGGGTCATCGCAGTCTGTGATATGCCAGGATAATTGCGGGAGAGAGCGCGCATGAAAAAATCTCGTTAATGTTAACGTAATTTCGCTATTTTTAAACAGAATTAAGCATACTTTAACTTGAAACAGCACGGATTCAAGCAGTATTTAATTTTCGGTGTACGACTTTTTTTGCGGAACCCTCATTTATATCAAACTTCTTGCATGGACACCTTGCAGCAAAATACATATAATTTCACCTTATTTGATCGGCCGTAACGGCAAGGAACACCGCGATGATCTTAGACAAACGAGTTGTTGTTGTGATGCCGGCCTACAATGCGGCGAGAACGCTTGAGAAGACATACCGTGAAATTCCG
>MHFC01000056.1:4134-7304 GCA_001804025.1 Omnitrophica bacterium GWA2_52_8 | reverse complement strand
ATCGCGAAGCGCTGGCGGCCGGTGCGGACATCGTGATTATGCTGCATCCGGATTATCAATATACCCCGGCGCTGATCGAGCCATTAGCCTGGCTGATTGCGCATAAAACCTATGATGTCGCCATCGGCTCCAGACTTCTTGGAAACAGCGTCTTGAGCGGGGGGATGCCATTTTATAAATTCGCCGCCAACCGCATTCTTACGTTGGCCGAAAATCTGATGCTGTGGCAGCATATTTCCGAATACCATACCGGCTATCGGGCATTTTCGCGGGAGGTGCTTGAAGCCATACCGCTGGACCATAATTCAAATAATTTTGTTTTCGATAATGAAATGATCGCCCAAATATTTTATGCCGGATTCCGCGTCGGAGAAATATCCTGCCCGACAAAATATTTTCCGGAGGCATCCTCCATCAGCTTCAAAAGCAGCGTGAAGTACGGGATCGGCGTATTAAAGACGATGTTCCGCTACCGAATGCATTGCTGGAGCCTCCGCCGTGATCCGCTGTTTCATGGCATTGCAAGAAAAAAAACCGGGACGCGGTCTCTAAAACCTGATTTTCCAAATCCCTCCAAAGAATTGCGATAACTTGTCCTCGATGATCAAGGCCCTCAAAAACGAAGCGCTTTACTTATTCGGAATTTTGGTATTAATCTTTGTTTTTTATCCCGGTCTTTTTTTTGCGAAGTACGGGGCTTTGGCGGGAGATCACTGGGAACAGCATTACCCCTGGGCGGCGCTGTTGTCGAATGCGTTAAAACACGGAATGCTTCCGTTTTGGACCGACCTCATTCACAGCGGATTTCCCATTGCGGCCGAAGGGCAGATCGGAGTTTTTTATCTTCCGAACCTTGTTCTCGGATTATTGCTCCCGGTAAACTGGGCCTATTCCTACACGAGCGTGCTTCATTATTTTTTAACCGGCAGCGGGATGTATCTTTATTGCCGTGCACTTAATTTAAAACCCGCGGCATGCCTTGCGGGCGTCATGGCTTATCTCTTCGGCACCGGATACGGCGGGGCGTATTACAATATCACTTCGCTTAAGACGCTATGCTGGTATCCCTGGATGCTTTGGGCCTATGTGCAATTTTTGAGATCCTCAAAACTGCGTTACTTGGGGGGATTGATATTTTTTGTTTCGCAATCCATCCTCGCGGGCTACCTGCAAGTTGCCGTTTACGGCCTTATTTTTTTTGCGCTTTATGTCTTCGCGACTGTTTTACTGGACAGGGGAAGTATGCTGGTAGGCAAGAGACCTGAATTGTTCCGGAGCTTGTTGGCCGTTTCGACAGCGCTTTTCTTGGGTATTCTGCTTACCGCCCCGCAGTTGTGGATGACTTACAAGCTCGCAGTACAATCAAACCGCCTCAATCCGTCGCCCGAATATGCTTACGTCGGTTCTTTGTTCCCGGGCGCTTTGTCGACCCTCTTTTATCCCATGACCCAGGGATTGTTCCGCGGAAATTCTCTTTATGTCGGATCGTTAAGCTTGATGTTTGTATGCTTTTCCTATCCGCGAAACATTCCGCCATTGAAAGGTGTTTTTTGGGTTTGGTTTTCTATGACCTGTGCCGCCGTTTTTTTTGCTTTGGGGGAGTGGAGCCCGGTCTACCGTTTGCTGATTGAAACGACCCGGTTTTATTCTTTTAGAACGCCGGCAAAGTTTTTAATTTTCATCTGCTTTGCCGTATCGATGCTGAGTGCGCTGGGTTTTCATCATTTGATGGGGCTGTGCGAAATCCGTGCCGCGCAGAAAATAAAAAACCGCAGACTTCGTGCTTATTTGATATTGTCCGGAACAAGTCTTGGTGTTTTGACCGTTTTTTTTGGCGCATGCTTCGCTATGAGAGGCCCGCTGATTTCCTTCGGACGCTGGTTTGTCGAAAATTTTATTCATGGAAAGACAGGCCATCCGTACGGCCTTGAGGCGTATTTGGAGCGTCTGCCGTCATTTATCAACACGGCGATCAGCGTGCTCACCCCGTTGAGTTTGTGGAACGCCTGGTGCTATGCGATGATCCTGTTTGCAGCGGTTGCGGCGTGGGTGATGCTGCGGGCGGACCGATTGAATAAAAAGCATCTTATGGCATGCCTTTTATTACTCGCCGTGGACCTTTACGGGTTCTCCTTCTATGACATTCGTAAGGATTACGGGAACTATCGGGACTATCTCAAACCCGATCCCGCGGTTGAGGTCCTTAAGGCGGCTCATGACAGGGGCGAAGTGGGCAAGGTCTATGGCATGCGGTCCCTTCAGGAGCGGTTGCCGCTCATTCCCAGCAATAACATGTTGATCCGGGTGCCGGACATTGGCGCTTATTCACCGCTGGTTCTCCGGCGTTATTTTGAAGTTTACGGTCCGTTCGGAAATATTAATGATTCCAATTTTGCGTTGGACCCAGAACCCGGCTTTGTGGCGCAGCGACTGCCGCTGCTTCATTTTTTGGATGTGACGCATATTTTTTCAAAAAGGGCGGTAGAGCTGAAAGGTTTCAAGCTGCTCTATCAGGATGCGGTGGGTGAAATTTTCCTTTACGAATCCGATCAAAAGTCTGCCGGAGCTGCGTATTTTATTCACCGTCATACCGTCGTGCCGGATTGGCAAACACTTAAAGATACATTTCTTGAACCCGGGTTTGATCCCAAGCAGACGGTTCTCATTGAACAAACCGAAGCGGAGCGCGCGCAAGTACCTTCGGGGCAGTTAAGGGGCGACTCGGTGCCGGCGTTGGATGCTGAACTCTCCCCGGTGCGGCTAATGCTTAAGACGCAGCAAACGCGGTTGTACCGAGTTCAGACCACGCAGCCAGGTTTTTTTGTAGCGGCCGAAACTTATGATGCCGGTTGGAGCGTTGAGTTGGACGATCATGAGGCCGTCATAATCAAGGCGTACGGGATGTTTCAAGGAATTTATATAGCTGTGCCGGGCGTCCATTATATCCGAATCACGTATAACCCGTTTTAAGAGGCCTATGGAACTTGCATTGTTTTATCTCAAGACTGCGTATGGGGCAGTTGCCGGATTTGTCTTGGCGGTTTTTTTTTATTTGCTTGGGTCCTTGATCGTAAAAGACAGGAAGAGCTCCCCGAGCGAAATCATGCCGGGCGTCGAACGCATTGCGGCCGGTATGATTTTAACGGTGGTCTATATTTTAATTGTGGGCT
>MHFC01000056.1:0-4054 GCA_001804025.1 Omnitrophica bacterium GWA2_52_8 | reverse complement strand
TTTGTTATCAGCTCAATGTCCCTAAAATGTTTGTCCGCAGCGGCAGCGTTTGGCCCGTTTATTTTGATCCGAATTCGTATGTTCCGAATGGCCTGAATCTGCTTTACGGCATCGGTCTTCTCTTTGACAGCGTGATGATTTCAAAGATGATGCACTGGCTTTGCGGAGTGCTTCTGACGGTTTGTGTCGCCGAGTCGGTCCGCCGTTTTACGAAGAGTCAAAACCTGAGCCAAATAAGTGCCCCTGTTTTTTTTCTGACACCCATGATCTTTAATCAAGTGAGCACAACGTATGTGGATATCGGCGTCAGTTTCTTTCTTTTCATGTGCGTTTATGCGCTGGACCGTTTTTTTGCCTCGCAGCGATATAAGGACCTTATCTTTGCCGGTCTCTTGATGAGCATGGTCATTGCGATCAAATTTTATATGCTGGCGGCAACTTTGGGGCTTGTCTTGGTAACCGTTGGTTATTATCCCCGGTTAAAAAAAATCCCGGCGTTGATGCGGATTTTGTTCGTGTTGGGCGGTGCGACGTTGGGCCTTTGCGGGTATTGGTTTGTCCGGAATCTGGTGCTGACCGGGAACCCTGTTTTCCCCTACATGGGACAAATCTTCGGCACTGCCGGGTTTAATAATTATGATAACTACCTTAATGAATCCGGCATGGCTAAAACCTGGCTGAATTATTTGTTATGGCCCTGGAACCTGACGGTCCGTTTTAAAGCTTTTGACGCCTCGCACTGGATCGGGCCGTTTTTTTTGATGACGCTGCCTTTTTGCGGATGGGCCATAAAAAAAACCGAGTTGCGGCCGCATTTCATTATGACCTTTGCCCTGGTTCATATTTGGTTCTTTACAACTCAGACGGCGCGTTATTTAATGCCTGCCCTTTCCTTTTGGGCCGTACTGTCTTTTGCGGGCGTTTATATTTTCTACCGCAGGTACTACTCTGACCTGTTACGACAGGCGGGGCAAGCGGCATGCGCCGTGGTCCTAGGTGTTCTGTCGCTGGCCGGTGCGTATCATTACCGGGTGCAATTTATCCCTCTGGCCGGGGTTTGGTCGCAGCACGAATATTTGATGAATATGGAGCGCTCCTACGCGGCGGCAACTTGGATCAATCAGAATTTGCCCGAGAATGCCAAAATCTTCAATATTCAGGAAGTGCGGCAATTTTATTTTAAGCGGGATTCTATACGGGAAGAGAACATGGCGATTTTTCTGGACTACTCAAAAGACAAAACCCCGGCAGAAGTGATCCGATATCTCATCAGTCAGGGTTTTACCCACATTCTGGATTCTAAATCTGTGGACGGCAAAACCCGCCGCCAGCCGCGGATGGATTGGGTCGCTTTGGCGGAAGGGGATGCGCGGCTGACGCGGCATTTAGGGCGGGTGATTTCAAAAAATATTCGCGACGTCCGTTATGAATACAATATTTATGAGATTGTCGGAGTGTGACCATGCGGTCTGAGAGCGCCGAATTGCTGATTCACTTTACGCCCACGGAGAATTGTCCCGCATGCGGTGAGCGGGGGCCGGCGCGCAGTTTGTACCGGCTGGAAAAGTTTTCCGTCCGCCGTTGTCGCTGCGGGCATTATTTTATCGACCCATCGTTGGACGGGGCGTCGCAGATGCGGATTTACCAATCATCCAAAGCGCTCGAGCAGATCAATCCCGCATGCTCGGCTTATTATGAATATAATACGCTGGACCCGGACAGCGCGACGTTCCGTGATTACGAGAAATCGCTCGGAGAAATCGAGGCCCATGTTCAGGGGCGCCGCATGCTGGAGGTCGGCTGCGGCAGCGGGAGTTTTTTGACCGCGGCAAAGAGTCGCGGCTGGGACGTAACAGGCGTTGATTCCGGGCGGGACAACATCAAACTGTTAAACGATAAGGGTATCCGCGGCCTATGTTCTGGGTTTCTTGAAATGGACTCCCCGGAAAAGTATGATTGTATCGTCATGCGGGATTTGATCGAGCACCCGCAGAAACCCGAGGAGTTTGTGCTGAAATGCCGCGCGCTTTTAAATCCGGGCGGCGGAATTCATTTGGCTTTGCCGCGGTACCCTAACTTGCTGTCTGTTACGGCCGGTTTGTTACACCGCCTGAGTTTTGGCCGGATCTGCGGCCCCTTGAAAAAAATGTACGGCGCCGAGCATACGTCCTATTTTAATGAGCGGACGCTGGGGCGGCTGCTGTCGCGTTGCTGTTTTACCGTTATCAAATCATGGGCGGAAGAAACGGACCTGGAGCGCTACGTATTTTCATGGCCGGCACGCGTAGTGTTGAAGTCGGCCTTTATGATCGCCCGTGCGACGGGAACTCAAAACCGGCTGAATGTGATCGCGCAGACCCTATGAAAATTCTTATTTGCATCCCCACTTATAACGAGCGGGAAAATATTTCAAAGCTTCTGGGGCGTCTTATGAACGTCCGCGAGGACATCCATGTTTTGGTCATCGATGACAATTCGCCGGACGGAACGGGCTCAATCGTGGAAGGGTATGCCCGCGAAAATAAACGCATTCATATTTTGCGGCGGGAAGAAAAAAGCGGTCTCGGGTCTGCGTATATTGCCGGGTTTAAGTGGGGGCTTGATCGGGGTTACGAGGTCTTTATTGAAATGGATGCTGACTTGTCTCACAGGCCCCGTTATCTTCCCGTATTTCTCCGGGCAATCGAAAAAAATGACATTGTCATAGGTTCGCGCTGGATCCGCGGGGGAAGAATTGCAAACTGGTCATTCAAGCGGGTTTTGCTAAGCCGTCTTGCGAGCTTGTATGCGCGGTTTATTTTGGGGATTCCCATTTACGACCTTACGGCGGGTTTTGTGGCCTACCGGCGTTCGGTTCTCGAAAAATTGAGTCTTGATACGATCCGCTCAGACGGATACAGCTTTCAGATCGAAATGAAATACCGTGCCCGTCAGCTGGGTTTCCGGCTTTGTGAGGTTCCGATTACCTTCACGGACCGTAAAGACGGAGATTCTAAAATATCGCGGAAAATTGTGATTGAGGCATTATTGCTGGTTTGGATCCTGCGGTTTACTCAGCCCGCATCGCGGGCATCGGAACCCGGCGTGGCCGGTGCTAACAGGCCATTGCGGGACAAATAATCAAAGACCAATTCACTCGCCAGACTGTGGCCGTGAGCGCTCCAATGCAGGCCGTCAGGAATTCTGGCTGACAAGGCGTTGTTTTTCGAATTAAAAACGGCATCGGTGCTGATTACGGGAATTCCGAGCCGGTCCGTGATTTCAGCAAGTTGTTTCTGCGGTTGTGATGTCCTGCCTACAACTTCAAGAACCAAAAAGTGCGCATGGATGCTGTCGCAAAAGTCACGCATTGCTTCGATAACTTTTGAGGTGACAGCCCAGCCGGCTTCCATCATTTCGGCGCTGGGCGCAACGTAGCCGGGATGCTCGACAAATCCGGCGGTGTGCAAGCGCGCGGTCATGCCCGGAAGTTTTTTAATTCGTGCGGATACCCATTGATACAGCAGAGAATTTTTATAGAGCCAGCGTTTGACCCATAAAAAAATAGTGCGGGGCCGCAGTTTAGATTCTGCGGCGTCACTTTTTCGGCCAAGCCCTTCGAGCCGGTCAAAATAACCCGCGGCGCTGGGATGGGCGACCCGGGTAGGTTCTGCCGGGTCATAGGATTTGGGCACCGGGATGCCTTGAAGCAGTAAATTGTCCTGCGGGTCAAGTGTGAAATAGGACTTCCCGTAGGATTTGCCCTGGCTGTGAATTTTCAGATTTCCTTCTACATCATTCGATACAAAAAAATAAATCACAATGTCAGGGGCATAACGAAAGCCCTCGTAAGTCAGATACAAGTAAGCCTGGTCCGTTGAATACCCGCGCACGCCGCCGTTGAGGACTTGCCATTGGCCGGCCGTTTTTAATTTATCTTCGAGTTTTCGGGCCGAGGTTTGCGAATCATCGACTTCAAATCCGGCGGCGACGGAGTCGCCCAGTAGCAAGATGCGGCGGGTCGCTTCAGGCTTTGGGTAATCATAGTCTGGGCCGCGCAGGCCGTGGGCGTTGA
>MHFC01000055.1:7878-10352 GCA_001804025.1 Omnitrophica bacterium GWA2_52_8 | reverse complement strand
CAAGGTCATTCAAAATCTGGCCGTGCTCGAAGAGGCTCCGACGCGCCCCATTTCCGCGAATGTTGCGGAGTATCAGCAGCATCTACCGGCTTTCAGCGCCATGGCCGATGCCGCAACAGCAAGACACGATGCCTCCGGCCTTCTGCGCTCCGAAGCGCGTCGGATGGATGCCGGCGAAGCGGTTGAACCAAAGACAACAACCGGCAATCCTTCCGAAAATCCGGACCGCAAAACCCAGGATAAACCGGCGGCCGATCAAGCAGACGCCCGTTCGGAAACCCGTGGTCTTGTTTCCGCAGAAGCGCAGACGGATCTTCTTCAGCCGCAGGTGACGGACGGTGCTCCCGGCGCCAACGGCGGGAGTGCTCTTCCGGTCACGGGGATCTTTCCGGATCTCAATGCCAATCCGATGACGACAGCATTTGTTCCGCCGCTGACTTTTAATGTCAATCGTAACGGAATTGTGGCACCGCCGGCCCAACCGGAACAAGGCGTGTCAGCGGTTCCTTTAACAGACGGATCCATTTCCGCGCAATCCCTTCCGGAAACAGTCTCGATCAATCTCCAAGCGGTGACTCCCATTGTGCAATCCGAGTTTCCGGGTTTGAATCTTTCATTTGCCGCATTAAATACTGAAGCACAAACCCGTCTGCTTGAAACAGTTCCGGGCGTCCGGGAAGCATTGGCCCGCCTGGGCGAACCGGAAGCTGCCGAGGCCCGGCGTGTCGGGTTTGGCCTGATTATCGCGCAAATTCCTGATTCCGACGCTTACGGCGTTTTGGGGGTTTATCCCAATCGCACGACCCCGGTCAATTATCGCGATCTGCGCTACCTCCCGTATTGGTTCCGGGTGCTGACCCGTTCTGAAACCCCGGATGCGATCGCGAATCCGGCCGTCAGCGAAATATTTCTGGGCCGGAATGAAACTTCTGCCGGGGACAGCCAAACCGCCGTCGAATCCGGAGAACCCAGTGCCCATCAGCCGATCGGTCTCCTGCGTCTTAGCGGGTCAGGCACGGCTGTTTTATTCCGGGCCGAATCAAGAGCTGCTGGTTTGACGGCGCTTGAAGAGGTTTATTTTCAGCCCCCAGCCGGCTCGGAGTTGGAGCAACTTAAGAGTCTGATTGCACCCGGTGATCAGAATATAACCATTGCTGCTGCGGTTCGCGGGGTTTTGAACCCTTCATTTCTTCAGACTCCGGGAGCTTCACATTTGCATAAAGTTCAGTGGCGGAATCTTCTCGTGCAGGAGTATGCAGCTTCAATCCCGCTATCTTATTTAAATCCAGCCCGGCCGGTTGCGGATATTCTGCGGTTCTCGGGAATTCAAACAATCTCGCAGGCCGCTGATTTTGCAAACGGCCGGTTGGATCATAAAAAGCCCGGGACAATCCTGCCGGCAAAGGCCGACCGCATCGCTTTAGCTAAAGCGCTCATCGATTTCGGGCTGATTCAGAATCCGCGGAATCTGGATATTTTTCATGCTGATGTTTTGGCCTTGCTTGAAACTCGCAATTGGCCATTGGAAAGATGGCGTCAGGCGCTTTATGATGCGGCATGGGAGTCCGGGCCGTCAGCCGGACTAGAAGCTCCGTCATTAGCGGTCGGGAACGCGCTTAGAGCTAATTTCTTTCTAGATTTTGTTGCATTATTTCCCGACGCCGTTCTGGCTTCGGATTTAAAATATTTGGGAGTCTCACAGAATGTCATTCGCTTCATCCAAAGTTTCCGCAATGACTTCCTGACCTTCGGGGGTTTTTTGGAAAAGATCCAATCCTTCGCGGGATTGCGGCAAGTTTTGAATGAAGCAAATCGTTCGCTGGAAGCACAATCGGAGCGTCTCGAGTTAGCTGCGCTCATTGTAAAAATCTTGCCGAGGACAAGGGAGCAGGAAGCAGAACTGGTCACTTTGTTGACTGAGTTCTATGAGGCGGAATTTCTCCGCGATCTTACGCTGGAGGGTTTTAATACGTTTGATCATTTCGACGAAGTCGATAAGGACCAAACCGTCGGTGATTTTTTGGACCGCATTCAAAGAGAGGCGTTGTCACCGAAAACCAAGGGGGCGGCGCCGTATGGTTTTACTGTGACAAAGGCAGCGGTCCGCGTGTTTCAATCTCTTGTTCCCGTTAGAGCTCTTGGTTTAAATCAGAAGGTTGCTGACGAATTAAGTCAGGCAGATGTTAAGTCCGTTTATGATTTGCGCGTCTTTTTAGGCGGGTGGTTTAGGGTCACCACGGCTACCACGGATCGTGCGAATCAGAGATTGAGTATTTTTGGATTGGACCGCATATCCGCCGACCGTTCCGAGTCGCGGAGTTTGCCGGATGTTTCACCGCAAGATACGGCAGGGACGGGACAGTCGAGAGATGATCGTGCTGCCGTACCTAGCCAAGCGGTTCCGGCATTAGCGCGGGGGCAGAGGACCATAATCGAAATTTTTAAAGCGCTTATCATTTCACGTTACCTGCTCG
>MHFC01000055.1:6137-7857 GCA_001804025.1 Omnitrophica bacterium GWA2_52_8 | reverse complement strand
CCGTGACAATTCGGTCAAGATCTCTTTTCCGTCTTTTTATCATCCCGAGAGCTCAGCGGAACAGGACAAGCCTCTTTTGACGCCTCAGGACGGATTTGCTCCGGTGCTAATTAGATCCGGAATTCTGGAGCAATTGTCCCCCAATCTGCTGCTGGAGGTTTTCCGGGCGGCAGACTATGCCAGCCAAGCCGCGCAGGTTGACGGCCCCGTGCTGATTTTGAACGGGCAAGATGCAAAAAAAGTCCGGGCCTCTCTCGAGACTTCTCTCATCCAAGCCATTGATCAGATTCCCGCGGAACTTGCGGCAGAAGGGGTTGTCGATCCTTTAGCGCTGCGCCTGAAAGTAAGGGACTGGGTACAAAATCTTGTTGCGGTTCAGCCCAAGACAGCCGCGGCCGACCCATTGCAGCCGACTTTGACGGATTCCCGCGAACAGGCCGGTTTCGGCGGTATTTTCCTGAGTTCTGCTTTTTTAAAGCAATACCGGGAATTGATTCCCTTGGTTTTTCTTCTGGCCGGGAAAACCTACGGTAATCTCGCAAACAGCGAGGCGGACAGGGAAGAGCTTGTGCGGCTAATTTTAGGAGCGCTCCTTCTGGAAGACCTGCCGATGGACCCCCACCGCCATCCTGCGGGGGTCACCTTTGAGCCGCAAATCGGAAACCTGCTCTCGATTGTTACAAGGCTGCGAAACGCCAGGAAGTTCTTTACGTACGCTTAGTCCGGTTTTCTAATCGATTAGGTGAATCGATAAGAAAACCGCTTTGGACGCATGGGGTTGCATCCAAAGTTTTGCGCCCGCGTTTAACAGGGCGCAAAAGACAACCCCTGTGGTATAAATGAAAAAGCCCATTTGCACCACAGCCTCCGCGAGGGCATTTCTCATTGGTGATGAGAAATGCGGGTTAGGCTGGCATTGGCCTATCTCCCTCCGTTCCTCTGCGGGGCAAATTTCTTGACACCTTTGCCGTAAATCCTTATAATTCGCAAACTTATCTCTAGTCCGGTTTTCTCATCGATTAGGTGAATCGATGAGAAAACCGCTTTGGACGCATGGGGTTGCATCCAAAGTTTTGCGCCCGCGTTTAACAGGGCGCAAAAGACAACCCCTGTGGTATAAATGAAAAAGCCCATTTGCACCACAGCCTCCGCGAGGGCATTTCTCATTGGTGATGAGAAATGCGGGCTAGTACCTCATGACAATTGAGGTTGGGGGTAAGCAATTTCAAGTGTCGTCGTGTACAGTACCGCCTTCCCCCAAAATCAAATGTCGGGCGGTATTAGCCGACCTAATGTGATACACCTATGATCCGCAGTATGACCGCTTTTGCCCGGGTAAGTGCGCCGCCTCGTGACGGCAAATGGGTGGTCGAAGTCCGCTCGGTGAACAACCGGTTTTTGGACCTTTCGATCAAGATGCCCGCGGCATTAAGTTCTCTTGAAAACCGGGTTCGTGAGCTCCTGAGCCGGAAAATCCAGCGCGGCAAAGTGATGGTGGCGGTATCGCAGGATCTGACGGATGAGAAAGTCAGCCGTATTTCCTTAAATCCTTCGGCACTCAAGGCCTACCGCCTGCTGACGAAAAAGCTGAGCCGTGAATTCAAGGTGTCCGGTGAATTGAACGCGGCCGATTTGTTAAAACTTCCCGGGATGATTACGCTGGATGTGTCCGTGGTGGATGCTGAGAAGAGCTGGGCGCTGCTTCGAAAATACATGGAAA
>MHFC01000055.1:0-6114 GCA_001804025.1 Omnitrophica bacterium GWA2_52_8 | reverse complement strand
GCCAAAGAGACCGAGGGGAAGAAGCTCGCAGCGGATATTGCGGCGCGGCTTAAGAAAACAACCGAGTCTTTAGCCCGGATCGAAAAGCTGGTTGAGGGCCGGACAGCAGCCGTTTACGAAAAGCTGTCGGAACGCATCCGGAAACTGCTGGATGAAAAAGAATCGGATCCGGACCGCGTTTACCGCGAGGCCGCTTTTTTAGCGGACCGTTCCGATATTACCGAAGAAATTGTGCGGTTACGCAGCCATCTTGATTTATTTGGTGCAAAACTGAAGAGCGGTACGGAAGTCGGCCGCGAGCTTGATTTTCTTTGCCAGGAAATGAACCGCGAGGTCAATACCATCGGGTCCAAAGCGCAGCTCTTTGACGTCTCTTCAGAAGTTGTTTTTATGAAGGGCGAATTTGAAAAAATCCGCGAGCAAGTTCAAAACATCGAATGAGCACGATTAAAAAGAAAACTCAACAGGGCCTCCTCGTGATTCTTTCGGCGCCTTCGGGGTGCGGGAAGACCACGATTGTTGACCGGCTTCTGAAGCGGCATGAAGACCGGATACGGGCCGTGTCCGTCACGACCCGAAAGCCGCGCCTTGGAGAAAAGGACGGCGTCGATTATTTTTTTGTGACCCGGGAAGCTTTCAAAAAAATGGAAAAGGCGGGGGAATTGCTGGAATCCGCGAAAGTATTCGATGAGTATTACGGAACTCCAAAATCGTTTGTCCGGGAGCAGCTGAAGTCCGGTAAGACCGTGATCCTGGCAATCGACGTTCAGGGCGCAAAGATTTTACGCACGAAGGCGGCCCTTAAAGGGCCTCAGTTCAGTATTTTTGTTCTCCCGCCGTCCGTCAAAGTTCTAAGAGACCGGCTGGAAGGGCGCAGGACCGATTCTCCGGAAGAAATCGAGAAACGGCTTCAAATCGCCCAGGAAGAAATCAAGGAAGCAGGTTCCTATGACAGGACCGTAATGAATCAAAATCTTGACCAGACGGTGCTTGAAATCGAAAGGCTTATGGATGAGTTTTTGAAAAAGAAATCGGCGGTTCATGCCGCATAGTAAAAGAATTTTAAATAAGGGTATGAAAGGAGCAGGTAAAACATGACGTACATTCCGAAAGAAAAGCTGGTGAAAGGCGACCAGTCGTTATACAAGACGGTGTTGGCGCTTGCGGCGCGCGCCAATGAGCTTGCACAAGGAGCGCAGCCTCTTGTTAAGTCCGAATCAAAAAAAGTTTCAACGATTGCCATGGAAGAATTCGCCGCGGGAAAGATCCGTTATGAAATCCCCAAGACCAAGGGTAAAAAAGCAGCGGCTATCTAAAAGTCTCAGCGGCAAAAAAATCTTGCTGATCGTCAGCGGGTCCATCGCCGCCTATAAAACGGGCGATTTGATCCATGATCTGAAGACTCAGGGGGCATCGGTGACCTGTGTGATGACGGAGTGTGCCAAACATTTCGTGACCCCACTCGTTTTACGCGCTTTGAGCGGGCATAAAGTTTATGAAGATTTCTTTTCATCCGATACGCCTTATGACGTGTTGCATACCTCCCTGGCCGAAGAGCATGATGTGATTCTGGCAGCCCCCGCATCGGCTAACTTTCTGGCCCGGCTGGCTGCGGGAATGGCGAATGATTTGGCAAGCTGCATTGTTCTTGCAACGCGAAAACCTGTGTTGCTGGCACCCGCCATGAATGATCAAATGTACCGCCATATGCTGACTCAGGCCAATTTGAAAAAACTAAAAGGCGCAGGTTATCAGATTATTGAACCGATTGAGGGGCATCTTGTTTGCGGGAAGGAAGCTGTCGGGCATATTTCCGATTCGCAAACGGTCATCGGAAAAATCCGGCAGGTTCTCTAAGAGGGTTGCCGCAGTGCCTTGAGTTTGCGGAGCACGCTTAAAGACGGCGGCGACGATGAGTAAAATTAAAAAAAATATCCCTCAAAAAATACTGGTGACCGCAGGCCCGACGCGCGAAATGCTGGACCCGGTTCGCTTTTTGTCGAATCTCTCAACGGGAGAAATGGGCTATACTTTAGCGCGCGTCGCCCGCAAACGGGGTCATGAAGTGACCCTCATCAGCGGGCCTACGGCACTTCAGGCGCCGCGCGGCGTGCGGTTTGTGCCGGTGCTTACCGCTGAAGGTATGCGGCGCGCCTGCCGCCGGCTGTTTGGGGCTCACGATGTGCTGATCATGACCGCCGCAGTTTGTGATTACACCGCAACAATCCGTCAACGGCAAAAGATACGGAGAGTCCGGTCAAAAAAAATTCATCTGAAACGGACTCCCGATATTGTAGCGGAACTGGCGGCGCGCAAGGGCAGGCGTGTTGTGATCGGATTCTCATTAGAGACGCGGAACTGGATCGGGAACGCCAAAGAGAAATTAACGCGGAAAAAATTGAACGGCATTGTGGCGAATTATTACGTTGAGGGCAAATACAGTCCCTTTGGCCCGTCGAAAGTTAACGCGGCGCTCATAGCCAGGGGAAATGAGCCGCGGATTTTGCGAGGTTTCAGCAAACAGCGGCTGGCCGGAAGCATCCTGAGCTGGATTGGAAATTTAAAAAAGGAATATTGAAAAAATCAGAAATGAATATAATATGACGCAAGGCGTCATAAGCCGGAAAGCCATTATAAATTAAATACGGAGGGTAGGAAAATATGAAAAAATTACGGTTTTTAAGTTTGATTTTGAGTTTCCTCGTTCTTAGCGCGTGTGCCTCAGACGGCACCGGCGGGGGACTGTCTGAGCGTGAAGGCGGCGCCTTATTGGGAGCCGGGTTAGGGGCAGGGTTAGGGGCTATTGTGGGCAACCAGACCGGCCATGCCGGAGCCGGAACGGCGATCGGCGCAGGAGCTGGTGCTCTGACCGGTGCGCTGATCGGTGAAAGCCAGAGACGGCAAAAACAAAATATCAAGAGTGAGCTCAGGCAGGAAATGATGCAGCAGCAGTATCAGGGACAGTACGCTCCGCAGCCGTACACGACGCAGCAGCCGGCCGCCCAGCAGACTCAAGCGCCTGTGACGCAACAAGGCCAGGAAATTCATACAAAATATAATCCTAGGACCGGGCAGACATTTCCTGACCGGTATAAATATGATCCGAATACGGGTGAGGAATTGCAGTATCTCCGGTAATCCGGATTTTGTTTAAGCCCAGAAACCAGTCGTCAGTAACCAGTAACCAGAAGGAAAAAAAGCGTTAATTTTTCTGGATTCTGGTTGCCGATTTCTGGTTTCTTTTTTTTTGACGGCGCGGTAGCAAAGTGGTAATGCATCGGTCTGCAAAACCGATATACGGCGGTTCGATTCCGCCCCGCGCCTGATTCGTCGTGATTGGGTAAATGCTGCATTTTTTTATCGTGCCCGGATGGCGCCTGCCTGCTGCAGGCAGGGAATCGGCAGACGCAACGGACTTATCCGCCGGAATAGTTTGTTTGGCAAAATAAATGCGAAGTGCTTTCCCTGCCCGGATGGCGGAATCGGCAGACGCAACGGACTTAAAATCCGTTGGGGACTTAAAACCCCGTGGGAGTTCAATTCTCCCTCCGGGCAGGGAGAGTAGTTTCGCATCTCCGAATACTATCTGGACGGACCCGCGCAGTGAGGTATGGCGGGAAATCCGTTGGGGACTTAAAACCCCGTGGAAGTTCAATTCTCCCTCCGGGCACTTTTCCTACCCTAAAACAACTTAAGGACAGCTGAAGATAGACAAAAGCAGTTATTGACTAAATATATTATATGATCTTTTTTTAAAATTTTACTAAGTCATAACACTATATATTTCAATAGGTTATAAAATTGACATATGAAGGAAGCAATGATATACTTAGCCAACTTCAGCAGGTATTAAAATATCTTAATCTGATTATGAAGCTTTGCTTGAGGAGGCTATCCGTGCAACATCAAAAGCGGTCAACGCCCGCAACCCGGATCTGTTCTTGGCTTCTTTGTTTTACTTTTTTGATGCAGCAATCGGCGGGGAACCTTTATGCCTTCCCGCTTTCACCGGCTGAAGAAACATACGACGATGCAGCGGTTGTTCCCGTTGCATCTCACGACGAAGTTCCTTCCAAAACGCTTGAGACAATTTCACCTTCCGCAGTTACAACCGTCGATAATGCAATTGATTTTTTGATGAATGGAAGTGCACTGACTCAGGGAAACTCCGAGGAGTCGGGCACTGAAAAAGATGACATCGAATCCGACGAAGTCCCGCCTTCTAATTCCGAGCCTTCCGTTGAGACGGACAGCGAAACTAAAAGCCCGGCTATTTCGGAAAATGATGACGCATCTTTGCCGGAGGATGGAGAAACGGCATCTCTTAGCACTTCTGAGACAAATGACGCAGATACCGTCCTTGAGTTTGACTCTTTTGACAATGTGCTCAAGAGACTTGCGAATCTCGGAGCTAAGACAGTCGCCGCTTTTCTTGTCAAAGGGCTTACCCTCGAAAATCTGAAACAGCTTGCCAAAGATGTCGCTCGCGAAGTGGTTGTGATTGCGCTGAAGGGATTCCACCTTTTATTTTCAAGCGGGGAGTACGGGCAGGTCCAATTGCCGGTATCAGCGGCTGAAAGTTTGAAGCGCTTTCTCAATACGGCGGCGGAAGATGAAGCAGAGTTTATCCACACACAACCGGATGCGCTGCCCAGTCTTGAAGACATCCGTCTTGTTGAAAAATACGGTCTGGATCCCGGCAAATTACATCATGTCGTTAGCGCGGATGAAAACGATGAGCCGAGGGTTGTTTCCTATAATAAGGACGGTATTTCTTCTAATGCGGTCACGCCCGATGCGTTAAGTCAAAGTTTAGAGTCCCTCAATGCGCAGGAGGCGTCCCAAGAACTGTTGGCCCTCGCCGGCCAGTTTATCGCTGCCGTAAAGGCGGAACCGTTAACGGATGAAAATGCCGAACGTATTGTGTCGGCGGGTGTGACGGTTTTTCCCAATAGGCCCGTGCTGGGGGCGGGCGGGGTCAACGCCAATGTCCAAGCCGTGCAAAGTGCGGATCCCGGTTCCGCCGAGCCCGCTGTAAGAATTGTGCGCATGGATTACCAGGTGAGTACAAACGGTTTCGGCTGGTCTCTGTTTGATTTCGGAAGTCAGCCCGCGGATATCAGCGGGTTGGACAAGCTTGTTTTTGACATGCGCACGGACAATGTTACAACAACGCAATGCCTTTCGGGGTCTTCGCAGCAATTCACCAATTGTGTGATTGTTGAAATCAAAGACACCAGCAATCCTGTGCGGATAGCGCGCGTACTCGTTCATAATCTAAATACGGCTTTTCAACAGGTCGAAATTACCAAACAACAGATTCTGGCATCCCGCCCTGATATCAACCTTGCGAGTATTAAAGAAATTGTTTTTGTGGTGGACCAAAAGATGGTCCAAAACAAGCCCACGGGTTTTTTGGAATTTCGCACCGGCGGGCTTGATTTTAAACCGCCTTTTTCGCCGGGTTCCGGCCCCCTTACCGACCTAGCATCTCATCGTCCCGTGGCTACGGAATTGGAGCCGACCGGCCGCGATACGATCGTTGCATTTGATCAGCCTTCCTCAACGCAATTGAACTTTAACTATAATCTTTCCAACGGCGCCGACAATGATTTTTCCCGCTGGGGTGGGGCGTTGGTCAATTTCTCCCAGACCCCTTTTAATTTGAATGCGAGCGACCTGGTTCTTAAACTTAAGGGAACCGGGACTTCCCGTTTAGAAATCGCGTTAGAAGACGGAGCTCAAAAAAAGATCACACTCATCGCTCAGGGGCTCACCAATAGCTTTCAGTTTTATCGCATCACGAAGGCTCTGGCGGAACAGGCCGCGATTAGCGGATTTAACTTTGCGGACATACGGTTCATGACGGTTGTTGTTAGTGATGCGCTTGCCGGGTCGACGACCGCGTTTGGTACCATTAATCTTGAAACCCTCGGACTAGACTTCATTCCGGAAGTTAGCGGACAAACTTATAACCAGTCTTTGTTAACGAGTCTTCCCGGGAACCCGGATGTTGCGAGCGGGAAAGGGACGACGGCGGGCGGGGATGATGACGGGACGGTGAGCGTGAGCCAGACGAGCCCGCGGGATTTTAGTTTTACGTATAACTTGCCG
>MHFC01000054.1:20855-23693 GCA_001804025.1 Omnitrophica bacterium GWA2_52_8 | reverse complement strand
CGTCGTAACTTCAATGCCTACAACAAACTCACTTTTGAAACTGGCGAAGTTGGGCTAAAGATGAAAAGATGAACCTCCCTAATAAAGTCCTTTGTCACCCGAATCTTATGACTTTCTCGAAACGACTGCAACAACTTTTATGGCATACCGGATTACCGTAGAGAGGAGAGAGAGGAGGCGTTACCAATAGTGACAGCCTGGCGGCTTAATTCAGCTTGTCACTATTAGGGCCGCCTCTTTTTGTTTCAACCTACGCAACCGCCTCAATGTCGCTTTTGGTTTTCTGGCCGCAGATGCTTTTGAGGGTGAGTGAGGGGGCCGCTTGAATGCCTTCGGCGTAATCCAGCATCGGGATGGTGTCCCACGGGCAGTTTTTGGCGCAAAGGGCGCAGCCGATGCAGCGTTCGCTGTCGACTTCCACAACCTGCTGGAACTGCGCAAAGTCGGCGCCCGGGACAATTTCGATGCAGTCCACGGGGCAAAACACGATGCAGGCCTCACAGCCCGTGCAGCCGTGCTGGTCGATCACCGCTAAAATACGCGGCTCCTTTTTACGCGCCGGCTTTGCGGCAATCAGGCCGGGACGGGGCTCTTTTCGAGCGGTATTTTCAATCGGCATGGCGACATAATATCATGATTTCAAGACCTCCAAAACACGATTTTCAGGTCCCTGACACAGGGCCGGCCTTAACGCTTTTGCGCGATGCGGACCAGCACATAGCCGAGGTAAAAGACAACCAAAGACCCCGCAAAAACCGTGATGGCCGCCGCTTCATTGTGATAAATCTGTCCGGCCCAGATCGCCGACGGCATCGCCACCAGGCCGGTCCCCTGCAAAACCCGGCCGGTATAATAAAATGCCGGCATCTCAGCGCACCGTCAGGGCCCGGCCGAAACCGCCGTACCAGATCAGCTCGCGGACCGGCATGGCATAAAAACAGAAATCCGCGAGCGTAAAAAAAACTTTTGAATCCGGGAAAGCTTTCAGGTAAGCGGCCTTCAGCGTGCCAATCTTTCCCGGATCTTCAACAAGACCGACACGCCCCGTCACCGTCAGCCTCTTTTTCTCATACACGGGCTTGCCCCCCTCCGCCTCGATCACAAAAAGAGCGGCCTCCGGGTTTTTCCGCAGGATCTGCGTGTGCCGGGCCAAATCACTCAGCAGCATATAAACGGTCCCATGGGACGCTTCGGTTTTTTTCTCCGGATCATAGAGATACCCGACTGCGGAAAGATGCGGCAGTCCGCCGTCAGACGTTCCCAGGCAGGCTTCGCAGCCCTGCTCCAGAAATTGATAAATCATGCCGGCATTGTCATTCATGCGGCGGCATCCTTTTTCATCTTTTGGAGGTTTTTCCGGCGTTCCAGAAGAATCAATCCGGTAATGCCTCCGATTAAAAGAACCGGCATCAAAAACATCAGAAGCATGCTCCAGGCAATGCCCTGGCCGAACTTCATCGCTTTAAAGGCGTCCGCGCCCTTCTCCATCAACTCGGAACACATGGGACAGGCAAGGGCCATAGGCGCGGCATAGAGCATGGAGCCGAGAGTCAGAAGCGTGGTGTAGAGAGAAATTTTTGTAGTCTGTTTCATAAATTTTAAACTACACAATAGCGCATAAGTCTTTTGACGTTTTTAACCCCGAATGCTTTTCCGCCAAAGGATGGCTCCCTGCCTGCTGCGGGCAGGCACCTCTGGCGGAAAATCCGCGGGAATGACAGCAAACATAAAATGGCTAATTCCCCCCTCATCCTAACCTTCTCCCGGCGGGAGAAGGAACTTCAAAACTCTTTCTCCAAAACCCCCTCTCCCAACGGGAGAGGGATGGGGTGAGGGAAAAAGTTTTTAATTTCCCCTCACCTTAATCCTCTCCCCGTCCGCCGGAGGACGGATCCGCCGCTGGCGGAAAATGGGAGAGGAGATGGTTTTGAAAAATCAACAGAACCTAGTCCGGTTTTCTCATCGATTAGGTGAATCGATAAGAAAACCGCTTTGGACGCATGGGGTTGCATCCAAAGTTTTGCGCCCGCGTTTTAACAGGGCGCAAAAGACAACCCCTGGGGTACAAATGAAAAAACCCATTTGCACCACAGCCTCCGCGAGGGCATTTCTCATTGGTGATGAGAAATGCGGGCTAGCGCATCGTGCAGATTGAAATGATGGGTTATTTATTTCAATCGCATAGTGCCGCGCTCCCTCACCGGGGCGGGGCCGCTCACAATGACAAATGATGAGGCTTTCGATAAAAGAAAGCGGTCATCTATTCTCTGATATCCGTTATCCGGCTTTCTTACGCCCTTCCGTTCAACCGCAGCCACCGGGATTCTTCATAGCGCGGAAGGTCCGCGCCAGGCAGCACCTTCACATCACAAACTTCGGCAGCATCAAAATCCATGGCACTCCGGTCGTAAACCCCGAGAATTTCACGGTATTTGTGAACAAACACATGCGGCACCTGCCTGCCGTCGTTTAAAACAAGCGTCACGACTTGCCCGTCCCCCACCGTTACGGGTATCGTTTTAAGTTTTTCGACAAGAGGCCCGCTTAAACGCCTTTTTTGCTGTTCCACGAGCGCGGTTTTAAAACGGGGCCCTATGTGGGTCTGATTTTTTACGGCATTTTTAAAAATATCGTCGGCCCGGCGGTACATAAAGACAAGCCAGGGAATAAACAAAACCCCCCAGGTCCCGAAAACCGCCTTGGCCCAGGCCGGATGAAGCCCCCGGTGCGCGCCCGCCCGCAACGCTTGGGCATAATAAATGCTCCATCCCGTACTGCTTAAAATGAGCATGCCGATGAGCAGCCCCATGCCGAGCAGCCAGGCATTGACAGACTTTT
>MHFC01000054.1:18631-20841 GCA_001804025.1 Omnitrophica bacterium GWA2_52_8 | reverse complement strand
AAAATTTTCTGATAAAGAACGGTGCCGGCAAGAGCCGCGGCGAGAAAAGACCCCGCAAATTGCAGGATCCAGGCCAGCCAGAAGGTGAAGCCGTATTTGTCCCGGGATTTGAGTTGTACGTCAGAGCCCATCATAGTCCGTGTGAGCTGATAATCGTCGAGAGTCGTTAGTCGCTAGACACAAGAAATTTTATGGCTAGCACGGTGTCTCATTAATTTTTATGAACGGGAACACAACACAGTCCTTATTCCCTTATAAAAAAACTTATTCATTATAATGAAACAATGCCTTGGAAACCGGCAGCTGATTTAAAGCCGGTAAAGCATCCAGTAAATGACTACGCCCGTCACTGAAACATACATCCATAACGGAAACGTAAGGCGCGCCACCGCCGCGTGTTTTTGAAACTGCCCCCTGAGCCCGCGGCCCAGGGTCACCGTTACAAGCGGAATAATGACGACCGCCAGCACGGTATGCGAAATCAGAATGGAAAAATATAAAATCCGCACCGGGCCCGAACCCTGGAAGCGCGTCGAGCCGTGGAAATAATGATAGCTTAAATAGCAAACCAGAAAGAGGAGCGACGCGCCGCAGGCGCCGAGCATGGCCATCGTGTGGGCCGTCACGGCGCGCTGGCGGATAAAAAAATAGCCGAGAAGAAGCAGGATCGCACTGGCCGCATTGAGCGCCGCATTGATCGGAGGCAAAAAAGACAAGTCCATCGGATCCAAACTCTCCGGTTTTATCAGTGTCTTCTTAATTCTAAGCAGTAGAAGCGGTTTCATAAGTTTGCGTAAGTGCAAACACCACCGTCATTGCGAGGAGGACGTAAGGCCGACGAAGCAATCTCCAAGGGGAAACCCGGATTGCCGCGCTCCCTTCGGTCGCTCGCAATGACGAATAAAGGAGTTACACAGACTTATGAAACCAGTTCTATGACATTGTTTCATTATAATTTAGTACTGTCTGACATTTAATTTTACCGGCGCTTATGCGCCAGTACTCAGCGTGTCGGACTAGATGTCCGACTACGCTGATGTATGGGAAGACGGTACTGTGCTGTGTTCCGATTCATACAAATTAATGAGGCACAGTGCTCGGCAGATAAAAACTTTTTACTGCGTCTGTCCGTCAAGGCGCGCGAGATTTCCGGCGGCCCGTATCATTTCGTCAACGGCCGCGAGCGAACTGCTTTCATAATAACCCCGGATGCGGCCGGCCCCGTCGATCAAAACAAATTTGGAACTGTGCCGGATCGTCTGGTCCAGCGCTTCCCGTTCCGCCTCCGGAATTTCCTCGGCCCCCAAATGAAGGTGCTGAACGGACAAGCGGAACATGACCTCTTTGTCCCCGGTGAAAAAAAACCACTTGCCCGGGTCCGCCTGGAATTTTTCCGCATACGCCCGGAGGACTTCCGGCGTGTCGTTTTCGGGATCAATGCTGAAAGAAACGAGCTGAATCCCAGGGCTCGCCTGTATTTTCTCCTGAATCCCGCGCATCACACCCGACATCAGCGGACAAACCCCCGCGCAGCGCGTAAAAATAAAACCGGCAATGATGCTCTTACCCCGGAGCGCGGATAAATTCACCGCGCGGCCGGAACGCTCAACGAGATCGACATCGGGAAGCGTCCCGTAGACCGGATAATCCTTCGCCGTTTCCGCGGGACCATGCGGCTGAAAACGCCCCCAAAGCACGCGGCCGGCCGCCAGGATGAGCACCGCCGTAATGCCCATCCGCACTGCCGCCGGAAATACGCGCCCCTTCGTTTTCATGAAAGGTCCTTGGCACTCCGCCTCGAGGCCGTTTTGGCCCCGGCCAGAAGCATGGCCCCGCTGAAAAAAGCAATTGCGGCCAGCGCCGCCGGAAACGGAATCGGCTGGAGTCCGGAAAATGAAGGGGAGAGAACTTTTTGCAGGGCCGCAAGGCCGTAGGTCAGCGGATTGATCTGCATCAAAAAGCGGATCCAGCCGTGCGCGCTTGTCTGCGGGAAAAGGGCCCCGGAAAGCAGCCAGAGCGGAATTAAAAAAAGATTCATTACGGCATGAAATCCCTGGACCGAGCGGAATTGCCAGGCAAGCAGAAAGCCGAGGCCGGTCAGGGCAAACGCATTGATAAACAACACCCCGGTCGCGGCCGCAATCATCAAGGGCGACAGCGAAAATCCCGCAAACGGGGCCAGCAGCATAAAAATCAACCCCTGCATGACC
>MHFC01000054.1:13386-18621 GCA_001804025.1 Omnitrophica bacterium GWA2_52_8 | reverse complement strand
CCCCGCCGAATATCTTGCCCAGGACCAGACTCATGCGCGGCACCGGCGCCGCAAGCACGGCCTGCATAAACCCCGACTTGCGGTCTTCGATCAGTGAAATTGTGGAAAAAAGAGACGTGAAAAGCAGGATCATCATCAGGGTGCCGGGGAAAAAATAGTGCAGGTAATCCACCGTTTTGCCGGAAGCGCCGCTTTGAAGCGACGTCCCGATCCCGGAACCGAGAACAAGCCAGAAAACAAGCGGCGAGCCTATGGCCCCGACAACGCGGCTCGGCTGCCGGTAAAACCGGACCCATTCGCGCTGCCACAATGTTCCTGCCGCCAGCCAGAACGCAAACATTTTAATGCCTCCCCGCGGCGGATTTTTCCGCGGTTTTGATACCGGCCCCTGCCGCTTTTTCTTCCTGCCAAAACCGGTGGCCGGTATGGCGCACAAAAACGTCCTCAAGAGTCGGTTTGCGCAGCGTGATGGAACGGATGAGTTCCGGGAATGTCCGCACAAGGTCGGTCAGAAATGACGCCGCGTTCCCATGCTCAACGTGGACGGCGCCTTCCATCACCCGGCCTTCGTAGTGAAACTGCTGCCGGATGCGTCCGGCCAAATCCTCCGGAGCGTCCGTCTGGATGACCAGAACGTCTCCGCGAACTTCCTTTTTGAGGTCTTCGGGAGTGCCTTCCCGGAGAATTTCCCCATGGCTCATGACCGCAAGCCGGCTGCAGCGTTCGGCCTCTTCCATCCAGTGCGTAGTGACCAGAATGGTGATGGCCTCATGTTGGTTGATTTCTTTTAAATACTTCCAAAGATCCAGCCGGGCGCCGGGATCAAGCCCCGTCGAGGGCTCATCCAGCAGCAGCAATCCGGGCCGGTGGAGCAGGCCCTTGGCCAGTTCGACGCGCCGTTTCAGCCCGCCCGACAAACTGTCGACGCGCTCCCCCAGCCGGTTTTCCAGCCCGAGTTTTTCGGCCATTTCCGCGGCCCGGATTTTGAGCGTTTTCCCCCAAAGGCCGTAGAGATGGCCCTGGTGCCGGATGTTTTCGAAAACCGTCAGTTTGTCGTCCACGCTCGGCGACTGGAACACGACGCCGAACCGGCTGCGGATTTTCCGGTAATCCCGTTCAAGGTCCAGCCCGTCAACGGTCACGGTGCCGGATTGAGGGACCATCAAAGTTGCAAGGATTCGAAACAGCGTGGTCTTGCCGCTCCCGTTGGGCCCGAGGAAACCGAACACTTCCCCTTTGCCGACACGCAGCGAGACGCCTTTCAGGGCCTGTTTCGCACCGTAAGAAAATTTCAGATTATCGATTGTGATCATCGCGCACCCGGTCTGCCGGAATTTCCTGAGCCGCATAAAAAACCATGGAAAATCCGCGCCCTCAAACCTTGTCGATTACCATAAGCAGCAAAAGCAGGGTTAAATGGATGATGGAATAACGGAAAAGCGTCCGTGCCTCGGCGTCCATATTTTTCATTCCGCAAAACGCCAGCCAGACCAGCAGCATGCCGAGGATCAGGGCGGACAGAAAATAAAAGGGCCCGGCCATTCCCGCAAGCGCGGGCAAAAGACTCACCGAAAAAAGCGCCGATGAATAAATGAGGAACTGGCGGCCGACGCGCTCACCCGAAGGGTCGTGGACCGACAGCATCTGGAAACCGGCCGCCGCAAAATCCTTGCGGTAAATCCAGTCAAGCGCCAGAAAGTGCGGCATCTGCCATAAAAACAGGATCGTAAACAGGAGCCAGGCGTGATAATTCGGAACCCCGCGTACGGCGGCCCATCCGATGAGCGGCGGCAGGGCCCCCGAGACAGCGCCGACAATCGTGCACAGGGACGTTTTCTTTTTGAGCGGCGTGTAAAAAACAAGGTAGATGACAGTTGTTAAAACAGCCAAAAATGACGCCGCCGCATTAACCGCGGAGTAAAGCAGCCATCCTCCCGAAACAAAAAAACCGGAACCGACCAGGACCGCGTCGAGCGGACTGATTTTTCCCGCAGGAATGGGACGGTTCTGTGTCCGGACCATTTTGGCGTCGACTTCCCGTTCGATCCATTCATTAAGCACCATCGATCCGGCCGCGACCAACGCCGCGCCGGAAAGTGTGAGGACAAAATGGAGCCCGTTGACGGGCCCCTGTGACGCAAGGGCATAACCGGCCGCAACGCTCAGCAGGACAAGCGAAACAAGGCGCGCTTTCGTGAGCGCCGCCAGGTCCTGACAGCGCTCGCGCAAAGAAACTGCCGGCGGCAGAGATCGGGAGAAGGTTTCGTTTTTCATCAGTATTTCGGTTTCATCCGGTTTGTTTTGACTTGGGGGCCGGGCAAGATTTGAAAAATAAATTTAACGCGATCAATACGGTCAATCCAAGAATAACGGCACCCAATGTCTGGTGCGCCGCCGTAAACGCAACTTCAATCCGCTGGGGTTGATAGCCCCGCTCCAGAATGCGGGTCGTGATCCATGAGCCGATCCCAAGGAAGAACTGGATGACGGTCAACAGCCCGAGAATTAAGGCGGCCGGACCGATGTCATGATAACTGAAGAGGCGTCTGACCACAAGCCCCACATGCAGAAGGATTAAAACCGCAAGAACGATATGCATGGCAAGCGCATGCCCGGTATGGCGGACAGCTGCCCCCAGCATCAGCTGACAATAAATCAGGCCCGCGGTCAAAAGGACCAGGCGCCTGGCCCTCGCTGTTTCCCCATCTTCCGGGACAGAAACACCTGCGTCTTTAGGCGCAAGAAAGAATGCAAGCGTCAGCATGAGACAAAAAAAAGTCTGTGCCAGCGTCGCGTGCGCGATCGAAACGGCCGGCGGCAAAAGGAATAAAACCGTGATCCCGCCAAGCGCGGCCTGCAGCAGCACAGCCAAAACGGAAACCCACGCCAGACGGCGCAGCCATATCCGGCTTTCCTCGCGCTGGATCCAGACGGCCTGTATCAGCGTCATGAGCGCCACACCGCCGGCAATCATGCGGTGCCCGTGTTCCCAAAAGATATTTCCGACCATCGGCGGAAAAATTTTGCCGTACGACAGCGGCCAATCCGGAACGGCCAGCCCGGCTTCATGGCTCGTCACGAGACCGCCGGCCAGAATCAAAATCAGCGTCGCCGCGGCAGTAAAGACGGAGAAGACAGAAAGCTTCGTTGGGTTTGACTGCGGGCTCATGAGTAAAACAGGGTACTAAAGACGGGTGTCACAGGGAGGTGCGTTATGAACTGCGGTTCCTGTTTATACCGGCTTTTGTGTTTGCGGCAGCCAGTCCTGGGCCGCTCCCGGCACGCTGTATTCGTACGGCCCCCGGTAAACAACGGGAACGGTTTCAAAATTGCCGTGCGGCGGAGGGGACGGCGCCGTCCACTCGAGCGTGTTGGACTGCCATGGGTTTCTCTCCGCCTTGGGGCCCCGGAACAGGCTCCAGACAAAATTAAAAAAGAACAGGAGCTGGGCGGCCCCCAGCACAAAGGCGCTGAGGCTGATAAAAACATTGATCGGCTGGAACTGTGTCAAATGCGTATATTGCGTCGGGTCATAGATCCTGCGCATCATGCCCCCGACGCCCAAAATATGCATCGGGAAAAAGGTGCAGTTGAAACTGATGAAACTCAGCACAAAATGAATGACGCCGAGTTTATGGTTCATCATCCTGCCAAACATCTTGGGAAACCAGAAAGCGACGCCTGCAAACACCCCGAACATGCTCCCGCCGAAAAGCACATAGTGAATGTGCGCGACAATAAAGTAGGTATCGTGAATAAAAATATCAACCGGCGTCGAGGCCATAAAAATACCGCTCAGCCCGCCGATAACAAACATCGAGACAAAAGCCAGCGCATTGAGCATCGGGACCGTGAAGCGAATCCGTCCCCGCCAGAGCGTCCCGAGCCAATTAAAGGTTTTTATCGCCGAGGGGACCGCAATCACCATCGTCGAAACCATAAACGTCGTTCCCACCGTCGGGTTCATGCCGCTTTGAAACATGTGGTGTCCCCAGACGATAAACCCAAGTCCGGCAATCGCCATGATCGCAAAAATCATCGAATGATAGCCGAAGATCGGCTTGCGTGAATTAACGGAAATTACTTCAGAAACCAGCCCCATGGCCGGCAGGATCATGATGTAAACCGCCGGATGCGAATAAAACCAGAACAAATGCTGCCAAAGAAGCGGGTGTCCCCCGCCGGAAGGCAGGAAGAAGGTGGTTCCGATGGTGCGGTCGAGGAAAAGCATGAACATTGCCGCGGTCAGCACCGGCGTTGCCAGCAGGGAAAGGACCGCCGTGATAAAAATCGCCCATACCGGCAGCGGCATCCTGAAAAACCCCATCCCGGGGGCCCTCATATTAAGGATGGTGGTGATGTAGTTAAACGAGCCGAGAATTGAAGAGGTCCCGACCAGGATTACCCCGATGATCCAGCAATTTTGACCCACCGGCTCGAAAGCGCTGAGCGGCGGATACGCCGTCCAGCCGGTTGCGGCCGCCCCGCCTTCGAGAAAAAATCCGGCAAGTGTGACGGCGATGGCCGGCGGGACCAGCCAGAACGACATCATGTTGATTTTTGGAAAAGCCATGTCCGGCGCGCCGATTTGCAGGGGAATCAGATAATTGGCAAAGGCGCCCACCAGGATCGGAATGATCGCAAAAAAGATCATCACGGAAGCGTGCATCGTAAAAAGCGTGTTATAAAATTCCGGGAGCATGACCCCGCCGACCATCATCGAATCCGGAAAAAGTTTCCCGAGAACCGGCATGGGTTTACCCGGGTAGGCCAGCTGCCATCTCAACAACAGCGCAAGAAAGCCGCCGACGGCAAACATTGTCAGACTTGAAAATAAAAACTGGATCCCGATCATTTTATGATCGGTCGAAAATACGTACTTGCGCCAAAAACCTAATTTATGCTCGTGCTGTGCGTCCATACCGTTGCGTCCCCTTCTTAACACGAAGGCATTGTCCGTGAATTAAACCCCCGCGGCCTGTTCTTTCAGCCAGACATTAAAACCTTCCGGCGAATGGATCGAAATAAACCCCTTCATCCGGTAATGCCCCAACCCGCAGAATTCGGCACAGGCGATTTCATACTGCCCCGTGCGTTTCGCTTCAAACCAGATATTAATGGCCATTCCGGGAACCGCATCCTGCTTGAGCCGGAACTCCGGAAGAAAAAAACTGTGCAGAACTGCCGGCTTGTCCTCTTTTTCGATCGATGTCAGCACGGCCTGGACCGGTTTCC
>MHFC01000054.1:6312-13350 GCA_001804025.1 Omnitrophica bacterium GWA2_52_8 | reverse complement strand
CGCTCCAAACCCCCTGTCCCGAAAAAGCCAGAATGACGAGAATCACCGAAGGAATGATCGTCCAAATAAGTTCTGCCTTATCACTGCCGTGCGTGTAATAGGCCTTGGCCTGGCGCCCGCTGCGGTAGCGGAACAAAAAGGCCGCCAGCACGCCCTGGACCCCGAAAAAAACAATTCCGGTAATCACCAGAATCACATAGAAAAGCGTGTCGATTTTTCCGCTGAAAGATGAAATGCCTTCGGGAAGCCACCAGCCGGTTTTTTTTCTCGGAACATTCAATGCCGCCGAATCATCAAATGCCGCAGCGACGGGCTTCGGTTCGCCGACCTTGATCGCAACGCCGCTGGCCTCGTCCTTAATCTCTCCGGCGCTGAAGCGAAAATCGATATTCTGCACTTCCTCGGCGCTCACCAGCTTGACTTTCCGGGTCTGGACGCCGTAGGTTTCATGCCAGGCTTCTAAAGTATATTCCCCCGGTTCGAGCCCCGTGATCTCAAAACTTCCCTGTTCTCCGGTCACCGAAAAAAATGAGTGTGGAAGCACTCCGACATACGCCCCCATCCACGGGTGCACGTCGCATTTAAATTTCATCATCACTTCCGGATTGAAAAAAGTTTTCTCGAGTTTCATGCCTTTCATCGGCATGCCGAGATTAAACTCCGGATTGTTTTTGGCCAGCACGTGCACGTTATGAAGCGTCGCATCGCTGTTGACGATGGCCATCGGCTGTCCGGCCCGCATGCCCAAGACATGCGGGTGGTACATGCAGCCCTGCTGGTCAAGGACAGCGGGAGACTTCGGAGCTTCCGAAACGTTCGTAACACCTTCTTTGGCATAAACCAAAACATGCTGCAGGGTCTGGTCGGCGTTGAGGACGACTTTCTGAGCATATACCGCCTCTGCATGCAGCGCTTTACAGACGGGGTCTGCGTCCATGCGGATTTCCGGATTTTCGGCGACAGGCCCCTCGACAAACACTTTGCCCGAAACGGTCGCGGCAAAACCCGGCAAGCCCGCCGCTGTCAGACAATAGACGGCAAGCGCCGCAACGAACGCGGCCCGGCCTGTCCAAGGTTGTTTTGTCTTCATCGTTTGCATCCGTCCCGTCTGTTACGCGCCCTGAAAGTTAAAATCAACGGCCTTTGTTTCGCCGTCGCCGACGGTGACGGTTTGTTCCTGCACGCCGTATTTTTCGTGCCATGCCCCGACCGTATAAGTGCCCGGCGGCAGGTCCTTGATCTCAAAAGTCCCAGAATCTCCCGTAACGCTGAAGAACGGGTGCTCCAGAATGCCGATATAGGCGTGCATCCAGGGGTGCACGTCACATTTAAATTTGACCATGATTTCAGGCTGTTCAAAAGTTTTTTTCAGTTTCATGCCTTGAATCGGCATTCCCAGATTAAATTCTTTCGAATTTGTTGCCAGGTTGTGCACATTGTGCAGGGTCGGATCGCTATTGACGATCTCCAGGGACTGCCCTGCACGGATGCCGAAAACATGCGGGTAATACATGCACCCTTTCTGGTCGAGGGTCACCGCCTCTGCCGGAAGATCAAAAGTCTTCCCCTCGAGCCCGGATTTGACATAGACAAAGACGTTCTGCAGCGTATTGTCGGGGTTCACCACGACGCTCAAATCAAGCGGGGGCGACGCATGGGCCGCAGCACATGCAGGGTCCGCATTCATGCTGATGGCCTCGGGCGCAGGTGCTTGCCCGGAAAAATTGGCTTTCCCCGTAATCGCGCCGGCGTGCGCCTGTGCGGTAAATCCAAAACAAAACAATACTGCCAAAAATAAAACTTTTTCGCATCTTGTCATAAAAACCTCACTTTGCTTCCGGTTTTTCCATCGCGTTCGCGGCTTCAGCCTTGTCAAAGGCCCACAAATAATCGCGGATGGCTTCAATTTGCTGGGCCGCATCGCCGCCCAAAACGTTTGGCATCGGGGATTGCCCGTCCGGAAAAAAGGCGGGCATCATGGTTCCGGACTGCAGGGCCTGCGGGTCTTTAAGCCAATCGGCGACCCATTCGGGCTGCAACCGGCTCTTGGACATCACAAGGTCCGGGGCAAGAAAAGACGAGGCCAGCCCGGGTTCGGGATCCGATTTATGGCATTTAATGCATTGAAAACTTTTAAAGAGCTCCGGTCCGGCTGCCTGGTGCGCCGGAGATTCCGGCGTCACAGCCTCCCGTTTATAATCCGGTGTTTCACCCGCCAAATCCGAGAAATACTGCACCAGGGCCGTCAGGCGTTCTTCGGAAAATCCGAAAGTCGGCATCCGGTAAGTCAGCCAGGGGCGAATGACGGACGGATGCTCCAGAAAATGATACAGCCACTGCGGCTGGACTTTTTTCCCTTCCCCGTCAATCGCCGGCGGATAATCTCCGGGCTCTGTGATGACGGAGCGGACACGGCCGGTTTCGCCGTCGAGCGTGTGGCAGCCCTGACAATTAAATTGCCGGGCGAGAAACCGCCCGGCTTCGATATTTTTTTCCTTAAGGTCCAGGCGCTTCTGCATCTCGAGGGGGACCGTCCCTTTTTCCATGCTCAGGAGAAACGTCGTGAGCGCCTCGGCCTGTTCGTCCGTAAAATCAAACTGCGGCATGCGCAATTTTTCAAAATAGGATTTGACCTTCCCATGGTCAAATCCGCGCGGGTCCTTGAGCTTTTGGAAAAACCAGGCCTGCCGCGTTCTTTCGATCGGCACAAAGCCGAAATCCAGCTTTTCAACGTCCTTGGATCCGTGCTCGGAAAGTTCCGTCCCGATTTTTGCCGCTCCGTCAAAACCTTTGATCGCGTGGCACCCGAAACAACCCTGGTGGATGATGGCCTTTTTACCGATATATTCAAGCCGGTCATCTTCGTTCATCGTCTTCAAGGCTTCAAGCGCCTGCTCTTCGCGCATGGTGACGGTCAGAAAATGCATTGCTGTTTGATCAATGACCTCCGGTTTCACGGCGGGCAGCCTCAAACTGTCGAATTTTTCATCTTTTTGCTGAAGTAAATAACTTGTAATGTGCGCCGCCTCTTCGTTGCTCAGGCGCAGGTCCGGCATGCGCGTGCCCGCATGATAGGCCTTCGGGTTTTTGAGCCAGCTATAGAGCCACTCCGGCTTGACCTTGCTGCCGAGGTTTAACAGCTCGGGCCCGTGATCATTGGCCTGCTTGTCTCCGGCGCTATGGCACCCCAAACAGCCCAGCGTCTCCACAAGTTTCTTCCCGGTTTCCGGGTCCCCCTTGCCCGGCACATTTTCCAGGGAAACCGGCTCTGAATTCTTGATCAAATAATGCGCGATCCCGGCGATAAGGGCGTTGTTTTTGTCCGCACTGTCGGGATCGGAGGTGTTGGAAAGATGGAACAACCGCGGCATTTTGGTCGACGGACGAAAAGCCTTCGGATTTTGAAGCCAGCGGACGATCCAGTCCTGCTGCAATTTACTTTGAACATGCAGAAGTCCGGGGCCTGTCTCCCAGTAGCTTTCAAAACCTTTGATTTTATGACAGCCAAAACAGCTGAAGGTCCCGGCAAGGCGGCGGCCCTCATTCAGTTTCGGTGCTTGCGGCACATCCACCGTTCCCTGATGGCACTTTGCGCAGGAAGCTTCGATATAATTCATCGGAAGCATCTTGGCGTTCCAGTACTCCATCTCATGCCAGTGGTGCTTCTTTTGCCATTCCTCCGCCTGCTCCTCGTTTCGGGGCGTGTGGGCCGCCGTCGTAAAACTCACCGAATGCCCGCTCCCGCCGTGACATGACGTGCAGCCGAATTTTTCCATGGGGTGCGGGGAATCCGGCGACAAAAACAAATCAAGCCGGGGATGTGCCTTAAACGGCACGGGGGCATCGGTAAAAGCCGTTTGATCGATGCCCAAATGGCAGGTCACGCAGCGGTCAACTTTCGGAACTTTCGTAAAATAATAATCGTCCCGCAGCCCTTCAACGACGATCTGCTGAATCTGCAGAGTGGGCTTGATAAAATCCAGCATCGGCGCGTTTAAAACTGCGGAGCGCCAGTCGGGTGTCAGCTTTTCGACTTTGGTCTCGATGCGGCCGGCCGCCTCCGTCATCCTCGCCATTTCTTTGTCGAGTTCCGTCACTTTACCCGACAGCGCGTTGACGGCTTCCTTTTTCGCGGCCGCCGCTGTTTCCAACTGATCCAGTTTCCGCCGGAGCCCGTCCAGCTCGGCCTGCCGCGTTTCCATCCGCTTCCGGCGGGCCTCGGCCTCATGCTCTTCTTTTTTATGACGGAACTCTTCATAATAATAGCGGTCGGAGTCCTGCTCCTGTTTTAACTCCTGATTGCGCGCATTAACCTTCGCCTGTTCGACCGCAAGCGCCTCGCTTTCCTTCGTCAACTCCCCGATTTGGCGGCGGTGGCTTTTAAGGTCCTCTTCCGCCTTCTCGCGGTCGGCCTTGATTTTTTCAAGCGCCGCAGAGTCGATCTTGTGTTCCGCTTCCCGGAGATCGGCCTCGGCTTTTTCACGGCTGAGCTCCATGAATTTCACCTGCCATTCCTTCCACTCACGCGCGCTGTCCTGCAGGACCATGGCCACAAGTGACACAAAAAGGACGATCGCGGTGATTGAAAACCAGATCGTGGTTTTTTTGTTGTCGTAAAGTTTAGGTGAGGACGGAGGCATAGGAGATGCTTTTATTTCTCAATCAGGTTCGGTTTAGATTGTTTCCAGAATGGTTTTTTGCCGCTGCCGGCGGGCGCTGCGGTCCTTCAAATGTTAAAAAAGAACTCCGGAATCGCGACGAGATATTTCAGATTAAAGGCCCACCGCAAATACATTTTTATCGGCAGCGCGAGCATCGTCAGGGCCAGGATCATCAAAATGCTGTACCGGACAGCCCCGAGCTTTTCGTAAACCGACTTCAGAGCCGTCACCGCCAGGATGGCCGGCGGGATCAGGAAATAGGCGCCGATAATCGCAATGCCCGGAAGCTCGCGGATCAGCCACAGTTTCGGCAGCCCGGTCCCGAGCCACTTGATATAAATAAATTCCGACAAGTTTACGTTCACGAGCGGAACGACTTTATGCACGTCCCAGACTTCAAAAGGCCCGAAAAAGTTCCAGTTGGGCCCCCGCAAAAAGGTGCCCACCACGATCAAAAGGATCCATAAAAGCCAGAACCCGAACAGAAACGGAATAATCGCGCGCCGCCTTCCCTTATAAGAGTAAAACCCGGACATTTTGGTGTCGCGGTCGATATACGGAATACAGCATAGGCCGACAATAATAAACGTCGGGAGCAGGACGCCGGCAATCCAGGGGTCAAAATAAACCAGCATTTCCTGCAGGCCCAAAAAGTACCAGGGCGCTTTTGACGGGTTCGGCGAAATCGTGGGATTGGCGGGCTGTTCCAGCGGCGCCTTTAAAAAAATCGACCAGAGCACGAGCCCGATCGAATAGGCCAGCGCCACCACGAATTCAATGTAGATTAAATAAGGAAACACCATGACTTTTTGTTCCGCCTCGGCCTTCTCCACGGTCGGCTTTCCGGCCGCCACAAGGGCGTCATTGGTCACCGCTTTTTTGAGGGAGAACCAGGTGAAATAGCCGAAGATGAAAAGCATGGCGACAATCGGAACATTGTCGGGTTTGGTCACGATGCTTTTGAAATGTTTGTCGGTCAGCCCGATAAAGAAAAAGATGCCCGAAAGGATCACCATCCCCAGCGTGGCGGGCTTTGAAACAAAAAATTTCGGGAAAGAGACAAAGAGGGTGAGAAAAAGGGCCGCTGCCGTAAAAATAGTCACGGGTGAACTGAACGCATCCACAGCCCCTTTAAACGCTTCAATCATTTTTCAATTCTTTCTTTGTTTTAAAGCGGCGCGCTGATCCCGCCGTCTTTGCGAATGCGCCAAAAATGAACCGCCATGAGAATCACCACAACGGTCGGAATTGCGACACAATGAAGAATATAAAACCTTAACAAGGCCCCTTCCCCGACAAACCGCCCGCCCAGAAGGGCGAACCGGACGTCGCTGCCGGAGTGGATCAATTGGATGTCTCCGAACGATAGCAGCGCCGCTCCCGGACCCTCGTGTCCCAGGAAAGGCGTCGCGCGGGCCATATTGCTGCCCACGGTAATGGCCCACATCGCCAGCTGGTCCCACGGCAACAGATACCCCGTGAAGCTGAGCAGCATCGTCAGCACGAGAAGAATCACGCCGATTACCCAGTTAAATTCTCGCGGCGGCTTGTAAGACCCGGTCATAAAAACGCGGAACATATGCAGCCACACCGTAATGATCATGGCATGCGCGCCCCAGCGATGCAGTTCACGCATGATGCCGAACGGAACGTGTTCCCGCATCGCGATAATGTCGTTGTAAGCATATTCCACCGTCGGCCGGTAATAAAACATGAGCAGGATCCCGCTTACGACCAGCGTCAGGAACACAAAGAATGAGAGCCCGCCCGCGCACCAGGTGAAGCCGAAGCGCGCGCCGGACTTCCGGACTTTTACGGGATGCAGGTGAAAAAAAACATTGGTCAAAACCGTCAGCGCCCGGTCCCTGTCGTCGTCCTTGTAATCATGCCGGAAAATCGATTTTCCGACCTGGGTTTTAAGGCGGAAATCTTTCCAGCTGAATTGCGGCAGCTTGAATTCAAACTTTTTTTTCGGTTTTTCGGGTTCGGGCATAATACCAAATTCCTTCCGGCTGTCCGGGATCTGCTTAAACGTTCAAAAAACTTTCCGGGTTGTTCCACTCGCCTTTTTCCTGCTGGAATTTTTTGCTTTTATCCACCAGGATCAGCCCGTCATCGCCCAGGCTGATGCGGAAGCGCTCCAGCGGACGGGGCGCGGGGCCTTCAAAATTAATTCCGGACTTGTAGAACCCGCTGCCGTGGCAGGGGCACTTAAATTTTTGTTCGCCGTCCTGCCAGCTCGGCGTACACCCCAAATGGGTGCAGACGGTTGAAAGCGCATACATCCCTTCGGCCGACCGGATGATCCAGACGCCGAATTTTTCCGTCCAGCGGGTGTCGACGTTTCCGATGTCGTATTCTTCGGGTTTGCCGATTT
>MHFC01000054.1:2585-6254 GCA_001804025.1 Omnitrophica bacterium GWA2_52_8 | reverse complement strand
GGCACGGAAGATTGTGCCGGTCCGGAACCGGAGTTTGCCTGTGGGGTTGGTTCTGCCATAATGTTACAAATCCTATGAATGTAAGCTCAATAAATCAAGTCATTTATTAAGCGGCGGTTTGAAAACCCGCCAGCGCCTCAAGCGCGGCCTGACGGACTTTTAAACTTTTATCGCTTTCAGCCAAAGCAGACAGCACGGGTTTCGATTCTTCAAGCCCGAGCAGCGCCGCGCCGCGGGCCGCGTTGGTCATAATTTCTTCGATCTTTGCCTCATCAAGCCCTTCCTGGGACTCGAGATGTTTGCGCTCCAGCATTTTCAACAGCTCTGCGCTCCCCGCCCGGCTGCCGAGCCGCGCGAGGCTGAGTGCGCTGTTCCACCGCACATCGCGGCTTTTGTCGTCGAGAAGCTTCTCGATAGCCGGAACGGCCGCCGGATCCCCGAGCACCCCCAACACGTAAACCGCCATTTTCCGGACATCCGGCTGGTCTTTTTCAAGCAGCGGCAGGATCACATCGACGGCAGAAGCGTCTTTTTTGGAACCCAGCGCCCATAACAGCGAAATCTGGACGTCCTCATCCGTTTCCTGTGCCAGGACTTCCCTTAAAAAGGGCGCCGTTTCAGTGCTTTCAAAGCGGCTCAGCGCGAGCGCCATATAGGCCCGGGTTTTGGGATCGTATTCTTCCCGGTTTTTCAAAATCGCCATCACTTCTTTCATCACACCGGGACCGCGGATGAGTCCTCGGCCCTGATTGAGTTCGTTTGAGAGCTCGAACGCTTTTTGCCAGCGCTTGCTCGGCGAACCGGTTTTGATTTCTGTAATCAGCGATTCCGGCGAAACATCTTCTTGGGTCAGGAGGACAACGCTGCATAGCAAAACGGCCATTCCGACGGCTATGAGCAACGGGAAAATAAAAAGCCCGAAAAATAATTTCCGTCCCGAATCCTTCGGAGAAGCGGCCTTTACCATTTTCGCGTCAACCCGTTTAGCCTTTGTTTCATGAGTTGATTTTTGCCCGGTAAATCTGCGCCGCCCACGTAATGACCGCAAGGTCCAGGAGCGCGGCCCCCAGGACATACGGTGCGCCCCCGCCGCCGAAACCGTAACTGTGCAGCCCTGCGGCAAGCACGAAGTTTACACCATACCACGCCATGATGACCAATAGAAAGGAGACGACAGCCCAATAAGCCAGACCGAACGTTTCCAGCCATCCCGACAATCTCCCGTGGAGGACCGCAAGATATCCGAGCAGCGCGATCAGGGCCCATGTCTCTTTCGGGTCCCATCCCCAAAACCGGCCCCATGAATAATGGGCCCAAACCCCGCCCAAAACCGTTCCGACGGAAAGCAGCAAAACGCCGATTTGCACAGCGCGGTACAAATATTGCGCAAATTGTTTGTTGCGGTCCTTCTTTCCGGGATTGAAAGCAAAGCTAAAAACAACGCCGTGTCCGATCCCCCAGGCGAGCGCAAACGCACCGTAACTGAGCGTAATGGTCAAAACATGGATCGTCAGCCAATAATTACTTCTCAAAACGGGGACCAAAGGGGAGATCGCAGCATTTAAAACGACCGGGAAACTGTCGGCCACCATCAGACCCAGCGCCGCGACGCAGGCCGCCGCGAACAAAATCACGGCAGAGCGGTAAAAAATAAAAAGCAGTAAGGAAAAAAAAGCCACGGCCCAGGAGACCCAAACCACAGACTCATACATATTGGTGACCGGAGGACGCCCGGCAATCTGGCACCGGAGGTAAAACCCGCCGGACTGGATCAAAAAAGCCGCGGCAAAACTTGCCAACGCGGCCGTTCCCGCTGTTTTTTCCATAAGTTTGCTTCCGGATTTTTTCCGCAAATTCCAATAGCGCACGAGCGCGAATAAAATGCTGAGCGCCATGATTTTCCAGGCCCAGCCAAAAGGGTGCAGGCGGTTGTAAATCAGTTCCTTGCGGATCAGCCCCTCATCAAGCACGATTCCCTTGGCCGCGGGCAAAGCACGCACAGCCTGCGCAAATGCCGCCGCGTTTTTGGGCGTCACGGCCTTTTGCGTGTGCAGCTCATTAGCAAGCGCCGTCAGTGCGGACTGAAAATCCGCAACCGTTTTTTCCGGATACTGCAGTTTCAAGACCTGGGCGCCCTCGGGTGACGCCATCATCTCTAGCGACAGCCAGGACTTGCGCGGGTCTTCGGGATCCGGGATCCATCCCGGATGACTCCCCTGCGCCAGCGCGCGGAAAATGGCGGCCCGCTCATAAAGCTTCAGGCTCTCATCCTCGAGCGGGGTCAGCTTGGCTTTCATTCGCTGCTTCTGCCCCGCTTCCTGGACCGTTTTAATAAAAGGTTCGTGGTTTAAAATGATCTCGGGGGAAAGCTTCCCGTCTTTGATCATGAGATTAAAAGATTTACGCAGCGGCCTGAAATCGACGGGGATGATCGGCTGGCTGATCCATCCGTCAGGATCGGAAATCCATAGCCATACGGTAAGCACGGCCGGCCGGCCCTGGAAATTCCGGCCGCCGGTCACCTGCGCGACGGCTTCCTGGGCAAACGCCTGAAACGGTTTCACGCGCCCGCTGTCCTGGACCGGAATTTCTTCCAGGATCCGGTAGGCCGGCGCTTCCGCACATAGCCGCCCGGTGCCCGGAAAAAGCATGAGCCCGGCCAACAATAAACCGGCGCCCATTTTTTGCCGCCGCAGCAATCCCGCATTTTTTCTGTGCCTGTTTCCGGTCCCCTGAATCAAAATCATAACTTCCCCGCATGGGTTGAATATTTTCGCGTAAAAAACATGACGATGATCCCGATTGCCATCACGATGGTTCCGGAATATTGAAACGGAATCCCGGGATTTTTTCCGACCGAAAAAATCGAAATATCCGGCTGTCCGTCCTGAAGATGATATCCGGACTGATAAATTTTATAACCGCGGTGTTCCAGCGGTTGGTTCATGGATATCGTCACATCCCGGACCGTCCCCCGCGCATCATCAACCAGGGTTACGTCACTTTCATAGCTGGCCGGATTTTGGGTGCCGGGGTATTGCTGCATGCGGAAGTCCCGCAGCTTCAAACGGAAACCGGCGGGAAAATGCCGCTGCGAATAAAGCCACTGGCCTTCTTCCCTGGCGAACGTAATGCGTTTCGGAACGCCCTGTCCAAGCCAAAACTCTTTTTCGCTCCCGTCCTTTCCGGTAACCTTGAGACGGATAACCGGCAGAGCACCCTCCCGTTCGGAATTGTTCGGTTCCGGTGAAAACTTTTCCTCGATGACGGCATACGGGTAATACTCCTCCACACGAAACTTCAAATCCATCCAGCCCGTCGCAATCTCCTTGCCGGCTTCCGCCGTTCCCGACTGGATTTCAAGACCGCTGCGGATCTGGTATTCGAGCGCTTCTTGGCCGTCCGCGCCGGACGGAGCCTTCACAAACCGCAGTTCATGAGACTCTCCCCGCGATCCGCCTCCCGGCATCCGGAGAAAAAGCCGCATCCCGGTCTGACTTGGTTTCATTCCGTGCATGGTCGGAAAGTCGGGAAAGTTCGCAAAAACGGTATGAGTTTCATGAAGGTCTTTGCCGCGCAAAACCAGCTGGACGGCAGGATTTCCGGCCTCGGCGGCCTCCGCACTGCCCGCAGGCTGCTCGACCAGACGATTGTCCACGACCACCGCAT
>MHFC01000054.1:0-2578 GCA_001804025.1 Omnitrophica bacterium GWA2_52_8 | reverse complement strand
AGATTGAAGGAATTGGACTGTATAACCGGTGTCCCCGAGCGGAACCGGTTCGCCGCCGATCCATTCGGGATTTAAAGGAATCTGTGCGGTCTTTCCTGCCGACTGGGCTTCCAGATAGGGTACGGCAGAGTCCTGTTCGGCCTTGCTTTCGACCATTTTTTCTCGGGAAAAGCGCAACGTCGCCGGACCGACCTGGCGCGTGCCTCTTTCGGCGTCCTCTTCAATAAGCCATTCCTGCTGCGTGATAAAGGAATTCTGGAGCGTAATCCGCACGGCACCCGGTCCGGATGACGAGGCGTCTGCGGTGATGCTTTCCTCCATCGCGCCTTTGGGATAATAAGCGGTCAAATAAACCGCTGCCGGGTCCCCGGCGGCGGTTGGAAACTCGGCCAGTTTTTCGCTGCCTGTCCATGGAAACGGCCGCTTGCGCAAATCGACCGACTGTTCACGGTCAAGCCCCGGCACATAAAAATAAAGCAGCGGGTCATCCAGCCAGACGCGGCTTTCCGTGTCTCCTTCCGCGATGACCATCTGACCGTCGGTCATGAATTTTTTCGAAACTAGCGAACCGATCAGAATGAGAATAATGCCAAGATGCGTGATCACAAACCCGGTATGTTTCTTTTTCCACGGGTACCGGTCAAGCGCAGCCGCCGCGACATTGATCCCCAGAATAAAAAGAAGCAGGCTGAACCACGGCGTGTCATAAACCAGAAGACGGGCGGTTGCCGCCCCATGCAGCGACTCGAGGATCGTCCCCGCCGCCAGGACCCCCATCAGCGAAACCAGTAGGGCAATCGCCAGCGGCAGCGATGCAAAGAACCTGAATATGCGATTAAAAAAATCCGCTTTCGAAGCCGGAGAAACAGCCGTTTTACTCATGCTGAGCCCTTATTGTCTATATATAGGAAGGCTTAATAATCCGTCCCGCCTTGTTCACAGCGGACGTCCGGCGCATTGCGCCAGTATTCCCGCGCAGGATTTAAACTTCGGGATAGTATATGCGGACGCCACTACTTCTGAAAGAATAATTTCAGGGAAAGCAGCAGAAGGAAGAGCGCATAAAAACGTTTGAGTAAATGCGCGTCGATTTTCATCGATAACATTGACCCGAACCACGCCCCGGCCACAGCAAAAACCGCCAGACACACCGCTGTCCGCCAGTCTGCCATGCCTGAGAGCCCGTGGCGCAGCGCCGCTACCGCGGCCGTCGGCACAATCGCCGCAAGTGAGGTCCCGATCGCCAAATGCACGTCAAAATGGCACAAAAGAACCAGGAGCGGGACAAAAACAACACCGCCCCCGACACCGAAAAGCCCGCTGACCAAACCTCCGAGAAGCCCGATAAGTGAAATGAAGATGAGATTCATACTGCCTCCTCCGGCTTAGAAACGCTTACGCTGATGGGGTTGTGCGCACAAGTGACGGATGAAGGGCAAAAGCGGCCGGACAAAAAAACAGTCCGGTTTGTCATTCCTCAATGCCCCGCCCGGTTTAGCGCCTGATTCAATAAGTCGTCCACAATTTGAATTTTTTCGTGTGTTCGCGGAACGTGGGTGTAGACGATTTTGCTGTAGGCCCGTTCTTTTTCGCGGACCGTCGCGGCCAGAGCGCTGATATGCGGCGCTTTAATGCGGTAGCGGCCCGTCAACTGCCGGACCACGAGTTCGCTGTCCGCAAAATAATAAACTTCGACCGGCGCAAACTGCTGTGCCAGTTCCAGCGCAAGGATCACAGCCCGGTATTCGGCAACGTTGTTGGTCGTCGCCCCGATGGTTTCGGCATGCTCCAGGAGAGCATTGCCTTCGGCATCGCAAATCAAAACGCCGACGGCCGCAGGACCGGGATTGCCGCGCGCTCCGCCGTCGGAATAAATCTGGATTTTTGCGTATTTTTTAGCCATGACAGGAAAACAACCCCGGGCGCAAGCGCGCCCAAACTTTATAAAGCTTGATGAAATTCCGCCGGCCCCAAATTGCTAGAAGCAGTTTCATAAGCATTTGTAACCCGTTATGAAGACTGTCATTCCACTATGAAACGTTATGTCAAGTTGCAAGCAGGTTTTAAGGTCTTGTGACCATTCCTGGTTATTTTGTTTTCCCTTATCCGGAATTGTATTCCGGAGCCGGGAGGACACAACGTTTCATTTTAACCCGCGGATTTTCCACCGGAGGCGGATCCGTCCTTCGGCGGATTAGCGCCTGCCTGCTGTAGGCCCGCCGAAAGCGGGCAGGCAAGAGAATTCAGAAAATAGAGACTGGAAAACAGCGCCAACTAAGCTAATCAAGCAGGACCATAAAGCCTGGATCCCCGCTTTTCCCGCCCTTGACCGGGACCCCGCTGTCGGCGGGGGCGCGAGGATGACAAAAAATAACACTCTGCCGATATTACACTTACAATGACTTATGAAACCGCTTCTAAGAGTGCCTAACAAAATTGTCATTGCGAGCCCGCTCGTACTTTTTGCGGGCGCGGCAATCTCAGGTTTTGAGATTGCTTCGTCGGCTTTGCCTCCTCGCAAAGACAAAACGAAAGGGGTTTTGTTAGGTGCTCTAAGTAACAGCGCATAAGTCTTTTA
>MHFC01000053.1:12790-18231 GCA_001804025.1 Omnitrophica bacterium GWA2_52_8 | reverse complement strand
CGTTTCAACGACAATCAGAACCACAAACAGAGGCGTGGCGTAAGACCGGCCGTCTTTTTTAACAAAAAACCTTCCCCCCTCGTAGTCCCCAGTTACCGGCATAACTTTGCGAAAGAGCTTCAAGACGATATTTTTTTCGGGATGAATTTCCTTGTCCTTATCAAGCGCCATTTTAATACCGGTAAACACAAGAAACGATCCAAAGACATAAATGATCCAATGAAAGTTTTTGATTAAGGCAATACCACCGGCGATAAAACCCGCGCGCAATACGAGCGCCCCTAAAATCCCCCAAAATAAAACCTCATGCTGGTATTTCGCGGGAACTTTAAAAAAGGCAAAGATCATGAGGAAAACAAAAATATTGTCGACGCTGAGCGACTTCTCAATCAAATACCCGGCCAAAAATTCAAGTCCCGCTTGCCTTCCGTGCCAGTGCCAAATCCCGGCATTGAAAATCAAGGCGAGGCCGATCCAGACTCCGCTCCAGGTAAGCGCTTCCTTGATGCTGACTTCATGAGGGTCGCGGTGAAAAAGGAAGAGATCCACGGCCAGCATGGCCAATACAAAACCATTAAAGGCAACCCATCCCCAAAGCGGCACAGCCTCCATGCCTTTGCCTCCCTTTTATTATTATTCATCACCTGACTGTTCCTTAACAGGCCGATGTGTTTAAAACCAGCGAAAACCGGCGATCAAAAAAATAAAGCCAATTCCCCACAATGCTTTCGATCATCAGCAAAAAAACATAATCCGTTCAGCTTTAAAAATTCATGCTTCATGTAAAATGAACCGGGATTCTATCCGGGGGTTTCGTTTGCAGTCTTCTCATCTGGCAAAGAGACTTCCTGCGTATCCATCAACTCAAGCCCGGGATGTTCCTCACAAAAACGTTCCAGAGACCATTTAGACGGAAAAAAAATGACGGCACGGCCGCGATCGTCCCGGCCGACTTGCCCCCCGTACGGCGAGAACTCCTGAAGCCGCTTTGGATCCGGTTGATCGCGGGTCCAGCGCATCAGCGTCCAGGGCATCATCTCCAGAGTCGATTCTGCACCATACTCGGACTTCAAGCGATATTGAAGCACTTCAAATTGAAGCGGGCCCACAGCACCGAAAAGAGGGCCCCGGATATTGTCTTCAAAACTGAAAACCTGGACGATATTTTCAAGGAGCAGATATTCAAGCCCCTTACGGAACGGTTTGTATTGTGCGGGATTGGGATTGCTTAAATAGCCGAAGCATTCAGGCGCAAATCTGGGTATTTCATGATAATGAATCAACGGATTATCACTCAGCGTGTCCCCGATTTTAAATTCGTCCCGTCCGACGATACCGACGATATCGCCCGGATAAGCAATATCGACAACTTCCCGCCCCTGTCCGAAAACCCGGTGGGTATTGGAAAGCTTGAAGCGTTTTCCGGAACGCGTATGACAGACCGGTTTTTGACGGTCGAATTTCCCGGAACAAACACGCAAGAACGCGATTTGGTCGCGGTGCAGCGGATTTGCGTTCGTTTGAATTTTAAAAATGAACCCCGAAAATGACTCGTCCGCCGGGTCTACCCTGCCGCTGCTTGCCTGACGGCTTTGTGGCTGCGCTGAATAGGATAGAAACCCACGCAAAAGCAGCTCGACGCCGAAATTGTTGGCGGCACTGCCAAAAAACACGGGCGTCGTTTTTCCCTCCAGAACCGAGGCCGGCTCAAATCCCGCATGGGCTTCATTCAATAAAGCAATTTCATCAACGGTATGATGATATACCGAAGGGTCAAGCAGTCTCTCAAGATGCGGGTCCGAAATGCTGTGAAGAGAAACGGGAGCCCGGTACATGCCGCCGGTAACCCGTTCAAATAAATGCGCCGTCTGCGATAATCGGTCATACACGCCCTTAAAATCCATACCCTGACCCAGCGGCCAGTTAACGGGAAAAGCATGGATGCCCAGCACTTTTTCCACCTCATCAATGAGCGCCAAGGGCGGCAAAGACGGCCGGTCCATTTTATTCATAAACGTAAACAGCGGGATTCCGCGTTTTTTACAAATCTGAAACAGCTTTATTGTTTGGCTTTCAATTCCCTTTCCGGCATCAATGACCATAATCACCGCGTCGACGGCCATCAGCACGCGATAGGTGTCTTCCGAAAAATCCTTGTGACCGGGGGTATCGAGAAGATTTAAACGGTAGCCGTCGAAATCAAATTGAAGGACCGTCGAGGAAATGGAGATGCCGCGCTTTTTTTCAAGCTCCATCCAATCCGATGCTGTGTCCCGCTGCTTCTTGCGGGCCGTCACGGAGCCCGCCAGTCTCAATGCCCCCCCGTAAAGCAAAAGCTTTTCGGTCAGCGTTGTTTTGCCGGCGTCCGGATGGGAAATAATCGCAAAAGTGCGCCGCCGCGCGATTTCATGCTGCAATTGCTCGTTCATTTCTTTGAAATGTTCCTCATTTTTTATTTAGAGCCTATCCCGATATCAAATTCAGAAACGAAATTTTGAATTTCGTTGCCGAAGCGAGCCAAGGCGCGCATCCTGAAGAGGATGTAAGCCGAGGATCGCAAAGGCGCAGGCCGAAAGTCAAAATTGCAGCCCAAGTTGATATCGGGATAGGCTCTTAATCACAGGGCCTTTGCAAAAGGGCCGACCAACGCGGCCATATTGCGGAAGCTCAGGAATCATTTACCGGATTCCATTACAACAACCCCGTTCCCATCTTCGAATTAAAAAAAGTTATTATTTCCCGCAAAATAAAAAAGCTAAGACCGGCGGGGCATTACAACCTCTTGTGAATAGCGACGTTATGGCGGAGGAATGCCTGTGTGATACGCAACGGGAGGGGAGCCATTATGGCCCGGATAATCGCAAGATCACGGCGCGTTGCGCCGCAAAACTTTCTTCCCGGAACATTCATTAAGCCGTCCGTTTAAAGCGGCGGAAATCAGCCATAGCACGCATGCGATCATGTCCGCCGCAAATAAAAATAGAAGTGAAGTCAGCGCGGAGTTTTTCAGCCGGCCGATAACGGACAATAACATCACCCGCTTTCTTTAGAAAATAAATCATGGGACAGCCCCTTGGCCAAAAACTCATAAAGCCGCCAGCGGACATCCGCGTCTTTTTGTGCCTGCTTAAATAACCGCTTCGCATCTTCAGGGCGGGTCTGGGCAAGCTGTTTAAAACGGTTTTCCATCATCAGATAACTGTCCACTCCGTAACGGGGGGAACGGCTGTCAAGGATCATAGGGTTTTCGTTTTTTTCCAGACGCCTGGGATCATAGCGGAAAAGATTCCACTGGCCGGAATCCACAATGGCCTTTTGACCCTGCAAGGCGTTCGTCATGTCAATCCCGTGCGCAATGCAGTGACTGTACGCGATAATCAATGAAGGCCCCTCATAAGATTCCGCCTCAAGAAAAGCTTTGAGCGTCTGTTCGTCCCTTGCCCCCATCGCAACGCGGGCGACATAAACATTGCCGTAAGTCATCACCATGAGACCTAAATCCTTTTTGGCCGTCGGCTTCCCCGCCGCCGCAAATTTTGCGATCGCACCGCGCGGCGTAGCCTTGGACATCTGGCCGCCGGTATTGGAGTATACTTCCGTATCGAGCACCAGAACGTTGACATCCCTTCCGCTGGCCAAAACATGGTCCAGCCCGCCGAATCCGATGTCATACGCCCATCCGTCGCCGCCGATGATCCAAACACTCTTTTTAACCAGCATGTCCGCAAGCCCTAAGAGCCGTGTGACTTCGTTGTTGCCCCCTTTGAGTGTTGATAGTTTCTCTTTGAGCATCTGAACTCTTTTGCGTTGCTCATAGATCTCCGCCTCCGATTGCTGGCTCGCTGACAGAATCGCTTCGGACAACCCGCACCCGACTTCGGACGACAATTTCCGCAGCAACTCCTCGGCGTTTTCTTTCTGTTTGTCGATCGAGACGCGGAAACCAAAGCCAAACTCCGCATTATCTTCAAAGAGGGAATTGGCCCAGGCGGGCCCCCGTCCCTCCTTGTTCTTGGTCCACGGCGTGGTGGGAAGATTGCCGCCAAAAATCGAGGAACATCCGGTCGCATTCGCCACCATGGCCCGGTCCCCGAAAAGCTGCGTAACCAACTTGATGTACGGGGTTTCACCGCATCCCAGGCAGGCACTCGAAAATTCAAAGAGGGGCTCCTGCAGCTGCTCATGGCGCACCGACGTAACCTTGATACGCTCTCGCGGATAGACGGGCACATTCAAAAAAAATTCCCAATTCTTTTTTTCCTGTTCCCGCAGCGGCGGCTGCGGCTCCATATGAAGCGCCTTCATAGGCGCTTGCGGAACCCTGCCGGCTTCTTCTTTCACCCCCGCACTTTTGAGTGCGCCCGGCGCCACCGCCGGACAAATTTCGACACAGAGGCCGCAGCCGGTACAATCTTCGGGCGCCACTTGAATGGTGTAGTGCTGCCCCTTCCAGTCCGGGTCCCGGGCCTCGCGCGACTTAAATGCCGCCGGAGCCTCCTTCAAAACCGCAGACTCATAAACTTTGATCCGCACGGCGCTGTGAGGGCAAATCATGGAGCATTTGCCGCACTCGATACAGACTTTAGGTTCCCATACCGGAATTTCACGGGCTAGGTCCCGTTTCTCCCATTGCGACGTCCCCGTCGGGTAAGTGCCGTCGGCCGGAAAACAACTGACCGGAAGCGCGTCTCCCCGGCCTTCGATTACCGCACTTAAGACTTCCCTGACAAACTGCGGTGATTTCTCCGAAACCGGCGGCCGCACCTTGATCTCTCCGGCCGAAAGCGGAACAGAAACCTCGAAAAGATTCTCAAGGGTCTTGTCAACCGCTTTGAGATTATGAGCAACGATGCTCTCGCCTTTTTTTGCGTACGTCTTCCGGATCGATTCTTTGATCTCCGCGAGCGCCCGGTCACGCGGCAAAACCCCCGAGATGGCAAAAAAACAAACCTGCATGATCGTATTGATCTTTCCGCCCATTTCCGAATCGTGGGCAACTTTATAGGCATCGATCACATAAAATTTAAGATTCCTTTCAATCATGTCCTCCTGAATACGGCACGGAAGTTCTTTCCAAACCTCTTCCGGTCCGAAAGGAGCGTTCAAAAGAAAAGTTCCGCCGAACGCGGCCTCTTTCAGCATGTCATAGCGGTCAAGGAAAACAGGCTGATGGCAGGCTATGAAATTTGCGTGATAAATCAAGTAGGGGGCCTGGATCGGCTCGGGTCCGAACCTTAAATGAGAGATGGTCACCGCGCCGGCCTTCCGGGAATCATAAACAAAATAACCTTGTGCGAAATTGTCCGTGTTTTCTCCGATGATCTTGATGCTGTTTTTATTGGCGCCGACGGTACCGTCCGATCCGAGCCCGTAAAAAATGGCCTGGACAATGCCGCCGTCCAAAATAGAAAAGGAAGGGTCGACCGTCAGACTGGTGTGGC
>MHFC01000053.1:10269-12772 GCA_001804025.1 Omnitrophica bacterium GWA2_52_8 | reverse complement strand
TGTTTTCCGCGCCTTCCGCCAAAGCATTCACGCAGTCGAGATAGAGGGGTTCGCCTCCCGACCCGGGTTCTTTGGTCCGGTCCAGCACCGCAATTTTTTTTGCCGATGCCGGCATCATTTCAACAAAGCGCCGGCTATCAAAAGGACGGTAGAGGCGCACTTTTAAAACCCCCGTTTTCCATCCCGCGGCATTTAAATAGTCCACCGTCGTATGAACGGTTTCTGCGCCCGAGCCCATGATCACGATAACATGTTCGGCTTCCGGCGAACCGTGATATTCAAACAGCCCGTACGACCGGCCCGTCTGCGCCGCAAACCGGTCCATCATTTTTTGCACGATTTCAGGGCATTTTAAATAATAGGGATTTGCCGCTTCGCGGGACTGAAAAAAAACATCGGGATTCTGCGAGGTGCCGCGGATCACCGGATGATCCGGCGAAAGCGCTCTTGCCCGGTGGTTTCCGATAAATTCTTCCTGAATGAGCGCACGCATGTCATCGTCCGTCAGGACCTGAATTTTTGAAATCTCGTGCGAAGTCCTGAAGCCGTCAAAAAAATGCAGGAACGGAATGCGGCTTTCGAGCGTTGCCGCTTGTGAAATTAAGGCAAAATCCATTGCTTCCTGTACCGACCCCGAGCAGAGGATCGCAAAACCCGTGGCGCGCGCCGCCATGACGTCGCTATGGTCTCCGAAGATGGAAAGAGCGTGCGTAGCGATCGAGCGTGCTGCGACATGAAAAACGACCGGCGTTAATTCTCCGGCAATTTTATACATGTTCGGAATCATGAGCAAAAGACCCTGCGAGGCCGTAAACGTCGTGGTCAGGGAACCGCTTTGTAAAGCCCCGTGAAGGGCGCCCGCCGCTCCGCCCTCGCTTTGCATTTCAACAACTGAGGGCACGGTGCCCCAAAGGTTCGGAATTTTTTCCGCGTACCACTGGTCGGCCCATTCTCCCATCGAAGACGCTGGAGTTATCGGATAAATGGCAATGACCTCATTGGTCTGATAGGCAACCCACGCCACGGCTTCGTTTGCATCTACCGTCTTGTAATTTTTTTTCATCACGTCCCTTTCCTGAAATGTCTGACTCAGTCAGCGCAATCTCGTTGACCGGAATTGTTGTCAAGTCCTGCGCGCTCAGCGCCACTGCGTATACCTACCGCCTTGAACTCAGGAATCTCAAGCGCCGTTTCACCCGCATCTTCCGCTGCGCACGAACCCCTGTGCTGTATCGGAGATCCCGCGATCATAGCAAAAGCACATGGTTCTCAGTCAAGACAGAACCTTCGCAAAATGGCCGGCGCCTATAGGGGACAGGCAGTGAAATATTGAGTGTCCCCTATGGGAAGCACGCCGCCGGCTGGCCATTTTGCAAAAGCTCAGTCAAGAGTTTCAATTAGCCGCCGCAGAGGCAAACTGCCTTGTTCCTCGAGCAACTTCATAAAGGGCCCCTTCCATAAGCGCCAAACGCCTGACAAGATGCTCGACTTCATCTTGATTACATAACCAATCGCGGATCGAATTCAGCCCTTACTTTTCGCTTTTTTTCATCACAGCCTGTGCCGTAAGGAAACGATAAAAAACCTCTGGCATCATATTCAAAATATCGTAAGGCCGGGAGATTATTTCTGCGGGCTCTATCACGGACTTGAGAATGACCATTCCGGAACGCTGCAGCCCACGGCGCAAACGATTGACGCGCGAATGATCTGTCAGAACTTCAACAACTCCGCGGCAGCGCCGCTCCGGAAAACACATCCGGAATACGGCCGTCGCCGATCCGGCTTGTCAGCGGCACAAGCCCCGAGGGCCCTTCATAAACCCGTCCTACGGCATCGGCCTCAGCGCAATGCTGCTGAAGTATTTTAGTCCGGTTTTCTCATCGATTAACCGAATCGATGAAAACCGATTTGGACGCATGGGGTTGCATCCAAAGTTTTACATGGTCTGCGAAAACCATATGAGAAAGTTCGGCAATATGCGCGCGGAACAGGCACAAAGAATACCGGATTCACGGCACAAATCATACCTTCTGATCAGGCGTGAATCAACAAAATTACCTTCAAACGCGGCACGGCGTTTTGACACCGGTTACATCGGCAGCGTCAAAGAGACTTGCGGAGGAGTTCGGCTGGATCATGGGTGCGACGGTTTTTGGGTCCGCTTTGGACGCATGGGGCTGCAACCAAAGTTTTGCGCCCGCGTTTTAAAAGGCCGCAAAAGGCAACCCCCGGAGTCGGGATGAATTAACCACTTGCACCCAAGCCTTCCCGAGGGCATTTGTTATTAACGATGGTGAGGCGAACTGCGGATTAGTTTTGACGGCTCTTTTGCCACCGCATAATTTTCTGTTTGATGTCTTTTTTTTCGTCCGGACCAAGATACCGGCGGATTGCCTGATTGATGTTTTCTTTTTCCAGCTCAATGTGATGGTTTAAAAGATTACTCAGAGAAACACCGGTTTCATGAATTTTACCTCTCTCGACAACACCCTCGTCTTTT
>MHFC01000053.1:5585-10215 GCA_001804025.1 Omnitrophica bacterium GWA2_52_8 | reverse complement strand
TGATGGTCGGAGCGCAAAAAATGGATCACGGGTTCCTTCTTTGGAACATGGCGGACAAGGAAGGGAAAAATAACATCCTCCTGAAGATTCCGGTGTTGCTTCAATGTCGCAATCAAGAGACCGACGTTCTTTTTTGCCAGTTGGTAATTCCGTGCCCTCGAGGCCTTCCCTTCATAGCGCAACAAGGTCAGACAATGATTAAACTTTTCCGTCAGCCGCAGGACCTCATTTTCTTTACGCCTTAAAAAATCGGTAAGATTCGCCACACACACCTCCTTATAATTTACGGGCACAGAATAGGCAATCCGTCCGTTTGTTGCTGTGATTTATATCACTGAAGCCCCTTATGCGGATGGGTAGTTTACCGCATTAACGGCGGGCAGTACCTCAAAAGTGACCGATGAAGAATTCGGCTTATGCGCTAATATAACGGCAGGTGGTTTCGATGGCTCTCAGCAGACAAAAACTGGCGGTTATTCATATCATGAAAAAAGAGCTCGCTCTTTGCGACGAGGAATACCGGTCGATTCTCATGCAAACTGCGGGCGTCGAGAGCGCAAAAAGCCTCGATGAACTCGGATTTCGAAAATTGATGAATTATTTAGTGAGGGACCGGCGTTACCGGCTTTCGCCGGGAGGAATGACGCTCAGGCAGAAGCTATTTATACGCAGTCTTGCAAATAACCTTAATTGGACAGCCGACCATCTGGCAAATTTTATAACAAAGTATTATCACAAGGGAAAACTTGAAGAACTGACCCGCAAAGAAGCCATGCATTTGATCGAGTCTTTGAAAAACGTGAGAGAACACCGCCGGGCATAACACTCACCCCGGCAGTTCCGCTCGGCACCCAAGCATTCCTTCCGGTTCACCCGCGCTCTTTTCGCTTCACAACCAGATCGGCTGCGGCACATAAATACTGTCTTTTTTCTCCAACCGATCTAACTTGTTGTGCGGTTTCCGAATCTCCAGGACCGGAGCCCCCGACGTCGCATTCGTACAGATGTGATCCGCGTCGCAGATCTCATAGCGCCCCCGGTATTCGCCCGCGCGGGTTTCCGCAGCGCTGACGCCCACCATTCTCCGCATCGACGCCTCATAGCTGTCCCGATACATATCGGACGTCATCCTGCGGTAATCTCCCGCATAACCAACCGCCGCAACAAAGCCCATCAATAAAATCAAATATACGCACGTTTTCATATGCCACCTCATTTTCCACTTTCAGCATACTCTAACGTTCCCTACCCACGCTGTGACCGGCGTCACGGTCTCGCACGCCGGTTTGATTACGCCGTTAAAACAAAAGGGTTAATCCCTCATTAAATGGCAGCTTGCGCCCCGACAAGCGAAATCACGCATGAATTGCCGCGTTTTTGAAATTCCAGTTTTCCCTCGCGCGCCAGCCATCCCAACGCCTGATTAAACAACCCGGCATCGGCAACCCCGGCTTCTCTCTGCAAAGCCTTTACCGTCAAGGCGGTTCCCCCTTCCAGCACTTTGTAAACCTTTCCCGCCGACTCTCCAATGGCTTGATATTGTTCCTGCATAATCATCACGCTCCTTATTTTTTGGTTAAGATTCGCTTTCTTGGATTAAATCGTTTGAGACATTTCATTTGTAATCCTCTCACTACCCGGCTTAAGTGTATTAAAAGGATCGGGTGATCCGCAGTGACTCAGGTCACAGAAACCCCGCACCCCGGCGGGTTCAAGAAACGACGGCAATCTTCCCCGAATTGCCTGTTGCCGCCATCATAACCGCTTAAGATAGAAGCTTTTCCAATGCCTGACGGTCGCGAATGATAATTTGGTAGGGCTTGACGTCGACCATCTTTTTTCTTTTCAGATCCGATATATGGCGTGCAATGGTTTCGCGGGCCGCACCCAGCCTGTGCGCGATCTCCTCCCGGGTGAATGGGATAAAAAGAATACCGTCTTTTTGCGTCTTCGCCGTGGCGCTTTTTTGCATGTCCAGCAGAAATTTAACGAGCCGCTTCCTGGTGTCTTTCAACGCAAATTCTTCAATCAAATCATTAAAACACCGCAGGCGCTTTGCAAACAAATTATTGATGGCCCGCATCAAATGGGTATTTTCTCCGGCCATGCGGACATAGGCATCGCGGGACAGGTACCAGACCGTCGATGGGCTTACGGCCTGCGCGGAACTCGTACAATGCCACACTGCATTTCCGGGATTGCAGGCGCACGTATCTCCCGGTCCCAGCACCTCATAAATTTGTTCGTGACCGTCCGCCGAAAGTCGGAATATTTTTATTCTGCCGGTCTTCACAAAGAATATTCGGGAACAACCGGAGCCATCCTCATGAAGGAGCTCGTCCTTCGCATATTCTTTCTCGACAAGACACTGCTTAAGCGCATCGAATTCAGGGCCGGAAAAATCGTGAAAGAAAGGGACATCTTCTAAGCGGATCGTCATGGGAGCTCTCGCTTTCAGGCTTATTATATTCCCCGTCAAAGGCGATCTCTACCCTTTTTTAAAGACTTTTGAGCCCGCCTCCGGCGGGGCCCTCTTGCCCGAAACGCACCCACCTTTGGAACAACTCTCCGCAATCAGTCCGCTTCCTGGTAACCGAGGTCTGAAAATCCTGCCTCAGGCCTAGCACTACGCCTCGCTTCCGATATAAAAATCTTCATTTTCTCAAGGCCCGCATTGCGACTTCCATTAGCTTTCACAGCCATATTTTTTCCTAGGAACAGAATAATCGCCGATGACAGTATCCGACAAATCTACAAAATCATGCAAGGACATGCGGATCGTTTCCCCGTGAGAACCAGCGTTAAAATACACTTCCGCTGTGTTTCCGACAGCCCTGTCGAGATAACACGGAATGTCGTACAGCATCCCCATAGGCGGCATCGCGCCGCGTTCGCAATCAGGAAAGACGCAATCGAAATCCGCCTCCTCCTCAATACTTATATTACTGGTACCCAATGCGGTACTAACTTTGAACAAATCGACGACCCTGTCTGCCGGGACGACAATCATGGCGTGACGCCCTTCGACCCGGGCCATCACTGCTTTTAACATCTTTTCGCAGGGCACGTGCTCTACTTCCGCAGTCGCAACAGACGTATCCCGCTTGGGGTGCGCAATCAATTCAAAGGGGACATTTCTACAAGTCAAATACCTCTTAATCCGATTGGTTGCACTCATCTGGGCCACCCCCTTTCCTGATTAAACCATAGCGGTTTTGCCAGCTCCCGTCCGTGACAATTGTCACGCTCCGCACGGACAATTCATGAAGCAAATGTAACAGCCCCCGTGTTGACTTGGAAACAGCAAACCGTCAAATTGCATTCCGCAATAGGACAGACGCCTTCTGGTTATTGTCGGTCGAAAGCACAAGAAGACAGCTTTCATAGGTCTTCACAGCACTCCCATAAACATTCAGGATGTTGATTTTTTTGGATGCCAGGATCGAAGTTAACTTCCGAAAAATTCCCGGTTTGTCATCAACTTCAACCAGCAGCACGCCGTTCTCATGATACGGCATTTTCTTTTTTCTAAGCAGATCGCAGGCCCGCAAATGCTCGTCTGCGACAAAATTGATCAGCCCGACACCGCCCGCTGCCTGAGCCGAAACCGCCGTCATGCTGATCCCGCGGTCCGCAAGCACGCTTGCGACCGCCGCGAACACACCCGGTTTGTGTTCGGCCATCACCACAATTTCCTTGGCTAATTTTACGTTCTTTATCATAACTGCCTCCCCGGTCCGCGCCTGCGGCGCATTTATGATTTTTGCTTTAACGGCTTACTTCCCCTCACGAACTTAACGCCAAATCGGCAATAAACGGCAAATGGTCCGACGCCATTCTCTCAAGCCTTGCTGACGGAACTTCCACATGCGAAACTCCGACATCCGGACTCACGAAGATATGATCGATGCGGCCGATCGGGCAATGGCCGAACCATGTCTTGAGTGAGTTGCCGCTGCGGACTCTTTTTTCGGCGTCCGTCAGTCCGCACTCAAAGCCTTCGCATATTTTTGAACCGGGTGTCGTATTAAAGTCTCCGCAAAAAATAACATTTTTACGGCATTCCGGATGCCCCAGCCACTCGTTTCCGCACAATGCGGATGCTTGCCGTGCCCGTTCGAAAAACCATAAACTCAAATGCGTGTTCATCATTTGGACTTTGCGGCCTTCCACATCGATTTCGACCCACATTGCCCCGCGCGGCTCAAATAGGGACGATTTAGCAATCTTCGGCAGTGATCCGGCACGCACTAATTCTATCGGATAACAACTTAAAATCGCGTTGCCGTATAATTCGTCTTCCATGCGAAGCACGGGATGAAAATGAAACTTGAGATCAAGCAGCCGGGCAATCTCCTCAGCCTGGTCCACGACTCCGGAACGCGGTCGTCCCGCGTCCAGTTCCTGGAGCGCAATCATTGCGGGCCGATGCCGGGCAATAACCCGCGCAATCCGTTCGACGGACAATTTACCGTCCATCCCGAGGCAGCGGTGAACATTGTAAGTCATCACCCTCAACGATTCCGGCTTCGGCTGCCAGTCAGATGCTCCGTAATAAATATATCTTTCGGGATGCTGAATAATTTTGAAGGCCGTCTCGCGCAAATCCGTCGGCCGCAAGTACGGCTTG
>MHFC01000053.1:3075-5544 GCA_001804025.1 Omnitrophica bacterium GWA2_52_8 | reverse complement strand
TGGCGGTAGAGCCGGCAAAGATCGCGGCCTATTTCATTTTCATATGGATGGTCTGCACCGAATATGCCCTCCCCTTCGTCCTCGATTGAAAATTTTCCATCCGCATTCCATGCGGTCACCTCTCCGCTTTCGTCTTCCGTGATTACAAGCGGTATGTGCGCTTCATGAACAAGCGCCTCGGCAAATTCCTGTTTTTCACGGGGTGACAGCACACACGGCGGATAGATATAACCGAGAGGACCTTGTGCCGTAATCACGAGCTCTGCGGCATCCTCGCACGGCCGCGTTATGAGAAATCTTTCCTCGGGTTTTTTTGCCGCCCTGTTTTTTTCGGCCCGGCAGCCTATGGTTTCATGGCCGAGTTCGGCCTTAAACCGTGTTATAAAAATCTTATCCGGCATCTTCGTCCGGAACACACGGTCAACTGCCGTCTCCATACGGCATTTATTTTCGGTCTCGTACGGCACCACGTCCTCCTGCCCGTGGTCCGAATAAATCCACACATCATAATCGCGCCGCAGCGAATTGTGTGCCGCATGCCACAGACTCCGGATGCAGCGGTCGATGCCGGGCAATGCCCGCCGCGCAAATCGGGAAGCGGGGCCGCGCCGGTGCGCCTGCTCGTCATATCCGAAGTAATTGACATGGATAATCGGAAGTCCGCGGGCAATATCCAGTTTGCAGCGCAGGGTAATGATTTCGCGCAGTCCGACCGCGACGATCAGCCGCGTCAAGATAAAACGGATTTCCTCCCGGAAACCATAGCCCCTAAAAATTCCGCCGATACAATCCAGGACAGCAAACACCACTTCAGACAAAATACTGCAAGCCAGACATAGCAGGTTCCATGCATTCAATATCAGGATGACTGCCATCGAATAGGGGTTCAATGCTTTAAAAAAGGACTGCCATTTTATCGACGCCACACAATAGTGCGCTTCCTCCGCCCCGCCCGAGAAAATATTGCTGTAAGAACTCCCTCCCTCGAGAAGACCGGCGTGCCGCTCACGGATCCGGCCCTCGACACTCACCACAGCCCCGGAATCATAAAACGTAAAGATTTCACGACTCGCATGGTCGCGGTATTTGAATGCCGGGACGCATTGCTTGACCCCATAAAATATTTCTCCCTGGACGGCAGGCGTACTGGAGGGTACTCCTGAATAATGATGCCAAAAGCGGTATCGCTCACGTTCCGAAAGTTTTTTTATAAATGGCAGATACCCTTCGCGCATTGCCTTCTCACAATTCGCATAAGACAATCCGTCCAGCTGGATCATGACAAGGCCCGGCGTCGAAGCGCCATTATTTTCACTTTTGAGACGGAGCAGGCGGATCAGCCATTCTTCCGTATTTAAAAAACCTCTTAACTTTTGCGCCCACCCATGAAGTTTGCCGATCATAAATTCCTCAATTCACGATGCGTGACGGTTTCCGTCAAGGATTTGCCGGACGCACGGCTGATATTGGCAAACAAGTCCCATTCGGTTTTTAGACGGCGGAGCGCTTCTCTCCAACCCGCCTGTTCCGTGTCCCAAGCGGCATATTTTTGTTTTTTTACCGTTCGATAGGCCGCAATGGCATTTGCCGCACACCTCAAAAGAGAATAGTGTCTCGCCGTTTCCCGCGCGTGCGATTTGAGTAGAGTCCAAACCTTTGATGTCTGTTTGAGACACCAGGACAAACTCTCGACGTATGAGTCCAGGTCTTCGTCGGGCACAAGCCGTCCGTTATAAAGGTCTTTGACAACCTCGTTGATGGCCGGCGCTTCCAGCGCCACGACAGGCGTCCCTGAAGCCATGGCCTCAAACAAAGCCATGCCCTGAGTCTCGCTCTTCGAGGTAAACACAAAGACATCCATGGCCTTATAACACGCAACAAGCTCTCGGCCTAAAACCACTCCGGCATCATGAAAACGGTCCAGCATCCCGGCATTACGGAACAATTCGCGGATCTGCGCTTGCGACGGCCCTTTCCCGGCCATGAGAAAATGCGTCTGCGGATGCATTTTCATAAACCTGAGCGATGCGGAGACCAGAAATTCAAGGTTCTTTTCAGGCGCCAGGCGCCCCGCATATCCGAGCACGAAAACATTGGATGGAATATTGAATTCTTTCCTTATTTTTTCGCCGGTTCCGGATTGGTGGAGCCCTATATCCACACCGCTAGGCACCACTTCAATCCTGGTTTTGACGCCCTTGGCGGTCAAAAAACCGCGGACATACTCACTCGGCGCAAAAACACAATCGGCCAGATTGGAATAACCCACAGAAAGTTCGAGCAAAAAATATTTCATGAAATCATTATGTAAAGGCAGGTAGTGTGTGTATTGATCGAACATCGTGTGATAAGTAAACACCAGCGGGATCTGGTACTGGCCGCAGAGCCGTATGGCAAGGTCTCCGACCAAAAAGGGATGATGGGCGTGCACAATATCCGGCTTAAAATCCAGCGCGAGTTTTGACAAAA
>MHFC01000053.1:0-3065 GCA_001804025.1 Omnitrophica bacterium GWA2_52_8 | reverse complement strand
CGGCAGATTGACGGAAAAATCCGTGTGGTTGAATCTTTGAATGGCCGGGATCCGGATCACGTCATTGTCGGATTCCTTCACTTCGCCGAATTGCGGCGCCACAATCAGCACTTCATGGCCCATTTTACGGAACTGGTGCGTAAAAGATTCGACGGATTTTTCAAGCCCTCCGACAATCGGAAAGTAAGTATTCGTCATCATGAGAATTCTCAGCTTCGAACCCATGACTCTATGACAACCTCCTTTCCGTCTGCTTCCGGATGGACTGCCGCACTAAACGGGAGCCGGATTTCTATTTTGGGAGCGTTTTTATGCCAGTTTCCTGACCATGCGATGCGCACATGTTTGTCCTCGGCCGTGACCCATACGCTAACGGACCCAAACTCCGTCAACACCGGACCGAAAAAGAGCCGGCTGCTTTCTTCAAGCCAATACGGAGAAATTCCCGAACAAAGCAACAAGGTGTCGTTCTCCTCGCGCACAAAACAGTTCCGGATCATGAGCAGCCATTCCGCGGCGGCCCATACGTGCTGGCCGTCCCCCATACACCCCCCCTGGGTGACGGGGTTCACCGCTTCAGGCCACTGGCCTGTCGGTGACGCAATGTCGGCAACACCCTTCATCACGCCAAAATACCGGGAGTCCCCTGCCCGCAGGAGGTTTTGCGCGATATGCAGCGTCAAATACGGATTAATTCCCGAATGCCCCATATCATGAAAAAAACCGTTGTCGATGAAGCAATGATCGAGAAGATAATTCACGCTCGCAGCAAGCCGCGGATCGTCGGGCTGCCACAAACGCAGGGGATAACCCGAAACAATCGAACCGATCGCCCCCGAGTCCATCCTCCGGTTCGGAGAAGCTGGCATGGATTTATCTGCGCGCAGCATCTCCAGCCTCATGAGACTTTGATCGATACAGGCTGATAAATCTGCGGCGGAATTTTCAAACCGGTCACGAAGCATAAATTCTCCGAATTGGTCCAGGAGCTTCGCCGCCGCTTTCAATCCGGCCACCGACCAGAAATCATCCCAGTAGTAATAATCGCTTGGCCCCAAATGCTCGGCACTGAACCCGGCGGGAAGAAGCCCGGAGTGAAAGGACTCGGGGTGAACCGGAAGGCGCTTTCTTTCAATCCATTTGGCCGCTTTCTCGATGGGCCCGCGCCAGGCCTGTTTCGGTTCGCGGCCTGTGAGCTGGCAGTACTTCCAAAGCGTCCACAGCGCCTCCCCGTTCGAGTCCCATTCGCCATCCTGAGAGTGAAAATAGCCAAACGGGGTTTGACGGTGAAAAAAACTTGCATCGATGACTTTTTCCGCTTGGTCCTGAAGCCCCGCACAAATCATGGCATAGAGAATAAACGCTGCATCCCGAAACCAGAAATGTTTGTACGTATAGGGCCCCGGGTACACGTCTTTGGGCGCATGCAGCAAAACGGTTCGCAAAGCGGAATCATAAAGATACTTTATTTTGAGATCCGGGATCTCGGCGCGGCAGGCGCCCAGCAAACTCCTGGTCCACAATTCCGCCGGCGCCGGTGACGAAACCATGGTTCCCTTAGCGGAGGCCGGTTTGGAATCTCCCGTCAACGGGACCTCAACACGGATCTCGCGCGCAACGCCCGGCCAGAGTTCATAAAGGCCGGCGCCCGTCGCAAGTCCGACATGACATGAGACTTTATTCTGCGTGGTTTCGGTAAAAAGGTTGCGGTAAACATCGCCCAAGCAGTATTCTGAAAGCGCAAAGCGCTCCGGCGTCTTATGAAAGCGGACCAAGTCCCGTTCATTTACCCGCCATTCCTCGCCGTTTTTTTTTACTTCGATGTGATTAATAAAACTGATCCCTTCGGGATTGTAGGGACGCAATGAAATGACACACCAGGCATGGCAGTTTGAAACTGCGGCGACATCTAGCAGGCACACCGGGAACACGCTATCTCCCCCCGCTTCGACCTTACATGTGAGACCAAGCCCGTCTTTTTCCGTTTGCGTCGTCACGGAAAGATTTTCGGCCGTGGACAACGCTTGTGCGGACAACGACAATCGCGAAGGGATTAACGGTTTTCCCAATTCCGGAACGATCCAGCAATCAATTGACCAGCCGTCCAAGAGCGGCGTCACCAAACCTGCAGGATCCACGATCGGAAATTGATCACAACCCGGCAGCCCGACTGCAGTCCAGTTCCTGTGAGTGAGATTGATGTGGGTAAGTGAAAAAGCCCTCGGAATAAATGCCGGATCTTTCGGATCGAACTGGCGTTCGGCCCAATAAGGCCACACCCAGTCGAGATTGTGCTGGATCGCCTGGCTGTTAATCAGCCCCCGCGCATGCATGGCTGCGGCCAACCGCAAAATCTCAACCGGATATGTCACTTCTGAGGGCTGGGCAAAACGCTGAAGCTGTGCAATAACGGACCCGGGATCCATGAATCCGCCGACTTTTGCGATCCGGCCGATCATCCATCTCCACGGCAGCCACTCGAGCCACATGATTTACGCCCCTTTCCCGCCTGCATTGCGTAAATTTTGCGGTTTGTGATCCGGGGGCCGCTGTCGGACCATCCGAGATTTTTTATTTTCCACATAATACCCGGCCCCTTTAAAAAATAAGCGTTCTTCTATCTTCCATGTGAGGCATACGCAAATATCCCATACCGCAAAAATAAAAAACGCCGCAAACGATAGCATAAATGGGACGGCTGCCGCCTTCGCCCACGCATCAGAACTGTCCCATAACAAAACCGACATTCCGATGCTGCCGGCCAGAATCAAGAGAATATAGCGCCGCACTTTTTCTGCGGTAACAGGCCGCTTAAGATTGATCTTCTGTCCGAGCTTCCCGTCAGTCGTCATTTTGCTTGATCCTTTCCCCCGCATAAGCCGCATGTGTCAATCAGCGGTTACTGATTGCATTATAACAACTTGCGAATTTAATCTCTGTGATGAATATCACTACAACCTCCGGGCTTAATCCCGCTGATTCTATTAAGAGCACCTAACAAAACCCCTTTCGTTTTGTCTTTGCGAGGAGGCGAAGCCGACGAAGCAATCTCAAAACCTGAGATT
>MHFC01000052.1 GCA_001804025.1 Omnitrophica bacterium GWA2_52_8 | reverse complement strand
CTCGTTGGGCTCAAGTAGATAGGATTAACGCAGATGCGCAAGCCCCGGTCCGCCGAATACCGGGAAGCTTGGGCGTTAATTGAAGAATGGGCCGCGTGCAGGGTAACCTGCACAGATAAACCTGTCAAATTCGGGGAAGCCGCAGGCGGTGGTAATCCCGAGCCAAGCCGGGGATCCGAAAGGGTCACGGAAGGTGTAGAGACTAGTTGGCAGGCATCCCGGTATTTGGTGGGATGAAGGGATAGTCCAGACTACAAACCCGGGTGAAACCCGGGGCAGCGAAAGCTGAAGTGGTATGCATAACCCAAAGGTCTCAGGTTCAAATCCTGACCCCGCTACCATATAAAAAACCCGTCAGGGAAGTGTCCCTGGCGGGTTTTTTATTTGTACCCTGGCACAACAAGGTCAACAAGGTGACACAACAAGGCAACAAGGTGACAGACACCGTTTGAGGGGACAGTCATTGAGGTTTTGAAGGTTAGTTTTTTGTAGCGCAAGCAATGAAGGCGGCACTATTGGTAAACAACAAGGTGACAGACACCGTTTGAGGGGACAGTCATTGAGGTTTTGAGCAAAAAACAAAAAAACGGAGGCGTTCCTAATAGTGACAGGCTGAATTCAGGGACCAGGCTGTCACTATTGGTAACGCCTCCTCTGCTTCGAATGGTTTTATCGGAGATCTTCGAAATTGTGGCTGCCCGCCTCAGCCTGAGGCTGGTCCCCGCCTGCAGCAGGCAGGCGCCTTTGGCGGAAAATACGTGCGGGAATGGCGAGGGCTTCATTAGCCCTCGCACTTTCCCGTGCCGGTTTTCCCGTGCCGGTTTAATGAAAAACAACGGCATCAATCAAATGGCAGGCACCCCCCGGGCTGAACCCTGTAGCTTTTTCTTCATTTATCCATACAATACTCCCAAACAAGCTTTAAGGAGGTCTTATGGGTTGGAGTTCGTTTACGAAATCGTTTTTACCGCAGACGTTTGATTTTTTTAACTTGTTTGACAAGCATGCGGACATCGCCGTGGAAGCAGCCGAGCAATTCGCGCAGCTCATGAAGGACTTTAATGTGGACGCCAAAGAAGTGCATACCATGAAAGACCTGGAGCACCAGGGCGACCAAGTATCCTTCCAGGTCATGGACCAGCTTAACAAGACTTTTATCACGCCTTTCGACCGCGAAGACATCCACGCGCTTTCCAAGAAGCTGGATGACATCATCGACATGATTTATACCATCACGAACCGCCTGCGCGTTTACAATGTCCTCACGACGGACCGGAATTTGGCGGAATTCGCGCGCGTGATCGAAATGGCGGTCAAGGGTGTGGCGTTAGCCGTCAAAGGCCTGCGTGATTCAAAAAACTACAAAGAAGTGCTGCGGGCCTGCGCGGAAGTAAACGGTCTTGAGACCCTCAGCGATAAAATGCGTGACGACATGCTCGTCGAACTCTTTGCAAAATATGCCCCGGATCCGATTTCGGTGATCAAGTGGAAGGAAATTTATCAGGAAGTTGAGACCGTTCTCGATGTCTGCGAAGACGTTGTGCACATTGTTGAGTCGATTGTGGTCAAACAGGCCTAAGCAACGATGACGAGCTATATTGTTTTTTTAATCGGGCTGGCGTTTTTTTTTGATTTCCTTAACGGCTTCCACGATTCTGCCAATTCCATCGCCACTATCGTTTCCACCCGCGTCCTCACACCGCAAAAGGCCGTGATTTGGGCGGCATTTTTCAATGTGCTGGCCTTTTTTGTATTTGATCAACACGTGGCCAAAACCATCGGCAAGGGCATTATCGATGTCCATATTGTCGACAGCCATGTGATTTTCGGCACCTTGATGGGCGCCTGCCTCTGGAACCTCATCACCTGGTATTTCGGCCTGCCGACGAGTTCGTCCCACGCCCTGATCGGCGGATTGATCGGCTCGGGACTGGTCAAGGCAGGGCCGTCCGCGCTCGTATCTTCGGGCATTTTCAAGACGGTGGCCTTTATTTTTATTTCCCCGGTCCTAGGACTCATTTTGGGAATCGCCTGCGGGATCGCCGTGTCATGGATTTTCAAACGCAGGACGCCGCCCCAGGTGGACGGTCTTTTCCGCAAGGGGCAGCTTATCTCGGCGGCCCTCTATAGCCTGGGCCACGGCGGTAATGATGCGCAAAAAACCATGGGCGTTATCGCCAGCCTGCTTTTTAGCGCGGGACTCATGGGCAGCCGATTTGAAATTCCCGTTTGGGTGGCGTTGTCCGCACATTTTGCGATCGGAATGGGGACGCTGATGGGGGGGGGGCGCATCGTCAAGACCATGGGGCAGAAAGTTGCGAAGCTGAAGCCCATGGACGGTTTCTGTGCCGAAACCGGCGCGGCGGTGACGCTGTTTCTTTCGTCGTCATGGGGCGTGCCGGTCAGCACGACCCACACCATTACTGGTGCCATTATGGGCGTCGGTTCTCTTCGCCGCGTGACTGCCGTGCGCTGGGGCGTCGCGAGCACGATCGTGTGGGCTTGGATTCTTACCATTCCGTGTTCCGCGGCCATTTCTGCGCTTTTCTATTTCGCCGTCACTCTGATTGTGCGAATGGTTCCGATAGTGACAAGGTGACATGACAAGGTGACAGACACCGTTTGAGGGGACAGTCATTGAGGTTTTGAGCAAAAAACAAAAAAACGGAGGCGGCCCTAATAGTGACAGGCTGAATTAAGCAGCGAGGCTGTCACTATTGGTAACGCCTCCTCCTCTGAATGGGTCGCTTTCAGCGGAATACGCACAATTGTCCGGCCGGCCGGACAATTGTCGCGGAGCCATCATGCAGCTAAGCGGGAATTTTTAGCCGTTCATAGCGGGAGATAACGATTTCGATAAATTTCGCTTTGAAATCTTGGGGAAGCCGGCTCTCTTGAATTAATTGTTTTATGAACGCCGCTTTCCCCGAAAACTTTTCGTAGCGGACCTTTTGCGGAATTTTTAAAGATTCGGCTAAAGTGGCAAAATCGTGATGCGTGAGATTGTTTTTTTTGCCATTGATTGTTAGAGCCGAATCTTCTTCCTTGGGGATAACCAGCTTTGAAGAAACAATATCATAGGCAGGTGAAAGCCGGACGCCCTCATCCTGATAGGAGATCGAAAAATTCTTAAAGTGCGCATCCCCGTTTCCGAGCAGGAAACTCAAGACAACCCGTTCAAAGAACAGTTGGACATCAAGGCCGGGGACAGCCGAGACTTCTTTGAGTTTCTTGCCGATTTGTTCCAGAGACCCCAGATATTTATCTGTTTTTTCGAGGATTTGATAAAAATCTTCCTGATGAATCTTTTTCCCCCCGCGCCGGTCAAAACGCTTCACGATGTAAGCAAACGTTCCGTCTTTTAATGCCAGGAGGCAATGAGGCGGGACGTGAATGGCCAGTGCGCCGGCGATATCCATGCAGCAATTTTCATTTTCGGGGATGTGCGGAAATGCGGAAATTTGCGGCTTAAAAATATAGGTTCCGCCGGTTGGGGCGACGACAAGTTCTCCCAGTTTTTTGTCCAATTTGAGCGATAGCTTGGGCTGAACTCCGGAGATCGACATTTTTCCGGCCATGTCCTGCGCTTTAAGCGGAATATCCTGCAAGGCCAAGGAAATCCTCGGAAGCTGATTTGTTCCGAACATTTCTTTCAAGAATTTGGAATCCATGACCTTATTCCGGTTTTTGAATGGTGACGGCGCCGATGGTGTCGCCTGTTGTCGCAAGCAAAAGGCTGAAGGAATCTTTAGCGTCAATTTTTTCCGTTGCGCGGACAATGTCAAGATACCAGCCTTCGGGTAAAAGGCCTTCAAAAAAACTGAAGAGTTTTTCCGATTCATAGGGCTCCGGACGCAGCGGAAGCGAAACGGAAATAGGTTTTCCGCCGCTTCTCAGATAGTTTTGGTCATATGCAAATTGGCAGCCCTTTTCAGTTTCAGACAAAATGCCGGCCAGCCGGCTTTGATAATTAACTTTTGCTGTCCGGAATATTTTTTTGTTCATGATTTGAAACAATCTCCAGATGATGGCCTAAAAATTCGAGAACCTGATTGACCTTATCAAGGCGAACGCTTGCTTTACCCTGTTCAAGATCGCGGATAAAGCGCAGCCCAACGCCGACTCGTTTAGAAAACTCTTCTTGAGTCAGGTTTGCTTTCTTGCGCAGGGCTTTGATATGATTCCCGATGTTTTCCATTGGCTTTGCAAAAAACTATACCATATAGGGTATAGATAAATCAAATTTTATTTAATTTATACCCGATAAGGTATTCAAAATATTTACTTATACCCTAAAGGGTATATATTATATGATAGTCTAAAGTAAAAGCTTCTATTGGGTATAACAAAAAATAGAAAGCGTTGTATTTTGCTTAGAATTTAATTTGAACTGTCCGAATCTAAAAGAAGGCCAGGTAAGCAATGACCGAGACGGGCAAAGATTTCTGGAAGGTCTGTAATACCTGCAAGAAACCGATCGGGTTCAGGGCGGTCTATTATTTGTGTTCGGTCAGCACGTGCCGGAGCAAACGGACCGGGCTTGTTTTCTGCTGCTACGGCTGTTATGACGGTCATCTTGGTTTTGCCCGCCACCGCAGTTCTTCTTGTGAAGAAGCCGTCTCACCGAAAGAAGTCTAAGTAATCATTCAAAGTCTTTTGATATTTGTGAACTGTCATTCCGAGTGTTTTTATCGGGAATCTAAAGACTGGATCCCCGACACAAGCATTCGGGGATGACAAAAAGGGAATAATTTGAATCATTATTTTTTACATTCCCGCATGTATTTAGCGGGAATCTAGGAGCATAGAACCGGTTCTGTGAACGCCGTCACAAAAAAACTGGATCCCCGACACAAGCATTCGGGGATGACGAGGGCTTCATTGGCCCTCGTACTTCCCCGTGCTGGTTTAATGAAAAACCAGCCGGGGATGGCAAAACATTAAAAGACATAGAGAAATCAGATGTTAGACATCAGATGTCGGAAGTCAGGTGTCGGATAGCAGATACCGGAATTAAAAGGGACGTCAATTCTCTGCATTGTTTCGCCGCCGGTTTTTAGGTACTATGTACGGACCCAAAGGTACGGGGAATAAAAATCACGGACTCTTAATCTAAAAAAGGAATCTTATGAAGAAAAAAACGAAAGTAAAAGTAAAGCCGTCCAAGCGTTCCGCAGGGAGCGCGGCGGAGAAGCGGCAGGAAACGCCGGACCTGATTGCGGCGATGATGGGGATTGCCCAGCGGCTCGAAGGGCTGGAGAGAAAATTAGACCTCATACTGGACCGGCAGGGCAGCCGGGCATCCGGCCCGGTATCAGAGCCGGAACCGGGACAGCGTCAGGAGCCGCGGAGGCATGACCGGCACGAGCCGCACGAGCGCCCGCAGCATCATCGTCAGCCGCCGCCGCAAGGGACGCGGCAAAATCACGGCAATCATAATCAAGGGCCTCATGCCGGGCACAGCCAGGGACATGGACAGGGTCAGCATCCGCACCGGGGCGGGAGGCCGCTTCATCAGGCGGTGTGCTCGGATTGCCAGGCGGATTGCGAGGTCCCGTTCAAACCGACCGGAGACCGGCCGGTTTACTGCAAGGAATGTTTTGCGAAGCGCAAGGCGAAGTCGCATCCTCCCAAAGCCGGCGGCGGACACATCCCGGAGCCCGGGAATGAAAGGCATGTGAAGGTGTTCCGCAAGGGGGGCGTCGGCAGGGTGACGGTTTCCGAAATCGTCGGTCCTCTGCGCCATGGTTCTCCGAAAAGAAAACACGCCAAGCCGGGGAATAGACGATAGTCATTAGTTGATAGTGGATAGTTGCCAAATACTGGTGTTGGTTGGAAAGCCATGTATCGCCCACCCCAACCTTCTAGCGTTCCGTCCGCTTTCCCGTATACTGTTTTGCGCCTATGAAAAAACTTTTCAGAATCATCTTCTATCTCTTCATCGGCACCGCGATTGCGGCTGCAGGGCTTTGTCTATCGCGTAACCTTTGGCTTGAGCGGGTCCTCGAAGCCTATGTCAATCATACGCAGCAACTTTTTTTTGCGGACACGCTCGATATTTCCGGAGTCACGCTCGAGCGGTCGCTTCATTTTAAAATTCCAAAAGTTACGGGACAGTATCAAACGCATGAAGGTCCGTTCGCGTTTGAAATTCATGACATCGAAAGTGTCAACTCGCTTGCGGATTTTTTAAAGGGGCGGGCGCTGGAAATTCTCTTCGGCTCACTCCGGCCGCTGGGTTCGGAGCTTCCCGGGATTGCCGGCAGGGTTGTGCTCAAAGATCCGCTGGCGCCGGTCATGGAAATCACCGGGCAGTTCAGCGGGCTTGATTTGAAGGAACTCGAAGTGCTCAATCCGGACAATCTTGCGGGGGCCTCGGGGTTTTTTACGGGCCATTTTGTGATCAAGACGAACTTTGCCGGGAAGGACACGTTTTGGATGACGCTCAAGGTGACGCCCCCCGGCGGACGCCTGCAGTCGCGGTTTTTTGACATCCTGGCGCCGTTTCTGCCTCCGGCCCAGGCCCGGCTGCTGGCGGCTGTAGACGACCTCAAGCTGGTCGGATACCGGGAGGCGGACCTCAATATTGACCTTTTGGAAGGGGAGCCTGCATTAAAGATCTTTTTACATATTCTGGTTCCGGACTATAATCTAAATTTGAATTTAAACTTGAAGGTCATCGTCGAAGACAGCAAGGCATTCATGCAGGCCGCCCAGCTGGTGGGGCTGGTCAGGATCGAGGCGAAATGAAATATCCGCACGCCGCAGGGAGAGTCCTGAAAATGATTATCGCCGCCGGGCTATTGGCCGGCTGTACGGTCAAGGCCGTGGGCGATCCGAACCGGCCGATCACGATTAACGCCAACGTCGTGGTGGATATCCGGGGGCTGAAACAATCGGCCAACGGCATCGAAGATATGGTGGCGCAGGGAGGGAAGTCGTCATGAAACGTTTGCTAAAACCGGCAGGATTTTTAATTTTTTTATTGGCGGTGACGGCTTTGCCCGCTCAGGCGGCGCGTTATGACATCAAAGAAATGACGCCGGAAGTTTCGGCCGCCATTGCTTCCCGGCAGGCGCATTTTGCCGAGCTGCGGCAGCTGAAGCGTGCGGGAGCGCTCGGAGAAAACAGCCGCGGCTATGTCGAAGGGCTGAAAAGCGGCGGCAATGCCGCTGCGGTGGCTGCGGCCGAGAACAGTGCCCGCGGCGTGATTTACCGCACCATCGTGGCCCAAAATAACCTCGGTCCTGAGGGGCTCGGGATTGTCGAGACTGTCTTTGCGGAA
>MHFC01000051.1:8668-9784 GCA_001804025.1 Omnitrophica bacterium GWA2_52_8 | reverse complement strand
AGCAGCCTTGCGATGCGCGAAGCGATCGCGATCCTTAACAATTTCAAAACGGTAATCGAAACTTATGGGATAAAAAAAATCCAGGCCATTGCTACCAGCGCGGTGCGGGAGGCTTATAACCGGGAAAATTTTCTGGACCGTGTTTTTGTCCGCACGGGCATCGATGTCGAAGTGATCGAAGGGCCGGAGGAAAACCGGCTTGAGCTGATTGCGATCGAACATGCGCTGCAAAATAAAATTGATCTTGAAAAGAAAAATTGCCTGATCATCGAGGTGGGGTCGGGAAGCACGGAAATGATGATCATGAACCAGGGTAAGGTGGAGCTGACGCGGGCCATCGCCTCAGGGTCCGTCCGTCTTCCCGGCGAAGCGGTCGCCGGAAAAACGGAGGCTGCGGTCGTCCAGCGGGTGCTCAAACGCCATGTGCATGAAATTGCCGCGCTTGCGGGCCGGGAATGCAATTTGTCACAGATTGACACCCTCATTGCGCTTGGGGGCGATATGCGTTTTGCGGCGTGGCAAATCGTGGAAAAAAACGAAGAAAAGTATGCGGTGCTGGAGAAGAAGGATTTTCTGAGTTTTGTGGCGCGGATCGGGAAAATGACCCCCGAAGAAATTGTGCAGCAATTCTCGCTCGATTACGCGCAGGCCGAAACGCTTTATCCTTCGCTGCTTTTTTACGTCAACTTTCTGACCGAAACCTCGGCCGAGCAATTGATTGTGCCCATGGTCAGCATCCGCGACGGCCTGCTCCTCGAACTGCGCCAGATGTTGTCCGGTTACAAACGGACGGATGTTGCCAAGCAGGTGCTGAATTCCGCGCGGCATTTGGGCGAGAAATATCAATATGACAAGGCGCACGCGGCCTGTGTCGCCTCGCTGGCCGTGAAATTATTCGATGCACTCAAAGCCGAGCACGGTCTGGAGACGAGGGAAAGGCTTTTGCTCGAAGTTTCGGCGCTGCTCCATGATATCGGGTCGTTTATCGGTCCCGGCGGCAGGCACAAGCATTCCTTTTATTTGATCGACGCCTCCGAGCTGTTTGGTTTGCGCAAGGCCGAGAAAAATATCGTCAGCAATGTGGCCCGTTATCACCGCGGGTCGGTACCGCGCGAG
>MHFC01000051.1:2155-8646 GCA_001804025.1 Omnitrophica bacterium GWA2_52_8 | reverse complement strand
CACTTTGGATTCCTGAAGATGCCGGGGACGTTTCTGTCGAAAGTGACGCGCTGAGAGAAAAAGGGGACCTGTTTGCGGATGTTTTCGGTTCCCCGATCAGCCTCAAACAAGCCCATGCGAAAACCGGACCCTAAACATGGCCCAATCCGACGCCCCCTTTTTTGACCGGGAATTATCATGGCTTGAGTTTAATATGCGCGTTTTGCAGGAAGCCATGAATCCCGCGAACCCGCTGATGGAACGGCTGAAGTTCGCCGGCATCGTCAGTTCCAATCTCGATGAATTTTTTATGGTCCGGATCGCCAGTTTTTCTCAAAAAGAAAACCGGCGCAGCGAACTGACCCGCAAGGCTTTCGAACAGATGAACCTCCAGGCGGACTATTTTGTCAGTCATCTTGTGCCCGAAATGCAGAACCGCCAGATTGTCAAAATCCTGCCCGCCGGTCTCAGCCCCGGACAGCGGGAGCATTTGGCGCAGCTTTTCGAAAAAGAATTAAAACCGCTCCTGACCCCGGTGGCCATTCATGCCGACCGTCCCTGTCCGGATCTTTTGAGTTTGAGCCTGTATGTCGTTGCCGCCCTGAAGGACCCGCAATTGACGGCGGAAACCTTTTATGCGGTCATCGAACTTCCAAAAAATTTCACGAGAATGGTGGCCCTGCCCGAAGCGGGAGGGTACGCCTTTATCCTTCTGGAAGATGTGATTGCTTTATTTGCCGAGGAACTTTTTCAGGGTTACCGGCTGGAGTCCCACGGGACCCTGAGGTTTACGCGGGGCGTTGAGATGACGCTGGATGAGGAAAAGGACGAAGACTTCGCCGAAACCATGAGCGAAGCGCTGCAGATGAGGCGGCGCAGCCAGATCTTGCGGTGTGAGATCGCCGCTTCTGATGCGGTCATGCATTTTATCAAGGAAAAATTCCAGATTCCGGAAGAAATCATCTGCCGTTCGAAAGCCTGGCCGGATCTCAAAGGCGTTTCGCAGCTGGCTTTTCTGCAGCAGTTTGAGTCCCTGAGGCGGCCCGAGTGGCAGCCCCAGCCTGTTCCGGTTTTTGAGGAGGCGCAGGATGTCTGGGAGGTGATTAAGCACGGGGACGTTATGGTTCACCATCCCTACCATTCGTTCGATGCCGTCATCCGTTTTTTGGCCGAGGCCGCCGAAGATCCGGATGTGTTGGCCATTAAGCAGACGCTTTACCGTGCGAGTCCGGAATCGGCGGTTATTGCCTGGCTCGAACGCGCGGCGGAGAACGGCAAGCAGGTCACCGTGCTCGTGGAATTAAAGGCGCGCTTTGATGAGGAGCGCAACATCCGCGGGGCCCGCCGTCTGGAAAACGCCGGGGCCAGCGTCCTTTACGGTGTGTCCGGTTATAAAACTCATGCGAAAGCGTGTCTTGTCATCCGCCGGGAAGCGGAAGGGATCAAACGTTACGTGCATCTTGCCACCGGAAACTATAACGAAAAAACAGCCCGGCTTTATACGGACATCGGGATCTTCTCTTGCAACGACGCCCTGACGGCGGATGTTTCTTCATTTTTTAATGTCATGACGGGCTACTCACATCCCGCCGGATTTTCCAAAATTGAAATCGCGCCCTTCGGCCTCCGCAAGCGCATCGAGCGGCTGATCCTGCGCGAGGCGATGCGGAGCACGAAAGAAAATCCCGGGTTTATTATGGCCAAATTGAATTCTTTAGTCGACCGGGACGTGATCCATGCTCTATACCGGGCATCGCAGGCCGGAGTTAAAATCCGGCTGAACGTGCGCGGGATTTGCTGCCTGGTCCCGGGCGTTCCCGGAGTGAGCGAAAACATCGAGGTCGTCAGTATCGTCGACATGTTTCTCGAACACAGCCGCGTTTTTTATTTTTACGACAGCGGTCACGAAGAGATGTTTCTTTCCAGCGCCGACTGGATGCCGCGAAATTTCGACCGCCGGCTGGAAATCCTGTTTCCGGTTGAGGATGCGAAGCGCAAAAAAGAACTGAAAGAAATCCTGGAAGCCTGTTTCAAAGACAATACGAATGCCTGGCAACTGAATTCCGGGGGGGTGTATGAACGTAAACAGTCTTCCGGCGACGAGAAAAAATTCCGTCTCCAGGAACATCTTTGCAGAAAAACGCTCTCTGAGTCGGGAAGAAAAAGCAAATCCCCGCAGCAGGACCTCAAACCGCAGAAGCCGAAGCATCACGAAGATATCGATAAAGGCCTCTTGAAAATACTGCCCCCAAAGCGTTAGAATTGACAGCAGAGAAGAATCCGGGACAAAACGTTCTCATATATAAGAAAATAAATTGTGCATTATACGGAGAATAGAAAAACCCATCAAAAGCAATTATTGTTGATAGGATCGCGAAAATGACATCCCTTACGCATTTGCAAAGTTTTTTAGAAATGCACAATTATCATAAGAAACATTGTGAGCGGCCGAACCTCCAGCGGGGCCATTACCCGTTCGTGACGATTTCCCGGGAGACCGGGGCCGGCGGGCACGCCTTGGCCGAAGCCGTTATCAAACAGCTCAAAAAATCGCAGGTCAACGAGGGTGAAGACTGGCGTGTTTTTGACCAGGAAGTCTGCCGTATGGTTGTGGAAGATCCCACCGTCAAGGTGTCGCTTGAGCGGATGCTGAGCGAAGAATATCATTCCCAGATTGAGGACATGTTTCAGGAGCTTATCTGCGGTGAGAGTTCGCAGGACGCCGTCATCAAGAAAATTTTCAAGATATTTCATATGCTGGCGCACTTCGGCAAGGTGATTTTGGTCGGCCGTGCCGGGCACTTGGTCACAAGAGATTTGCCGTACGGGATCCATATCCGGCTCATCGCTCCGGAAGATAAACGGGCGGTTCGTATGCGCCAGTTGCTCAAACTCGACGAAAAACATGCGCGCGAACTGATCCGCCAGCAGGACCGGTCGCGGCAGCGCCTGGTGAAGACCTATTTTAATCACGATATTGAAAATCCGCTGGATTACGATGTGACATGGAACACCGGGGGCATATCGGTGGACTTGATTGCTGAGAACGTGGTGAGCCTGATCCAGCACCGGATGAAAGCAGTCCTTTAATCTTTTCCCGCCGCAACGGGCCTTAAACATTGTGAAGGTTCCCGTGAATACAAATCCGACACTTTACGCACCGCCGCAGGAAGAACGGCCGCTCTGGTGGCATTTGACGGCCCGCGATGCCTGTGCGCAGCTGGACACGGTCCCTGCTGCGGGTCTTTCGGATAACGCCATTCGAAGCCGGCAGATGCAGTATGGTTTAAACGAACTTCTCGAAGTCAAAGGCCCTTCCGCGTGGGCCCTTTTCCTCAGCCAATTCAACAATTTGATGGTTTGGATCCTGATCGCCGCGTCCGTCATCGCCGGAATTCTCGGAGAGTGGATCGATGCGGTTGTGATCCTGATCATTATCGTTGTGAACGCCGTGCTCGGTTTCGTCCAGGAATACCGGGCGGAAAAATCGCTTGCGGCCCTCAAGAAAATGACCAGTCCGAGAAGCCGCGTGCTGCGTTCGGGACGGGTCCGGGAAATCGCTTCCAAAGAAATCGTTCCGGGGGATGTTGTTTTTCTGGAAGCCGGCGACCGCGTTCCGGCAGACGGAAGAATGATTGAAAGCATTCAATTCCGGACGCAGGAAGCGGCGCTCACCGGTGAATCACAACCGGTCGGGAAAACGCATCAGGAAATGAAAAAGGGCGAAGTGCCCTTGGCCGAACGCCGCAATATGGCTTTCATGGGGACGGTGGCGGTCTATGGTAAAGGGATCATGCTGGCCACGGAAACGGGGCCGCGTACGGAATTGGGGCGCATTGCGGGCATGCTTCAGTCGCAGCCCGACGAAAAAACGCCGCTTCAAATTCGTCTGGAAAGTCTCGGAAAAAGACTTGCCGCCATTTTCCTCGTTGTGGTGGCCCTTGTTTTTTTGTTGGGGCTGCTGCGGGGACAGCCCTGGATCGAAATGCTGTTGATGGCCGTGAGTTTAGCGGTCGCGGCGATTCCCGAAGGACTGCCGGCGGTGGTGACGATTTCTCTCGCTCTCGGCGTGCGCCGCATGGTGCGGTATAATGCGCTGATTCGCAGGCTGCCGTCTGTCGAAACGCTGGGCTGCGCAACCGTGATTTGTTCGGACAAAACGGGCACGCTGACTCAAAATGAAATGATGGTCCGCAAAATATGGATTCCAAAACAGGAGTATGAGGTCACGGGGAACGGTTATGAGCCGAAGGGGGAATTCCGGCTTGGCGGCGGGCTCGTGGCTCCCGAGGCCCTGTCCGGCGAGCTTAAACGCGCATTAAAAATCGGGGCCCTTTGCAACGGCGCCCGGCTCACGGAATCGGAAAACACGTGGACGATCCTCGGGGACCCTACGGAAGGGGCGCTGCTCGTCGCGGCCGGCAAAGCCGGGATCTGGCGCGATGTGCTGGAGGAAGAAAATCCCGTGCTGGAAGAGTTTCCGTTTGATTCCGAGCGTAAATGTATGAGCATTTTGCGCCGGACGCATCACGGAGAGGAATTGTTCGTCAAGGGCGCTCCGGATGTTCTTCTGGCGCGTTCGGTGAAATGGCACCGCGGCGGCAAAATCATGCCGCTTGATGATACGGCGAAGGCTGAAATTCAGGAAGCGAACCGCCGCGCCGCAAGCCAGGCGCTGCGCGTGCTGGCAGTCGCCAGCCGTTCGGAGCCGGGGTTGAAGGGAAAGTCCATGAATGAAATGGAAAACAATTTAACGTTTGCCGGACTGCTGGCGATGATGGACCCGCCGCGGCCCGAAGTCAAACAAGCGATTCAAACCTGCCGTGAATCGGGGATCAAGCCGGTCATGATCACCGGGGACCATAAAGAGACGGCGCTTGCGGTGGCTAAGGAGATCGGGCTGTGGGTAGAAGGGGACCAAGCCTTGAGCGGTGCCGAGTTGGATAAGATGACGGATGAAAAATTGTCGGCGGCGATCGGAAACATTTCGGTCTATGCCCGCGTTTCGGCGGAGCACAAGATGCGGATCGTGGACACCTGGCGCAGCAGGGATGCAATTGTGGCCATGACGGGGGACGGCGTGAATGATGCGCCCGCCGTAAAGCGCGCCGACATCGGGGTCGCGATGGGGCGGACGGGGACGGACGTGACGAAAGAGGCCTCCGACATGGTGATTACCGACGACAATTTTGCGTCGATTGTCAAAGCGATTGAGCAGGGTCGCGGGATTTATGACAACATCGTGAAGTTTGTGAAATTTCTTCTAGCCTTCAATCTTGCCGAGGTTTTGGTCCTCGGGGCCGCTCTTTTGATCGGCCTCAAAGACGCGCAAGGCAATGTGTTAGTGCCGCTCACGGCGGTCCAGATTCTTTGGATGAATTTGGTGACCGACGGGCTTCCGGCCGTTGCCCTGGGCGTGGATACGTTTGATCCAAGAGCCATGAAGCGGTCGCCCCGGAAGGCAAAAGCCTCGATGTTCACCCCTAAATTTATTTATGACCTTGCGGTAATCAGCACGGTCGCATCAACGTTTGCGCTTGTCGCCTGTCATTGGGGCGCCTTGAGGGACGTCGCAACCGCACAGACGCTGACTTTGACGACGCTCGTGGTTTTGGAATGCGCCGGCGTCGCCATCATCCGGAAAGATTATCATATCCCCTTTTTTTCAAATCCCTGGCTTTTGCTGGCGCTCGCGAGTTCCTTGCTTTTGCAGATGCTGATTATTTATTGTCCGCCGCTCCGGGCCATTTTCGGTCTGGCATATATGGACACCTATGATTGGATGGTCGTGTCCGCCGCTTTGGCTGCGGCGTGGGTCCTGATTTCTGTTTTGAGAAAAGTGCCGCAATGGCTGGGAATCAAACTTGATCTCTAAAATGAAAACCAAACGGCTGCCGCCCTCCGTCTTTAAAATTCCCACGGACAAACTCCGCTGCGGTTATTACTCCGACCGCTATTTTTTACGGACCCGCGAAGTCCTGATCCGGGACAAAAAAAAGGTCCAGGTGGGGTATCAGTTTTTTCCAAGGGAAAATGCGGTGATCTGCGGTCTGGACGAGGCAATCGCCATGTTGAAAACCTGCGCCGGCATGTACCGCGATGAAAACAAGGCACGGCGCCTTTATCTGGAATTGCGGCAGGTGCAGTGGAAATTTCAGGACGCGAGCACGCGCCGCCAGTGGAAGCAGGTTTCGCACTGGCAGCGCAAGAGGACAGAAATCCGCAAAAGCCTGGAGCGTTTGTGGATGAGCGGATGGAAACAGCTGCGCGTCGCGGCGCGCTTTGACGGCGACCGCGTCCGGGAAAGCGAAGCGGTGCTGAAGATCAGCGGAGATCCGCGTTTTTTCGTCCATCTCGAAACCGCCCTGCTTGGGGTGATCGCGCGCCCTACGGCGACGGCGACGGCCGTGGACCGTGTTGTGCGTGCGGCCCGGGGCAAAAATGTTTTTTTCTTTTCGGCGCGCTTTGATCATTATTGGACACAGGCGGCTGACGGTTACGCGGCCCTTAAG
>MHFC01000051.1:1443-2056 GCA_001804025.1 Omnitrophica bacterium GWA2_52_8 | reverse complement strand
GACACAGCCGAGGCGGCGCTTGCCTTCGACCGGCGCGTGGACCCGTCGGTCAACCGCATCGCGCTTGTCGACTGGGACAATGACTGCATCGGGACGACGCGGAAAATTCTCGAGCGCATGCTGGCCCAGCGGGAAGGGCTTACGGATGTCCCGGACAAACTTTTTATCAAAGATGCGCGAAAATATATCGGGCCGGGGGGCGGCTGTCTTTGGGGCGTGCGTTTCGACACAAGCCAGCGTATGCGCGACAAATCGGTCCGCGGAAAAGGCGGCCGGGGGGTTTGTCCCGAGCTTGTGAAACGGGCTCGGCGCGAGTTCGACCGCTGGGGCTGCCAGCGTTTGAAAATCGTCGTCTCGGGAGGGTTTGATGAAGAAAAAATCCGTGATTTTGAAAAAAACAGGGTGCCCGTGGACGCTTACGGTGTCGGATCGAAATTACTGCGCCACCGTATTGATATTACCGCTGATATTGTAGAATACGAGGGCCGGCCCTGCGCAAAAAAAGGCCGGAAGAAAGCGGACTGGTCTAAATTGACCGCGGTCCGCTGATGAGGCGGTTATGAAAATGAAAGAGGCGTTGATTATTGTGGATGTGCAAAACGATTTTTGTCCC
>MHFC01000051.1:0-1382 GCA_001804025.1 Omnitrophica bacterium GWA2_52_8 | reverse complement strand
CCGGTGCACTGTGTCCGCGAAACATGGGGGGCGGAGCTGCACGGCCGCTTGAATCAGGGAGCGGTCCATTTGCGTATTTTCAAGGGTACCGAACCTGACCGGGATGCCTATTCCGGTTTTCAGGAAACAGAGCTGGAGGTGCTGTTGAGGGCAAGGGGAATCGGCCGGGTTTATGTGGCGGGCCTGGCCACGGATTATTGCGTCAAGCATACGGCGCTGGATGCGCTGCGGCTGAATTTTGAAACGGCGGTCATCTCGGACCTCACGCGCGCGGTCAATGTCTGTTCCGGAGATGATGTCAAAGCCTTGGATGAAGTCCGCCGGGCGGGCGGGGAACTGCTTTTGAGCCGCGATTTCGGGGGCCGGTCATTGATCAAACCCATGTTTGAGGATTAAAAAATATGAAATCTGGAAAAAATAAAAAAAGGAAAAAAGGAATCACGCGGAACCCGGCAATTGTTTTCGCGGAAGTCGAAGATGCCTGGGAGCTTGAATATTTGAAGAAACATTTTCAAAATGCCCGGGATGTGCGTATTTACCGCGAGACGGCGGGCGAAATTTTGCCTAAAATCCAGGATGCGGGGATCCTGTCGGTTTTTATCAAGTCACGAATTGACAAGGCGCTGCTGCAAAAAATGCCTGAGCTGCGGCTTGTGACGACGCGGTCAACGGGTTTCGACCACATTGATTTGCAGGAAACGCGGAAAAAGAAGATCGCCGTATGCAATGTGCCGACCTACGGCGAAAACACGGTCGCCGAACATGCGTTTGCGCTGATCCTTTCGCTGTCGCGGAATTTGCGCAAAGCTTATTTGCGTACGATGCGCAACGATTTTTCCATTCAGGGACTCATGGGGTTTGATTTGAGGGGAAAAACCCTCGGCGTGGTCGGGACGGGGCATATCGGGCTGCATGTGATCCGCATGGGGACCGGCTTCGGCATGAATGTGCTGGCCTGCGACGTCAAACGCCAGCAGTTTTTGTCCGAAGTGATGAATTTTAAATATGTGACCTTTGAAGAGATTCTGGCACAGTCGGACATTTTGACGCTGCATGTGCCGTATATGCCGGCGACGCACCATTTGATCCATAAAGGGAACATCAAAAAAATCAAAAAAGGGGCCGTTTTGATCAACACGTCCCGCGGCGGTCTGGTCGAAACGGAAGCCCTGATCCGCGCCTTGAATGAAGGTATCCTGGCCGGGGCCGGTCTGGATGTTTTGGAGGAAGAGGCTTATATTCTTGAGGAAAACAGGTTCATTCAGGACAAACACAGCGAGGAATATTGGCTCAAACAGCGCACGATTTTGGAAAATCATGTGCTGCTGCACCGCGAGAACGTTATTTATACGCCCCATATGGCTTTTTATTCGCAAGAAGCC
>MHFC01000050.1 GCA_001804025.1 Omnitrophica bacterium GWA2_52_8 | reverse complement strand
ATTTTAACACGCCTAAACCCTTTTCCCGAGCCCTATCTCCTTGTTGTCAAAGAACTTAAATCCTTAAAACCTTTTTTCAGTGGACCCGAATTAGCAAGGGAAATGGCGGGCCGCGGGTGGAAAGTCGGAATTATGGCCCGGCGCGTGGAATTACTCGAGCAGCTCAGAGCGGAATATCCGCGCGAGATCACGGTTGCGGCAATCGATCTCAGACATACCCAGGATTCAATTGAGCGGTTTCGTGCATTAGCCGATGCGATGGGCGGCATTGATACGGTTGTGCTCAATGCCGGAATTCACCTTCCGAATTTACATTTCGATTGGAAAATCGATCAAGAAGTCCTTCAAGTAAATACCGTCGGCTTTATTGCTCTGGCGAATGCTGCCGCGGTCATTTTTTTGAAACAGAGCCATGGGCACATTGTGGGAATATCCTCGATTGCGGGGACCCGTGGCAGCGGGAAAAGCCCGGTCTATAGCGCAAGCAAGGCTTGCGTTTCCAATTATTTGGAGGGACTACGACAGCGTCTTTTAAATACGAATATCCGGGTGACGGACATCCGGCCCGGTTTTGTCCTTACCGACATGCTGCAGAACCGGAAACACTTATTGTGGGCGGCCGACGCGAAAACAGCGGCGCGGCAAATCACCGGCGTCATTTGCAGCGGGAATAAAGTGGCTTACGTGACCCGCCGCTGGCGCTGGGTGGCTTGTTTTTACAAAATCATTCCGCAATTTCTCTATGATTGGATTTATGGGCGTTATATCACCCCTAAATTGGTAAAGGCAGCGCAGAACGAGCGGTCCATGGCAGAAAAAAATGCCGGAGAGAAAACTAACGAAAGTCTTTCGGGAAAAGAATTTCAAGATACGACTTTTTGACTTGCCGGGAGGGCGGAAGTTCCAGTTTTGAAGCAATCCTCCGGATGGCCGCGGGGGACCCCTCGATTTCCAAATACCAGCGCGATCCCGGCAGTTTATCCAGCGTGATCAACGCGGAGCGCAGTCTGTACGTTTCCCGGAATTTTTTATAGCGCCGCCAGCAGCGGAAGTTGAGATGGCGCAGGATTTCCCGCGTCTGCGGATAATCTACGGCGGTCTCGTGCTCTATGCGTTTGGTGTAGCGGTGTCTCAGCGTGTCGCTTTTGTAGGCGAGAGACGACCGTAAATCCGTTTTACGGAGTCTTAACACGGATTTGTGCCGCCTTAGCAGTCTGCCCTGGTCCCAAAATTCATTCAATTCAAAGCCCTGGTTTAATATCCTTGCTCCGAGAATTTTGAGAAGACGCCGGATATATATTGGAGAATCAATTTTATATTTTTGTTCGATCTCATATTTTGATGTCATCATGATTGCGGAAGCATTATAGCAAGTCATAGCATGGGGGACAAATCATTGCCTTTGATTTCAGACAAAAACGGCCGATACATTAGCAATACCTTATAAGGAGCCGGTTTATGAGCGATTTGGGACCTTTTTCAAATTACCGCCTGACAGCCCGCCTGGAGCTTCGCAATAAAATCGGTGTTTTTGCTTCTGTTACGGCGCTTTTGGCGCGCAGCAAGGCAAGCCTCGGCGCCGTTGATATTGTCAATGTTTCGCGCGATAAAATGGTCCGGGATGTGACCTTTGATGTTGCCGGCGAAGCGCACGGGGAGCGGGTCATCGAAAAGCTGCGCAAACTTCGCGGCGTGCATATTGTGTCGGTCTCCGACCGGATTTTTTTATTTCACCTGGGAGGTAAAATTGAGGTCCATAGCCGCTATCCGGTCACCACCCGGAACCGGTTGTCCATGATTTACACTCCCGGGGTCGCCCGCGTTTCACAGGCAATCGCGCAGGACCCGGCCAAAGTTTATAACTTGACGATGAAAAGCAATAGCGTCGCGATTGTCACCGACGGCTCGGCTGTTTTAGGCCTCGGGAACATCGGGTCGCAGGCGGCCGTCCCTGTGATGGAAGGGAAAGCGGTCCTGTTCAAGGAATTTGCGAATGTGAACGCTTATCCGATATGCCTTGCCACGCAGGACCCTGAGGAAATCATCAAAACCGTCTGTCATATCGCTCCGGCTTTCGGGGGGATTAATCTGGAAGATATCAGCGCGCCCCGCTGTTTTGAAATCGAGGATAAGCTTAAAGCCTTGCTGGACATTCCCGTCATGCATGATGATCAGCACGGGACGGCCATCGTCATTCTTGCGGCATTGAAAAACGCGCTAAAAATCACGGGTAAGAGAATAGAAGATGTCAAAATTGTGGTAAACGGGCTGGGGGCTGCGGGAATTGCCTGCTGCCGGATCTTGCTGGCCGCAGGGGCCAGGAGGCTGATCGGTGCGGACCGCCAGGGTGTCGTGCTTTACGGCGCGCCGCGCGAACTGAAAATGATGCGGCGGAGCCTTTATTCCTGCATCCATTGGAGCAAGCCCCGGATGAAATTGCGGGAGGCTCTCGCGGGGGCCGACGTGTTCATCGGAGTTTCAGCGGGGAACGTTTTAAAGCCCGGTGATCTTGGGTGCATGAAAAAAAACAGGATTGTGTTCGCTATGGCGAATCCCGACCCTGAAGTCGAACCTCACAAAGCCATGCGGCTATGCCGTATCTTTGCCACCGGCCGTTCCGATTTTCCGAATCAAATCAATAACGCGCTTGCTTTTCCGGCAGTGTTTCGCGGCGCGCTGGACGTCCGTGCATCGGTAATCAATGAAAGCATGAAACTGGCAGCGGCCGAAGCGCTGGCAGGGCTGATCGGCCGTGATCAGCTCAATGAAGAATATATTATCCCAAGTATTTTTGACAAACGCATCGTCGAACGGGTGTCGGCGGCGGTTGCCTCGGCTGCCATGGAGTCCGGCGTTGCCCGCCGCAAAACGCAGCCGGGAAAATCGGCGGAACAAAACCGTTCATGAGCTTTAGGCAGAAACCGCTTTGATATGATACCCGATGATTCCTTCCGGACGAAAATTGAAAAGCTGAATCAATGGATGCGCCGCGGGATAGCCCCGGAACAGGCTTACCTTGCCGTTTCCGCGCGGGATGATTTTTGGCGCGACATTCCGAAGCCGTTATTTATTTTAGAATACTATGCCTTGATGATGGCCTTCGGATGCATTCTCTGGGAAGCTTATTGCCGCGACATGAAAATCTCCGCGGAGTCTGGCCAAAAAGCTCTTTTCCGTTCTGTTTTCCGAGAATTTTCTTCCCAAAAAGTCATGAACACCGCGCAGGCGTTTAGCGCCTACCTGCACGCCGAAGGGACCGATAACGAATCGGTCGCAGTGATTTCGTTAATGCAGGTTTTTTTCAAAAGAATCGGATGGGAAAGTCTGTTGAATCCTGACCGCGGCAAAGAATCTATTCCTCCCGCTGTTCAAAACATCGTGATGCTGCTTGAGGGTTTTAAGAATACCTGGCAGGAAGAAGCGCAGACTATTTTTTCAGAAGGGCCGTAAAAGAGAGTGCGCCCGGGCCGATTCGAACGGCCGACCCCCTGCTTAGAAGGCAGGTGCTCTATCCGACTGAGCTACGGGCGCATGTTTGCGTTACGTCATCCGCGGCGTGATTCGCGAGCGCTGTTTGTATGAGCGCTTGTACTGGAATAGGCCGAACGGGCTTGACGGGCACATGAAAAAATGCGAAGGATTGGGTTTTTCGACCGCAAAGATGCTGCGCCAAAATGACGCGGTAATATAACAGATTTTATCGGGAGCGTCCATGCTGTGTGGGCAATGCCGGTCAAAATCTCATTCCTGCGGACGGTTCCGGCGGAAGAAATGGAAACGGCTTTCCGGTTTTGGCGCCGATGTAAAAAATGTTTTGAGCTCTTGGTGCTTTGCCTGTGCGTCGTCATACCCAAGATCGATCAATTCACGGATAAATTTTTTGTGAAATAAAAAACGGGTGCGCCTCGGCTTGGCAGCCCCGCTGTTGTCTTCAAGTTCCTCGAAGTCGCTTTGCCGGATTCTCCGCGAAGGGTAAAACAGGAATATATCCGTCGGGTGATAGTGCGCGAGATGGGCTTCCTCATGAAAAAGAGGACGGGACGGCCGGTCATCTTTTGACTGCTTGTGTTTTTTTGCGAGCTGTTCGTAAAAATGGTTGAGCACTTCAATCTGAGCGGCTTCGTCCGGCGCGTGATCATGACCGAGCTGGTTCAGCATCATCCTTACGATATGCGAGAATTTCGGCCGGAACGACCGGACATAATGGGGGAGCTGTGCCGGGATGGGTTTGTCGGTCGCAATGGCCAGAATCCTGCCGGCGCCCATGGTCATGGCTGCGCTGAAAGGGTAGTGAAGGCTCACGGACCCGTCCACGTAATAACGTTCTCCGATTTTGACGGGCGGAAGAAATACGGGGACGCTGCAGCTCGCCTCGATGTGTTCCGGGCTTATTTGGTCGATGATGCCGAGCGAATGAAAAAGATTCCAGGGTGCGGCGGTTAATCCTTCCTGAAACCAGCAGGTGCGTCCCGACAGCAATTCTGTGGCGGAAACGGCGATTCCGCGAGTGGTACCCGCACGCAGCGCTTTTTCAAGGTTCTCGCGTTGAAATCCCTTGTGCACAATGTCCCGCATGGGTTTCGGGTCGAGCAAAGTCCACAGAGGCTTGCGTTTCTCTGGGGGGCGCAGCCAGTCGCGCACCGTCGATCCGATAAAATTCCGGATCAGGTTGCCGTGATATTTTGGGATGTGGAACTCAAGCCAAAGCTCTTCCAGGCGCAGCCTGGCCGCGTGGGCGTCATGGGAATGGGACGCATAAAAACTTGTGTTGAGCGAGCCGCAGGAAGTCCCGGAGAAAATCTGAAACGGACTCTGCTTGCCGTCTGAAAAGTAATGATGAATATATTTTAAAACTCCGACCTGATAGGCGCCGTGAGCCCCTCCGCCGGCACAGACCAGACCGAAAACATGGCTTTTTTTCATGCTCCTCCGCGTTTCTCTGGTGGTTCAATTATCGGCATCTGCGCCGCTTTCTTTCTCAGCGTCCGGATCATGGATTTGGCGCCCGCACCGCCTCAAGTAGGCCATCGTAAGAGACGTAACATTACCAGCTGTTTTATTAATCAAAAAGGCGGATATGACACAACTGAGGCAGCGGTTAAACCTTTTGTATGTGCTGATGGTCATGCACCTGAAAGCCAGCGATTACCGGTCCTTGTTCGGAATTTTGTGGAGCTTCATCGGCCCGGCGCTTACGTTTGCCGTGCTGTATTTTATTTTCATTGACCGGATGGGCCGGCAAATTCCGCTCTTTCCGATAAAGCTGTTAACCGGAGTGGTCACGCTCTATTTTTTTATGTCCGTGGTCAATATCACCAATACGGCATTAAGTCAGCGGCGCGACATCGTTATCAATTCGACAACGCCGACCGAAATTTTGATATTTTCTGCGCTCATTGTTCCTGCGACCAAGTTTTTTGTCGAGCTTAGTTTGTGCGCCCTGCTTGCGGCCTGGCACAAGGTTCTCATTCCCGCGCACTTGCCGCTTATGGCGGTGACAGCCGCCGTGTTTTTATTTATGAGTGTGGGGGTGGGGTTGCTGCTTGAGGTGCTGTCCACTTTTGCTTCCGACGTGCAGGAAATCTGGAATCGCATCACCCCGATTTTTTATTTCGCAACGCCCATATTTTATGGTCTTGAAATGCTGTCGCAGTGGGGCCGGCAAATTGTGTTCTGGGCTAACCCCATTACGCCTTTTCTTCTCAGCTTCCGTTTTTTGCTTCTTGGCGAGAGGCCCCAGTTTGAACCGGTGCCGGTGCTGATCCTCGGCCCCGTCTACGCGGTTTTGTTTTTCGGATTTGGTTATTTCTGGTTCAAAAAAATTGAGCGGGTGATGGTGCAGCAGTTGTGAACCCTGTAATCCTGAGTTTCCAAAATGTCAGCAAAATGTTTCATGTTTATCAGAGCCAGCGCACGCTTTTCCGGATTGCTTCGTCGGTGATTCAGGGAAAGCGGCTTGCGCGCTCGCTGTGGGCGTTGAGGGACGTGACCTTCGAGATTCGTAAGGGAGATAAGATCGCCGTCATCGGGCGCAACGGCGCCGGCAAGACGACTTTGTTCCGCGTCGCGGCCGGCATTTATAAACCGACGTCGGGCAGAATTCAGCAGAAGGAAAATGTGAAATCGCTGTTCCGCTACGGGCTCGGTTTGAACGCGCAGCTTTCTGTTTTGGACAATATCTATCTGATGGGGGCGTATTACGGCATGCTGGTGGCGGAGGTGCGCAAAAAACTTGACGAGATCCTTGATTTTTCGGAGCTTGAAGAATTTCTTTACGCACCGGTCAAGCACTTGTCATCCGGGCAGGTCCAGCGCCTGTGTTTTTCGGTATTTATCCAATCGCGGGAGTCCTTTATGGCTTTTGACGAAAGTACTTCCATGGCCGATTTGCGGTTTCAAAAAAAAGTCGGCATGTTTTTCGATGACCTGTTCCGGTCGGACCAAACGCTTCTTCTGGCCTCCCATAATCTCAGCGATCTTGCGGCCCGGTGCCGCCATGCGATTTGGCTGGAGAAGGGCGGGCTGCAAGCCTACGGTCCGACGGCTGAAGTCATTAAAGGGTACCAGGATTTTTGTGATCAATACGAGGCAGAGTCTACGGAACAAGTGCGGGATGAGGCCGGACAGCAGAAACTGGAGCGGTGACGATCTGTCCGCGGCCGGCAAGCAGCCGCAAAGAAGGTCCGCGGCCTATGATTTCTTTAAGCCGGGCCGTCATTTTTAAGCCGCATGCCTCAGGGCTATACCGGCGCATGATTTCCTTGGAGGCACGTGTTCCCAGCGCTGCTGCAGATTCCGGATGATGAAAGACCCAGCGCATCTCTTTTGCTGCATGCCCGATGTCAGGATTAGCCCACTCGGCTCCCTTCGAATAAGGCCCGATACTTTCCTTAAGGACTTCCGGCGAATAGCGGACAAGCAGACTGTTTTCAGAATTCATAAACTCGCAATTTCCCGAATAGTTTGTTGCGATGACGGGTTTTCCGAGAGCCATGCTGTCACGCAGGGGGATTCCAAAACCTTCGGAACGGTGCAGGGAAATATAGCAGTCACAAGAAGCCATGAGCTGGTACAGCCATTGGCGGTCCAGACAGCGGTCTAAAAAATGGACCGGATAGGGGTGCGCGGCCTGCTTGAGCGCGCTCATTTCAGCGGGATAGGCATTTCCGTTGATGGTTTTGATGATCAAACGGGCGGAGGATTGCCCGGGATCCGGGAAAGCCCTTCTAAACGCCTCGATCACGGCGCGCGGGTTTTTGCGCGGTTCAAAGCTGCGAAAATCAAAAAGGGTGAGGAAAAGAAATTTATTTTGCGGAAGCTCAAGCTGCCGCCGGATGGGTCCGGCAGAAACGAGCGGTCCCAAAACGGGGAAATCCATTTGCCGGACGGGGACGGGTGAGCGGGCGGCCAAACTTTCGAGACAAAACCGGCTGGCCACCCAG
>MHFC01000049.1:4031-9327 GCA_001804025.1 Omnitrophica bacterium GWA2_52_8 | reverse complement strand
ATTTTTTTCCTCTCCCATTGGGAGAGGGTAGGGTGAGGGGGAGTCGGAAACCTCATTGAAAATCCTATTCTAAAAGATTGACAGAAAAACCCCTTCCTTTATATTGGACACCTTATGCCGCTTGCCAAACCTAAAACCATGAATATCCGCTTCGGCCACAGCCCGGACCCCGACGACGCCTTTATGTTTTATGCTTTCGCCGAGGAGAAAATTCCCATGCGCGGCTACAAGGTCGGGCACGTGATCGAGGACATCGAAAGCCTGAATCAGCGAGCGCTTAAAAATGCCGAGCTTGAGGTGACCGCGGTTTCCTGTCATGCCTATGCGTATCTTGCGGACAAGTATGCCGTGATGCGTTCCGGCGCGAGCATCGGAGACAAATACGGTCCCATCCTCGTGGCAAAAAAACAGACGCCGGCTTCGATTAAAAACAAGCGCATCGCGATTCCCGGCAAGCTGACGACGGCCTATCTTGTGCTGCGGCTTTTTGAAAAAAAATTTACCCCGGTGTTTACACCGTTTGACAAAATTCTTGAAGCGGTCGATTCCGGGGCCGTCGATTTCGGACTGGTCATTCATGAGGGCCAAATCACCTATAAACAATTTGACCTTGAAAAGATCCTGGACCTGGGCGCATGGTGGCATAAAACGACAAACGGATTGCCGCTGCCGCTTGGCGTCGACGTGATCCGCCGCGACCTCGGCAGCGAGGTGCTTGCAACATTCCCGGGGCTTTTTAAAGAAAGCATCCAATATGCGCTGGCAAACCGCCGGCCGGCGCTTCAATATGCCATTCGCTACGGACGCGGCATCAGCGAAGAGTTGAACGACCGGTTTGTCGGCATGTATGTCAATGATTACACCGTCGACCTCGGCCCGAAAGGAGAGGCCGGCTTTCAGCGCCTCCTCGACGAAGGTTTTCGTGCGGGGATTCTTCCGAAAAAAATAACCCTCGATTTTGTCTCATAATTTAAAATCTCAAACGGACGTCGGCTGTCCGGGCCGGGCATACATTTCTGCTATATTCTGCTAGGCATCGCCAAGGAATGACCGTATCAAACGCCGAATAAATTGACAAAATAATTAAAACCATATAATCTTCCCTATCTCCTTGCAGGCATTGCGCTTAAGCATGTTTGAAAAGGCGGAAATCCCTCGATAGACTGAAGTTCATGACACGCAAAAAAACAAATCTTGCGAAGAGAATTTTATCGGCCGCGTTAGCACTTATCTTTTTTACCGGCGAGACCGTTTTGGCTGCGCCGGGTTTTCCCGTAAAGATCGAAGCCAATCAAGCACTGTCAAAAGACGGGCTGCTTCTAGCCGCTGATTTCCGGGTTCCCGGCCATCTCGGAACTGTCGGCGAAACCCATATCGCACCGCCCGGCGCGCGAGACGAAAAACGCCGCACGATTATCCACATCCAGGATGCGCACGCCCAATACCAGGCCCAGCACAACATTGCCGGGCTGATCGACTACCTTTCAAAAAATTACGGAATCACACATATTTTTCTCGAAGGCGCAAGCGGAGCAATGACCCCGGATCAATTCCGCTTTTTCATCGACAATGATCTGAATTCAAAAGTTATCGACCGTCTCGTTAAAGACGGCTACGTGGGGGGCGGCGAACTTTTTTTATCGCAGCAGTCCCGGCAGGCGGTTTCGGTGTCGGGCATCGAAGACTTCAGTATTTATCAGGAAAATCTTTCGCAATACGCGGCGGTGTATTCTTCCGCAGAGGAGATGGGAAAGTTTGTCGAAGGCCTGAAACGCCGGCTTTTGACGGAGGCCTCACAGGTTTTCCGTCCGGAGCTTTGGAGTTTTTTCAAGACGGTTTTGCCTTACCGCGAAGGCCTGCGCGAAATTCCGGAACATCTGGATGCGCTGAACCGGGCCGCCAAAAAACATCGAAACCTCGATTTTGATCTTCCCAAAACCCAAATCGCATGGCCGCAACTTTACCGGTATTACCGGATCCAAGAAAGCCAGACCCAACTCGACATGGCGGCGGTTGCGGCTGAAGAGGCCCGGTTCAAAAAAGCCCTTTCAGAGCGGAATTTAACGGCGGCCTGGCAGATTCCTTCCGTTGCCGGCGGAAAAAATACCGCGGCCGAAATCCCGGGTATTCGGAACAAACTGGAAACTTTCTGGGGGCTCGCCGCCGCACAGGGGATGAGTTTTAACGAATACCCGTCATTTTTAAAATTTTTGGGGCTCAGGATTTTGGAGCAGGAACTCGATGCCCGGACTTTTTTTGACGAAATTGAACGTTTGGCCGCGCACATCAGCGGGCAGCTTGTTCAAAACGAAACGGAACGAAAACTTCTCGAAGCCTTTGACCGCCTGATGCTTCTCGGTAAATTTCTCAAGCTTGAGATCAGCCGCGACGAGTATGACCGGGTGCTTGCGGCCGGGGAAGGGTTACAGCCGTCTTTATTGTCGGCGGCCATCGACGGCGGTTCGCCTTCCGCCGGAGCGGCCAAAGCGGATCAGGCCTTCGAGGCGGCCAAACGGTTTTATCTGTCCGCCGCAAAAAGGGAAGGAAGCTTCTACCGGAACATTTCCGAAGCGATGAACGAGAGTTCGGCGCGTGCCGCAATTCTTGTTACCGGCGGATTTCATACGCCCGGATTGGCTAAAATATTTAAAGAACAGGGCGTCTCTTTTGTCCAAGCGACTCCCCGGATGCAGGGTATCGAGGACGCGGATATTTACCGGCGTTCTGTCCTGCTGGATGATGATTATTTAAAATTGCGTTCGGCGGTTAAAACCTACGGGTACTCCTTTGCTCTCGAGCAATGGACGTCTCCCGGAGTTTCGCAAGCGCTTGCGCTTGAGCTGGTGCGTGCCGGTCTTGAAGAGCTTCGCGCCGGAGGCGCATCCGGAAAAAATTTAAGGGATGTATTCCGCGGCAGCTTTTCAGGTGGCCGGCTCGGCGTGGAAATCGCAGCAGACGGCGCAGTCTTTGCCGCCGGAAAAATTGTGATGCAATCCGGTTTGCCGGTTGTAATAACGCCGGACGGGCGCCTTACGAAAGCTGAGGCATTATCACCGGGCCGCTCCGAAACGAGAAATTCAAATTCGCCGGATGAGATAGATGGCTTGATTCAGCAATTGCGTTTTCCGCTTTCTGTTAATGAAGCCGCAAACCAATTGGCCTCAAAAACCGCACTTCAAATAGGGCCGGCCAGGCTTGCCGCCATGGCGACCATTGCCGGAAACAAAAAGGATGCTTCGGAACAGCGGGCCATTTTGACGGCGCTATACCGCATCGACCCTTTCTTTGCGTTTGAAACGGCGGAAAAACTGGGTTTTTCCTGGCCGGAGCCTTTGATTACGGCAACAGGCGATGGTGTCCGCGCGGATTGGATAGTTTCTTTGGACTCCATTGATTCCCGGGCTATCGTGGAACTGGTTCATGCTCTGCCGTCCGGGGACGGGCAGGAGAACTTCGCATTTGACGGCGCGAGTCCAGTTTTTAGATTTGAAATTCAGCACGGAGAGTTTAAAAAAATTGAGTTGCGGGGATTACGCCGATGGATCCGCGATCATAAACCTGTTGTCCGCATCGGCGGCCGTCTCTACCGTCTCGGCGAATCTTCTATAGAGTTGTCTTTGGACGAGGGTATGAGCTGGCAGAATATTCAGGACTCACGGCTGAAAGAAGCGGCGGAGTTTTTTCTTTTTGACGGGGTAACGCGCGCAATTGGATCTTGGGCGGCCTCCTCAAGACTCGCCTTGAACCGCGAAAACTTCCACAATTTTATGCGCCATCCGCTTCATTACATCTCCGTTCAGGGCAAGCGGCAAATTACGGTTCAACTAAGCAATGAACCCTTGCTCCGCTTCCGTACGTTTGCTTTCAATGCGGAATTTACCCGGCCGGAGAGCGAGCTTGTTTGGGAAGAAAAGCGCGCCTTCTTGTATGCTGCCTTTGCCCGGCAATTAATTGATTCCCATATTTCGGGCGCCGCAAGCGGTTCCGAGAAACCTCTGCCTTCGCTTGAAAATCTTTTGGGGCCGCTTTACCGGTCGGAGAGCCGGAATGTGCTCAAACTGCAGCCCGAAGAAATTGCCGAAGCGCGCATGGTGGAATTTTTCCGGATTCATAACGAACTGCTCGGAGTTTTCAGCCGGTATAAAGCGGCAAACGGAACAAGTCCGGTAAACGCAAAAGCGGAACTAAAACGCGCCCGCAGTTTTGCCAAAGTTCTTGAGGGGTATCTGCCCGAGATCAAGCCGGCAAACAGGACAGAAAAAGGGGAACATCAGTTCCTGGAAGATTTTATCCGGAAGCCCGCGCTCGAAGGGGACCGCAAGCTCAGGGAAATGGCGCAGGATTTGGCGGGGGATATTCAAGCGTACCTTCCTTATTTTATCGAGGCGCACCGCGGTAAAGCGGATGAAAAACTTAACACCCTTAACGAGCAAATAGTCAATTTGCTCAAGCGCCGGCTCAAGATTCAGCTCATCCGTCTCGTCCATGAACTTCGAAAGCCAAAAATTCATCAAGGAACGGTTTTTACGCTTCTGATCAGCGTCGAAGAAGTTTACAGGCGCATCGCCTATGAACATATTTGGCGGGCCATCCGGCGCGGAGAGGGACAGACGCGGGTGTCGCGGTTTCAGATGGTGGATCCCGCGGGTTATCTTGTCAGCAATCTTCCGTATGAGCAGCGGCCGGTCCTGCGTTTTGAGCCGGATGAGGCGGGAGGTCTCAAAATGTCGCAAATTATATGGAAGTATGTGGCAGTCGAAGGCGGAGAGAAGGCTTTGATGCCGGTTCTTGTGCCTCTGCATTTTGAGGATGCGGCCAAAATTTTCAGAAGCCGCACCAAAGCCATGGGTTCTCAGGAGCTTGATTACCATCAGCTGCGCTACCATGATCATGCGCTCCGGGCGGCGCAGGATGTGCTGGGTGTTTATCAGAACCAGGCGGGTCTGCTTCCGGATGATGTGCGCGAGCAGCTGTTAGTTTCATTGGAAGAGGTGCTGACCGGACCGCAAGGCAAACGCGGGCTGCGCCGTAAAATCGTACGCTTGACTCAATCGGGCAAAAGGCTTGAGCCAAATGACCCCGGAGCTATTCCGATGCCGGGACCGGAACTTGAGCTGGCAAAAACTCACATCGAAAACGGCGAGCTTAAAAATGCTCTGGCCGCGATCAGGGCCGCCCGTGAATGGATTGCCGCCCGGCGAAAAAACATCGAGAACTCCACGGCACCGGCCACGCGCCGCAAACGCGACTACGCTTATCTGCTCATGCGCGATGATGCGCTCCTGTCGGTTTTAAA
>MHFC01000049.1:2029-4017 GCA_001804025.1 Omnitrophica bacterium GWA2_52_8 | reverse complement strand
TTGCGGGTGCCGGAGCACAGGCTGATTTTGAAACCATCAAACGCAGGATCGCGGAAATTCAAAACCGTCTCCAGGCCGTCGAAGACACCTATTTTCATTTCATTGTTCCGGACAAAGCGGATGCGGAAATTCAATTCTACAAAAAAACGGCAGCCCCCGCGGTTGCGCATTATCAAGCGGTCTTGCGCGGTCTTGCCAAGGGGACTCAAACGCAAATTCAAAATTCTTTGGCCGGATTGGCGTCTAACGAGCATCTTGCCGGCGCCATCGAAAAAATCGAATCCCGGATGCAGGCCCGCAAGCACGCATTGGAACGGTCGGAAGCAAGAAATTCCCAGGTTTCTGATGTGAACGGATCCTTTCATTTTTTTGAATTGCAACCGGCTGTTTTAGCCCTATTGCGTGCACTTGAGGGCTTTGATAGCTTTTCGCCGACCTGGGAGAATCTGCGCTCGCAAGTCTTGACTGGCGAAAATGGAATGCGCCGGTTATCGGCAGAACAACTGGCGGACTGGATCACGGGCGGGTCTTCGGGAATGGATCCGGCCGCAAAGGTGCCTGCGGAGGTGCTTTCCCGGTTGACAGCGGCCAATGAATTGTTAGCGGCCATCAGCCAAGGCCGGTACGAAACGGGCGTTGAGTCGGTAAGGAAGAAATATCCTGCGGAGGCAGATACCGCATTTATCGAACGGACGCTTGCGCTGATCAAGACTTACACACCGACAGCGCAGCAGCAGGAAATTCTAAAAAAATTGAATATGGAAACCGATCCGCTCGGGCGGCTGTTTCCCGGCGCGGGTTTTGAACCGCTTGAACTTCAGAGCGAAATCTGGATGGAGCGCCACGGCCCGACCCCCGTCAATGGGGACCGCTCACAAGGAGACCGTCTTCAAGGCCAATCGGATCTGACTCCATCAGATAGCGATGCGCTGCACAATCAGCTGACTCACGACGGCACGAGACAGGTACAGACAACCGCAGAGTTTGTCTGGACCACTCTGGGCGGACGCTTTGCGCAGGGAGAGTTTCTGTTTTTTGGAAGTCCGCTCAAGCGAGTGCAAGACACAGCGCAAATTAATACGGACTATTTTAACCGGATGCTTTCCGGTATCAACTCAAGTGAAAAAGCAGTCGAGCGGCTCACAGTAACGATTCGCCCGGGACTCATTGAAATCAATTTCGGAAATTATGACAATCTCAATGCGCCCGAAATCGAAGAGCAATTCGGCCGGGATGCGCGGAAGGCATTAATGCAGTACCGGCAAATGGAAAACGCGCTTGTCGTCTTCCCGGGCGGTGAAAGTTTTCTTGAATTGCTCGGCCGCGTTTATGACGAATTGACAGATCTGGATCAGGCGCTAGTGCGGGACGGCAGGAGCGGCTTTTTGTTTTGGCACGGAACCGCTAGTTCGGCCGCGCGAATCCTTTTGGGTGACCGCGGCGTCATGACCCATCAAAATGGATATTTTGACTGGCGCGGGAACATGGTAAATCCCGGGGCGCCTCACCGGCTAAGTGAGAGATTAAGACGGTCGGAAAGCCGGAACGTCGAAAAAATATATGTGACGGGCGACGGAAGTATTGATTATTTACAAACGGCGCCTGCTCTCCCGCAAGAGGCTAGGAGATACGGCAAAGTTTGGGGTCCGGGCACACCGGTGCGCCGGAGTTTTGGTCCGGGAACCGGAAATGATCCGGAAAGGAGCAGTGGTTGGGATAAGACAAACGGACGTTCCGGTTGGGGCTATCGTTCCGAGGTCCGCACAGCGGAAAAAAGAACGGAAGTCCGGAAAAAGCCTGACTGGAACGAAATTATTGCCCGCAAGCTAAGGCTGAGCCGTGAGGAATGGGAGCCCCATACGCGCGGGGCCGGAAAAATTTTTACGGACAAAGTTCTGCACCGCCGGGCGGCACGCAAAAACGGCAAACTGATCCTGGTATCCGCCATGCATCCGGCGAGCATTACCGAGGGGGTCGGGAAAAGCGTG
>MHFC01000049.1:1650-2020 GCA_001804025.1 Omnitrophica bacterium GWA2_52_8 | reverse complement strand
GCGGAAAAATGACGATTGAACCGCAGGGCTATGTCGAAAACGGATTTACGGGCGACATTTTGATGATTGGGCATGCCCACAATCTCCTTGCGGCGGCTTTGGTGCATCATCTTTATATGAGCTACAACGGAGTCACGAACCCGCTTCGAATCGACAAGGACAAGATCATCTGGCCCTATGTGGAGGATCTGAATAATGCGGCCCTGAGAACGGCTATCGTTTCTCCCTACGAGCAAAAAATCGGGAAAACAGACGGGATTGATCTGCGGCATGAAGCTCATTGGCATGTGACGCCGGCAAGCGAGGTCATGGCGATTCTGACGGTGGCCAGGGATTTTGAGGATTTAAAAGACCGGCTGGGGAGAATCCG
>MHFC01000049.1:0-1631 GCA_001804025.1 Omnitrophica bacterium GWA2_52_8 | reverse complement strand
GGAAAGCCGGTGACGGCTGAAGACCTTCAGGTTAACGGAAGCATGGCAAAAGTCCTGATCAACGGGATTAACCCCAACTTTGCGCGCACGAAAGCCGGGGCGGTGCCTGTGATTATTCATTCAGGTCCTTTTGCGAATCTTTCACTCGGGATCAACAGCCTGCGCGCAACGGAAACGGCCCTGAAACTCGGAGATTATGTTTTGACCGAAGCGGGTTTTGCCGCCGATAACGGAAGGCACAAGGCCGTGCAGGTTGCGGGCCTCAGGCCCGATCTTGACCTTGTGACCGTACGGATCAGCGGGTTGATCAAGCACGGAAACGAGTCCGGGAAAAAATTGACGGAGCAAAAAGAAACAGAGGCGGCTTTGATCCGCGGGCTTGCCAACGTTAACCGGCATATTGAAAACAATGAACGCTATGGCGTGCCGTCGCTTGTCGTCATTAACCGGTTCAAAAATGACAAACCCTGGCAAATCAAGGCCGTCAGAAATTATTACGAATCCAGGGGGATCAGGGTGGTTATTAACGATGCCTTTAGCAAGGGGGAAAAAGGCGCTTTGGAACTAGCGGACGGCATCGTTGAGGTTTTGAAAAAGACCGAGAAGCGTTTTGTCCCGCACCGGGTTGAGAACGGCGACTTAATCAAAATGGAAGAGAGCGAAAGAAAATTTAACCCGTTCGCTCTGTACAACCCCGAAACCACGCCCCTCAAAGAAAAAATGCTAATCACTATTCAAAAGGTTTTCGGGGCCGGCAGACTTGTTTTGACGGCAGAGGCCGAGGCCCAGCTCGGGGCTCTTTACGATCAAGGGCTTCAATATAAAGAAGTCATTTTTGCCAAAACCGCGTATTCATTTTCTGACCGCGATGAATTAAAAGGATCTCCCGAAGGCTATGATTTTATGGTGACGCAAATCCAGTACGCCGCCGGCGCCGGCTATGTCATCGCGTTGGCGGGTGAACAAAAACTGAATCCCGGCTTTCCTGTTACGGTTACGGATAATAAGAAGCCGAATTATATGCTATACCAAGGCGTAACGAACCCTTATGTGCCTAATATCCGGTCTTCGAAACCAGCCGTGGCGCAGTTATCATCATCCAGCGTTCCGGATGTGGACAACCGCTTGCCGGCCGCTGCAGCAGGTGACGGAAACGGTGCGAAAACAGCCGGAATTTCGGCAACGGCGCCTGCTGCTGTGCCCGGGAACAAACAACCGCTTGAAGGCCGCAACGGAGCAAAAAAACGTGCTGCGGTACAAGGCAGAAAGAATCAGAAACCGGTAAAAATAGGTGTGAGAAAAAACCGTTCGGAAATGCGGAAGAATGAAAGCCCGCTCTCCGGCGGCGTTTTGTTAGAGCCGGGGTATCAAGCCGAGATCGGCGGATTAAAAGTTACGGGCGGAAGAATCTCTCAAAATGTTGGAAATGATGCGGTGCCGCCGCGGGTCATTCCTGCCGGAGCAGCGGGTGCGGAAAATATTTTGAGGCAGGCGGGTTATACCGGGGACGTGACGTTTGACGCAGTGGCCCGTGTCTACGGGGCGGCGGGCCGGAGTCTTCCGGCCAATTTGATTGAATTGCCCGAGGCGGTTTCCGAGGCCCTGATTGAAACGCTGGAAGAGGTTCTGCG
>MHFC01000048.1:5009-7445 GCA_001804025.1 Omnitrophica bacterium GWA2_52_8 | reverse complement strand
AGGATTAAGGTGAGGGGAAATTAAAAACTTTTTCCCTCACCCCACCCCTCGCCCAACGGGAGAGGGAGAAATACAAGTCAAATGTCAACAGACCCCAGGGAATGAGTCAATGAAAATATGATGCAATTGCAAGAATAAAATCGGTAAAATCAGTACCGATGTCCCGGGGATAGGCAATGAGGTTGAGAGTTAACGTGAAGGAAAAAGCGTACTTGAGGCCCGTCGGAACAAAGCGTAACCTCCAAAAGAGACCGCGTTTTTTAATCTTCCGTTCACTTTTTTTTAGTCATGGTAGCTATTCCGGCGCATATCCCTTAAAATGCCGTCTATCGTCGAAATCAGTTCAACGGATTCCCGGCAGGATAAAACTCACGACCGGAAAAATCGCCTTGAACGATTAGATTGATGCCGTAAATGTTTATGGCAGTAACCGGTTTAATACCATCTCACGCGACGTCACTGTCCGTAAGCTCATCGTCCGAATGGCGGCGGTTAAGCGATAAGCTTATCAGCCATAAAGAAATTAAAGAACGTCATCCGCGGCCTGTGAATAAAAGAAGGGTATCCGCCGATCTTTTAGAAGAAATCAGTATGGAATCGCTGAGACGGGGCAGGTCTATGAAAAAGATTTTTCTCTCCGCGTTGTTGTTTCCCTGCGTTTTGTTTTTATCGGAGGGCTTTGTTTTTGCGGGCAGCCCGGAGGAGACGGCCTCGCGCGTTGCAAACCTCATCAAGCATATACAGCAGAGCGGATTTCAGAATACTCCGGAAAGTATCGCGGTGACGGCACAGTTAAAGGAGCCGGGTGCGGTTTACCTGGCCCTGCGTGAAGCGGGCCGGAAGCGGGGTGAGGCCTGGGCCGAGGAAGGTTCCTGGGGTGAAAATGTGGAGCTGGCTCTCTACGAGGCCCGCCAAAAGGCTAAGAGTAAGTTTGATCTGCGCTCGGAGAATAACACCATTGAACTTGATCTGACTTATGACTACCAAAACGTCCCCCTCGATAATTGGGCGGGGCGGCTTTCCAATCTTACCGTCGGAGTATATGGGCTTGAAGTGATCCAGCGCGACGGAAGCATCACTCGCATCGGTCCTACATCCATGATTGCGGCCAATCGAAACTTCAATAAACATATCAGCCTTATCGGTCTTCCAAATATTAAAAGAATCCGGCGTTTTAAAGCCCATCAGATTCTTGTTCCGCTCGGCCGTCCCGAGGAAACCGTTCTCATGTACCGCGGGAACCGTATGGTCACTATGGAGGATGTTCATCAGGAAGAAGTTCGAAAGTACGCAGAAAGCCTGGCGGACTGGCTTGTGGGGCAGGTTCACAAGGACGGGCGCGTCACTTATAAATATTGGCCGAGCGTCGGTATGGAAGCCGATTCTAACAATATGATTCGCCAGTGGATGGCTTCCGTTTCTTTGATAAAGTGGGCAAAGTACAGGAACTTCGCAGATGTTTTTGACAAAGCAGAAAGAAACATTCGATACAATTTGGAGAATTTTTACCGTACGGACAGGGATCTGGGGCTGATTGAATACCAGGGACAAGTAAAATTGGGCGCGGCTGCTTTGGCGGCGTTGGCGATTCTGGAACATCCTGAGCGTGTAAAATTCAGGAACGAAGAACAGGCTCTTCAGCGTTTTATGGATCATATGCAGCAGGAGGACGGGTCCTTCTATACGTTTTATCCGACAACTTCGCGTGCAAACCAAAATTACTATCCCGGTGAGACATTGTTTTACTGGGCGCATTTATATGAGGTAGAAAAAAGTGAAGAACTGCTTGAGAAATTTATGCGAAGCTTCCGGTATTACCGCACTTGGCACCGCGAAAATTTAAATCCGGCGTTCGTTCCCTGGCACACCGAGGCGGATTATATGATGTGGCAGCACACAAAAGATCCGGAGCTTAAGGATTTTATTTTTGAAATGAATGACTGGCTGCTTGAAATGCAGCAGTGGGAAAGTGCGGCCGCCTATCCCGATACACAGGGCCGTTTTTATAATCCCAAAAAACCGGGCTATGGACCTCCGCACGCCTCCGCGACGGGAGTTTACCTGGAAGGTCTTGTCGACGCTTTCCGATTGGCCCGGGAGGTGCAGGACAAACCGCGAGAGGACGCTTACCGGCTGGCTATTCGGCGGGGCCTGAGAAGTGCCATGCAGCTTCAGTTCCGGGATGAAGTGGACATGTTTTATATCTCAAAGCGCGAGGCAGTCCGGGGCGGTATGCGTACCACGGTTTATGATAACTCCATCCGGGTCGATAATGTTCAACACAATCTCATGGCGGCCATCAAAGTGCTGGAACATTTTGAGCCGGAGGATTACCGATAGGAAATCAGCACGTACCCAGACAAACATTTCGAGACTTTCGCCAGCATGAAACTGCTTTTTTTTGCATTGCGTCCCAAGCAATGGGTCAAAAACCTG
>MHFC01000048.1:0-5003 GCA_001804025.1 Omnitrophica bacterium GWA2_52_8 | reverse complement strand
TTTTTGCCGCTGCTTTTCGGCGGGAAAGCTTTTGATCGCGAGTCGTCGATTCAGGCGCTCGCGGCCGCCATTATTTTCAGCGTGATGGCCTCAAGTGTTTACCTTATTAATGATGTGCTTGATAAAACGAAGGACAAGCTGCACCGGACAAAAAAACTGCGGCCTGTGGCTTCCGGCCGCGTCAGCCTGTCTTCGGCCCTTGTTACGGCCGGACTTCTTAATGGGACAGCGCTTTGGGCGGGGTTTTGCCTGAATAGGGGCTTCGGTGTTCTTCTGCTGGGTTATTTTGCTTTAAATCTTGTCTATACCTTTTACCTTAAGACGATGCTCATCATTGATATTTTTTGCCTGAGCGTTTTCTATTTTCTGCGTGTGCAGGCGGGCGCCTTGGTCGCCGAAGTGGAACTATCCCATTGGATCATTATGATGACGATGGTTCTGGCGATGTTTTTGGGTTTTAATAAGCGTCGAGGTGAGATCGCGGTGCTGCAGCGAAACGCTTCAGCGCACCGGCCGGTTTTGGCGGATTATAACCTGTATTTTATCGATCAGATGATCGGGGTGCTGACCGCTTCAATCATTGTTTTCTATACGCTTTATACTGTGGATGCCGGAACAATTCTGAATGTGGGCTCCACGAATTTGATTTTCTCGATCCCGTTTGTCTATTATGGAATTTTCCGCTACTTCTTCCTTGTTCATCGCAGAAGAAAGGGGGAGGATCCTACGGCGGTCATTCTCTCAGACCGCCCGCTCCAGGCCTGTATCCTCGCGTGGGCTTGTGTCTGCGCTGTGGTTCTTTATGGTTAGGTGGTTTGTTAATGAATAGGTATCAATCCTGGGGAAAAACCTTTAAGGGAAAGCAAACCATTCAAACAATTCCCTGGCGCAACAGTCCGTTTCCCAATCTTTCTTCGGATCAAACGTATCTGCCCTACGGCCTGGGTCGCAGCTACGGAGATTCCTGTTTAAATGACGGGGGAACTCTCATCGATATGCGGTCTCTCGATCACCTGATAACCTTTGATGAGCAAGCGGCTATTTTAGAATGTGAAGCCGGCGTAAGTTTGGATGAGGTTTTAGCTTACGCGATTCCAAGAGGTTATTTTTTGCCTGTGACTCCCGGGACACGTTACGTGACGCTCGGCGGAGCCATTGCCAATGATGTGCACGGAAAAAATCATCATCAGGTCGGTACGTTCGGAGCGCATGTGGTTTCCTTTGAACTGCTTCGCAGCGACGGCAAAAAAATTGTTTGCAGCCCTGAAGAAAACACAGAGTTCTACCGGGCCACGATCGGGGGGCTGGGATTAACCGGGCTGATCCTTAGCTGCCGGATCCTGCTTAAAAAAATCTCAAGCGCCTTTATTGACCGGGTGAGCGTTCGGTTCCCGAATCTGGATGGTTTTTTTAAAATTTCGGAGGAGAGCGACAGGGACTACGAATATGCCGTTGCCTGGATTGATTGCTTCGCGAAAGGTTCCCGTCTTGGCCGTGGAATTTATTATCTCGGCAATCATGCTCCGGCTCACCAAGGAGATGAGAAGCCGCTTGGATTGCCTGAAAGAAAGCCGGTGCTTGTGCCTTGCGATCTGCCCGCGATTTGCCTGAACACGGCCACAATGCGTCTTTTTAACGAGCTTTACTACCGGAGAATCGGGGCAGAACGCAGCCGTGAAAAGGTGCACGCCTTTTCTTTTTTTTATCCGCTGGATAACCTCGGTCAATGGAACCGTCTCTACGGGAAGAGAGGATTTTATCAATACCAGTGCGTGATTCCCCGCGGGCAGGACAGGGAAGCCTTCGTTGAGATCCTTGAAGGGATCAGCCGTGCAGGGGAAGGTTCCTTCCTGGGTGTGCTGAAAGTGTTCGGCAAAAAAAAATCTCCGGGGATGCTCTCTTTTCCGCGCGAAGGAACCACTTTGGCGCTTGATTTTCAAAACAAAAGTGAGAAAACCCTGAGGCTGTTTAAGCGGCTGGATGAAATAGTCAGGAAAAACAACGGGGCGATTTATCCCGCCAAGGATGCATGCATGAGTCCGGACTTGTTTTTCCGGGCTTATCCGGAGTGGGAAAATTTCTCCCAATTTATAGATCCGAATTGTTCCTCCGGTTTTTGGCGGCGGATCTCAAAAGAAAAGCGGGCCGCAAAATGAAAAAAATTTTAATCTTGGGAGCCGCTTCGGCGATTGCGCAGGAAACCGCAAGGTGTTTCTCCGAAGAGAAGGCTTCTTTTTATCTTGCGGCAAGAGACGAGGCAAAGCTGGAAGTTGTGAAACAGGATCTTTTGACTCGCGGAGCTTCCGGGGTAGAGACGCGTAAGGCCGATTTGGCGGATACTTCCTGTCACGAGGAGCTTGTCCGGACCGCTGAGAAAGTTCTCGGCGGAATAGATGTTGTTTTGATTGCGTACGGGAAACTCAGTGAACAAGCGGCTTGTGAGAAAGACTATGCGCTGACCGCGGCGGACATGAAAACAAATTTTTTAAGCGTTGTTTCATTTTTGACGATTCTCGCCAATCTTTTTATCCCGATAGGCGGCCAAACGATCGCGGTGATCAGCTCCGTGGCGGGCGACCGCGGCCGGGCCAGCAATTACGTTTACGGAAGCGCAAAGGGCGCTCTGAGTTTATATTTGCAGGGACTTCGGGCCCGCCTGGCCGCGTGTCGCGTGCATGTCTTGACCGTTAAACCCGGTTTTGTGGCTACCCCGATGACGGCGAACTTGCCTAAAAATATTCTATTCACTTCGCCGAAAGAGGCAGGCAAAGGAATCTATCAGGCAATCCGGAAAAAGAAAAACACGGTCTATGTACCCTGGTTCTGGTTCTGGATCATGCTGGTTATCAAGATGATTCCGGAGAGCTTTTTTATCAAGCTTAAATCTGAGCTTTTGCAAAATTGCCGGCGCCCATAGGGGGCACTCAATATTTCGCTGTCCCCTATGGGAAGCACGCCGCCGGCTGTCCATTTTGCAAAGGTCCTGTTAAATTTTAAAATAGCCCGGCCGTTTGTTCGAGTGATCTGTGACCGGGGAATGAGACTTATGCAATCTGAAAAAAAACAGAGATTCCCGATTCAGCGTGCGCGCGAGCGGTTGGCTGTATTCGGGATTTTTTTTACGGCGCTATTTTTGTTTCTGGCATGTTTCATCGAACCCATTAGCCGGACGCAATCCCATTACAACCGTATGATCCTGGCGATGACGGCGGCGCTGTTCGTTTGCGCTTGCTTTTATTTTAAATGGGCTTCCCCCGGCGAAAAAATATTGTCCTGGAAAGGGTTTATCCGGGGAGAAATTCCCGGAAGGAATTTATGGTTGGCGGGGGCTATGGCCGGCGCGAGCCTCTTTGGCTTTTTTAATTATTATCAATTTGACAAATCCCTTCTGGTGAAGAACAGCCACATCCAGGATACGACCTATTACTATATCAATTCAAAATATTTTAAAGAGCTGGATTATTTTGATTTATTCTCCGCGATGATCATTGCGGATAAAGAAACCCGTTACCGTCTAAAGCATCTCAAGTTCTACCGCAATTTAGAAGACTACAAAATGGCAGAAGTTAAGAAAGCGTTCAGTGAACAGGCGCGGATAAAAGCCAACTTCTCGGAAACGCGCTGGCGTTCTTTCAAGGAAGATGTGAACTATTTTATAGAGCGCGACGGGCCGGGTTCATGGGAGTATTTTTTTAGCGATCATGGCTACAACGCGCCGCCGACCTGGACCCTTGTCGGCGGCACGCTTAGTGAGCGAGTTCCGCTTAAATACTGTAAATATATCACAATGATTGACTTTGTCCTCGTTGTGTTGATGTTTGCGGCAATCGGCTGGGCTTTTGGGGTTGAGGTGCTGCTTTTTTCTTTGCTTTTCTTTTTCTGTACCTTTAGCGGACGGTGGCCGATTCTGGGGCAGTCGCTATTACGTTTTGACTGGCTCGCTGCGCTCGTGACGAGTGTGTGCGCGTTTAAAAGGAAGCGTTTTGGATGGGCGGGAGCGCTGCTTGCCTACGCGAGTTTAAACCGCGTATTTCCCGCGATCTTTTTTTTCCCTTACGGCGTGATTTTATTGCGGGACCTCTATCAAACAAGACGCATTTCATTTCTTCATAGGCGGTTTCTGAAAGGTGCTTTCCTGACAATGTTTGTCCTCGTGGGCGCTGCTTGGGCTGCTTATGGTTCAAAGCCTTTTCAAACCTCGGCAAGAAATTTAGCGCTGCATCAGACGGCCTCTTATAGCTCCCACCGCGTGGGTCTGGCAGACGCACTCGTCTATCGCGGCGAGAAAACCCGCGCTGAAATGAATCGAAACGGAGGCCTTTGGGAAAAACAGAAACAAATTAATCAAATGAGACCTTTGAAATATGGGCTGGCGCTGGCCGCGATGCTTCTGACCGTATTCTATATTGTCCGGAAAAAGAAGAACGCTTATGAAGTCATTTGGCATGCGGTTCTCCCGCTTTTTTGTCTGACGACTCCGCAAATTAATTATTTTAATTTAAGACTGCTCCTCGTGATGTGGCACTTGTCAGGAGGAGATCGTTTTCGCGATTTTCTGGGGCTCGTCATGCTCTTTCTGATCGAGGCGGCTGCCCAATATACGTTGGTTTCCGGTTACGAACGCTATACGACAACCTCTATAACCTCAGTCGGCTTATGCCTCTACTTTTTAAGCATGATGATCGCGCTTATTATCGAGATGTTTTCCCGCAAAAACAAGGGCTTGGAGCCGAAGGTGGTTTTGCCTTCAGGGCAAAGCTAAGTAACAGTGCACAAGTCCTTTAATGTTTTGTCCCCGGCTGGTTTTTCCATTAAACCAGCACAGGGAAGTACGAGGGCCAATGAAGCCCTCGTCATCCCCGAATGCTTGTGTCGGGGATCCACAAAATTGTGCCTGCCCGCCTCAGCCTGAGGCTGATCCGCCTTTGGCGGAAAAAACATGCGGGGGTGACAGCAAACATACAATGACTGGTTCCCCCTCATCCTATCCTTCTCCCGCAGGG
>MHFC01000047.1:7457-7599 GCA_001804025.1 Omnitrophica bacterium GWA2_52_8 | reverse complement strand
TGAAATTGAACTCAGTGTTTTGACCAACCAATGCTTGAATAACCGGTATATCTCAGACATCCAAACCTTGGCTAAAGAAACCAAAGCTTGGGAAAAAAATCGCAACCAAACGCAAAAAGGTGTCGACTGGCAATTCACCACC
>MHFC01000047.1:0-7373 GCA_001804025.1 Omnitrophica bacterium GWA2_52_8 | reverse complement strand
ATTTCCGACTTTGTCCCGCCACTGGGCATCAAACACAGGCTTTTCTCCGCCTGACGGCCTATTTAGATGTATCTATCCTGCTTTCTTTCTGCTATGCTTTATAGCATCGGAGTCGCGGTCCCTTAAAAAGCATGGCTGCGGCAAGACGAGACGGTTTATCATTATCACTTCCTGAAGCTTTTCGCATTCCGGCCCATTCAGGCTGTATCATTTCCATCTCCTTTGCTTTGCCGGTTTGAGTTCAATCTTTTCGCAACAACGGGTGTCTCGAGCATGAGAAACGATTCAAACAATAGAACCTTCGGATTCTTTACCGCTATGACGGCGGCCTGTATTTTTTTTGCAGGCTCTGCCGGCGCCGAAAATGACCGCGCTGCATTTTTTGATGGGCCCTTGTCTCATTTTGACGAAAAAAAAGTAGAGGCCGAAGAAGCCGGGACGGCCGAACAGCAGGTCCCGGATAGAACGGCCCAGTGGAAAAAAAGCAGCCGGCCCGGTGATGATCAGCCCGGAACACTGAGCCATCCCGAAATTGAAATTCCTGAGGAGAACGGTCATGCCGAATAACGAAGCGGTTGAAGTCTCGGGAACGGTGCGGGAAGTGCTGCCTAATTCCCAATACCGCGTCGTGCTTGAAAACGGCCACAAGGTCCTGGCGTATGCGGCCGGCAAGCTGAAGTTCCGGCATATCCGCATTCTGGCGGGGGACACGGTCCTTATGGAGTTATCGCCCTACGACCTGACCCGGGGAAGAATTGTATGGAGAAACAAATAGCGCGGAGGCTGAAATGATGAAAGAATCCATTCTTAAAGACGATTTGTTTTTCCACTACGTTCACGGATTGTGCCGGGTTGGAGAGGTCACGGGCGCCGGCTCCGCCGGAATCAGTTATCTGCTTCTTCCCGTTACGAACACGAAAGCGAATGAGCGTTTTATTGTTCCCGCAATGTCCTTCGAAGACTCCGGTTTCAGCAAACCGGTTACGGTGCGGGGCGCTTATGCCATTCTGGATTTTATTAAGACCGGCGACAAAAAAGAATCCGAATGCGGCCGTGCGTGGGAACTTGCTGCGCTCGTCCGGACGGAAGGTAAAAGCCGGGAACCGGCAAAGGACGCACGCAAACGCCAGCATTTGGAGCGGACCGTGAAGGGCCTCGTATTCGAACTTGCGTTTGTCCTGAAAACAAGCGCCGGAGACATTACCGCGAGAATGCGGAAAAATCTCGGGGCCGCCGCAGAAATTAACCCGTTTGTTCTTACCGCACTTACAAATGCAGGAAAAGATTAAAAAACCGGTTCCGCAACCTTAACTCTAGTGAATTCCAATCCAATGAAAGTTAATTAACAAGGAGGCAATATGTCATATCCGCAACGAGATGGTTTTGGGAACAGTTCCCGCGAGATGTTTAAGGCAACCTGCGCAGCGTGCAAAAAACCCTGCGAAGTTCCTTTTAAGCCGAGCGGTGACCGGCCTGTTTATTGTAAGGAATGTTTCTCGAAGAAAAAAGACAGCCGCGGTTAAGAAGACCCGCATGTTTTAAGCCGCAGCCGGTACGGTGTGCTTTGGATTGGTCGTCGGCCGTCTGTTTTTCTCTGTGCCCCATCTCACTGAAAGGCTTTTTTATCATTCCTATTCTGCCGTTAAAGAGGTGGTTGAATTATGGATGAGAGGATGAAGCCGTATCTGTGCGATTGCATGATTCCGGAAGACAAACTCGCAGCGATTGCGCGCCGGAGGTTTGTCGATGGCCTATCAACTCAGAAATTAATGGATGAAATGGCAAGCGCACTGGAGCGGGGTTCCCTCGCCAGCATCGCGTTGCTGGATGTCGCGGTTAATGACCTGCCCAAGCTTGTGCCTGATGATCCGGGCCTGCTGATGCATTTGTACGACTGCCGCGGGCATGTAAAAGCGGTCCTGCAAGAGGCCGGGATTCATATTGAAGAACACGCACTTGAAGAAAGAAATCTGACGCAGTAAATGAGGATATTTATTTGCTGCCGGAAGATGGCTTTCGTATCCGGTCTTTTTTCAATCCGCACCCGCAATTGTTTTTTCCCCCATACCGGGCTATTTGCTAGAATTTCCAGGAGTTCTTCGGTAATTTAACGATTGTTGCTTTCAGAAATCATTCCGGAATTTAAAACAGGAGACAGGCATGAAACAGCTCGAAAAATTTTCGGATGACGCTTATGCCCTGATGCGGATTATGACCGGTTTTATGTTTTCGTCCCACGGGGTACAACAAATCTTCGGTGTGCTTACGGATCATCAGGCGCCAGTCGGGTCCCAGATCTGGTTCGGCGGGATCATCGAACTTCTCTGCGGTGCGGCGGTGATGCTGGGATTGTAAACGCGCTGGGCGGCCTTTCTTTCAAGCGGCACGATGGCTGTGGCCTATTTCCAGTTCCACTGGAAATTTCAGGGCGGCTCTCAAATTTTTCCGGCAGTGAAGCACGGCGAACTGGCGGCTCTTTACTGTCTTGTTTTTCTTTTGATCGCCTGCAGGGGTTCGGTCAAATGGGGGATCGATAAAGCCTGAGGAGGCGCCTTTGAAAACCGGTTTTTTGCGGCGAAAAATTACCGGGAGTTGAAACCCGCAGATGGGGCGGGAGAACCATGCGCTCTCGTGAGGAGGCTGAAAATGATCAGCGAGACGCAGGAAACGAGGAATCCGTATAATTGACATGGCGCATCTTCGGGCAGCACAAGCGACAATAGTGTCCATGCGCCTGTTCCGCCGAGCACGCCCGCCCAGGCGCCGGCGGCATTTGCTTTTTTCCAGTAAATGCCGAAGATAAGCGGTGCGGCAACCCCCACAAGCAGAATTCCCCACGCATTCGTACAAAGCTCATAAACGTTCTGAAAATAGAGGGCCATCATCAACGACAGGATGCCGACGGCCGGAATGCTCCATTTGCAGACTTGCAGTTTTAAATGCTCCGGAGCCTTGGGATTGATAAAGGAAACGATATTGTGTCCGATGATTCCGGCAGGCGCGATCAGGGCGCTGTCCGCGGAACTCATGATGGCCGAGAGCAGGGCCCCGATTAAAAGCGTCATGAGCGGCAGCGAAAGATATTTTGAGGCAAGATGGATCAAAATCGAATCACCGTTGTTTCCGGGAAGCACTACGCGGCCTGCGATTCCGAGCAAAACAGGGACCAGGCCGATCACGATATAAAACAGCCCGGCTGAAAGAGTACACCATTTTGCGATCGTTTCGCTTTTGGGCGAAAGCATCCTTTGAATCAGGTCCTGGGCAGGCAGTGATCCGAGGCCCACAATCATCCAGGCCTGGGCGTAATTCAGCCAGTCCGTGGCTGAAGTGCTGTGCGGCCTGAAGTGAAAAAATTCCTCCGGAACGGCCGCTTTAAGGCCCGCAAGGCCGCCCGCGTCTTTCATGACAATCGGAAATAAAACCAGCAAACCGAGCACAATAAAAAACATCTGAAACAAATCGGTGACCGCGTCAGCCCACATGCCGCCCCAATAGGTATAAAGCAGTACCACGGCCGTTGAAATTATAATGGAAAGCATGACCGGAAGCCCCGTCAGCGCGTTCAAGATGAGTCCGAAGGCCAGCAATTGCCCGCCGATCCAGCCGAGATAAACCGGAATGTACAGAAAGCTCAGGACCAAAGCGACTTTTCTTCCGTACCGCATTTCAAAAAAATCAATGACGGTCTCGATCTTCAGCCGGTGGAAAATTTTGACGAAAAACAGTCCGGCAAGGATTAAACAGAGTCCCGCACCGAACGGATCAGCGATGACTCCCGGAAAACCCTGTTCATAGGCCGTCCGCGAAGAGCCCATGCAGGTTTCGGCGCCGAACCAGGTCGCGAAAATGGTCCCGAAACTGAGCCACACGCCCAGCTTGCCGCCTGCGATGATGTAGTCTTTTGTCTCGCTGATTTTTGTCGAGGCCCAGAAACCAACACCGAGCATGAAAAACATGTAAATAAATATCGAGGCAAGCAGCCCTATTTGCGAGGAGATCATACCGGGGAGAGAGTTTATGATATCGCGAAAAAAGGGGCAAGAGAGAATTGTGTCGAGGGCAAACCGGCCGTTGAATAAAAAACGCGCCGGGAGTAGAATCACACAACAGTTATGTTGTGATCAAATCGGCTGTATCAATGCCGGACCCGCATATCAAGGAGGCTTTCGATGAGCAATCAGGATTTGGGCAAATCGTCAACGGGAATGCAGGCCAATGTCGCCGCGCTTTTATGCTACGCGGCGGGCTGGATCACAGGGCTCATTTTTTATCTGGTCGAGAAAGAAAACAAGTTCGTCCGTTTCCATGCGTTTCAGTCCATTGTTGTTTTTGGGGTGCTGACGGTGATGCCGATCGTCCTCATGGCCATTCCGGTCATCGGATGGGTGATGATTCCGCTCGTTTATCTCGCGGAACTTGTGTTGTGGATTTTTCTCATGATCAAGGCGTATCAGGGAGAAAAAATCAAACTGCCGGTTGCGGGGGACTTGGCAGAAAAAAACGCATAATCACAGGCTTTTTCCGCGGGTTTTGCCGGCATCTTTCCGATTGACGGAAGACGGCAATTGGATTAGGATTTAATCCAATTAAGATCTAATCTCAATTAGAGGCCTTCTTGTCGCAGGGGACCGTTCGTCCCGCTGCAAAGTCCGATTTCCCAGTCTCTTCCGCCCCCCAGAGATTCTGAAGCGCATCCGTTGACCGGAAAGCGGGAAAAAGAAGACTGTGCATCGAGAAGGCCCGGGGAATCCTTAGTTTAAAAAGAACGGGATTTGCGGTTTTTTGACCGAACGCGTTCTCCGGTCTTGGTAGAGGCGGAAATTCGGCACAAGTTAGCGCGGGATGCGAAGGAGCAGACGGCATGGTCTTAAGTCAACTTAAACCCAGTCAAACCGGTGTCGTGCAGGGTTATGAGGGTGAAAACGACCTTTATGAAAGACTGATGGAACTCGGAATTGTGCCGGGCACCGAAATCCTGGTAAAACGTTATGCGCCGTTCGGCGATCCCATGGAAGTCATCGTGCGGGGTTACCGTATTTCGATCCGCAAAAAAGACGCGCAGCAGATTCTGGTTGCCCTGAAGGAGCGGGCATGACGGCGGCGGAAGCAATGACACAAAAAGTAAAGCTCGTCGCCCTGCTGGGGAATCCGAATGTCGGAAAAACGACGCTTTTCAACGCCCTGACGGGACTTCGGCACACGACGGCGAATTATCCCGGCGTGACGGTCGAAAAAAGGCTGGGGAAACTCAAACTTAAAAGCGGGGAAGAGGCTGTTGATATTCTCGATCTTCCGGGCACGTACAGCCTGAAACCAAAATCGCTCGACGAGGAAATTGTCTGTGATGTTTTGAAAGGCGCGCAGCCCGGCACGGGCAAACCGGATCTTGTCGTGCTGATCCTCGATGCCAATAATTTTGACCGTAATCTTTATCTGGCGCTGCAGGTGCTGGAAACCGGCATTCCGCTGCTGCTTGTCCTCAATATGTGGGATGAAGTTCAAAAGACGGGCAAGCGCATCGATCTCGGTAAAATCCGCGAAGATCTCGGTATGGCCTGCTTGACGACGGTCGGCCACCGCGGCACCGGCGTTCCGGAATTGAAGGCCGCGATCCAGGCCGCTTTGATTCAGCCGCCACGGTCCAAAGCCGGGCTTGAAATCGCGCACCTTACCATCGCCCAACGCTATGCGTTGATTGACCGGCTTGCGGCATGTATTGTTACGAACCCCGCCCGTCCGGTCAAAGTCCTTTCGGACAAAATCGATGATGTATTGACGCATCCTGTGTGGGGATGGATTCTCTTTGCCGCCGTAATGACTGTGATTTTTCAATCGATTTTTTCGTGGGCGGCCCCGTTTATGGATCTGATCGCGTCGGGTGTCCAAAAGCTGGGCGCGATAGCGGCCGCCGTGCTCCCCGACGGTCAACTTGAAAGTCTTGTTGTGGACGGCGTCATCGCCGGGGTTGGCAATGTGATTGTTTTCCTGCCGCAAATTTTCCTGCTCTTCTTTTTTATCGCACTGTTCGAGGATTTCGGCTACATGGCCCGCGCCGCGTTTGTGCTGGACCGGGTGATGAAAAAAGTCGGGCTGAACGGCAAGGCCTTCCTGCCGCTTTTGAGCTCCTTCGCCTGCGCGATCCCGGGCATTATGGCCACGCGTACGATCCAGGACAAAAACGACCGGCTTGCGACAATTCTGGTCGCGCCGTTGATGAGCTGCAGCGCGCGTTTGCCGGTCTACGCGCTGATGATCGGCGCTTTTATCCCTCCCGTGCGCATTTTTGGATTTCTGGATCTTAAGGGGCTCACGCTGCTTTCGATGTATTTTCTGAGTATTTTTACGGGGCTAGCGATGGCGGCCTTTTTCCGGAAGACCCTTTTAAAAGGGGAAAAGACGCCGTTCCTGCTGGAACTGCCACCGTACCGGATTCCGCGGCTGCCGAATGTGATACTCACAATGTGGGACCGGGGAAAGGAATTTCTTTTCAATGCGGGTAGTATTATTTTCTGCATATCGATCATCCTCTGGTTTCTTGTGAGCTATCCCAAAAATGAAAGTGTCATCAAACACTATGAGCATCTTCGGGGAAAGGCTGCGCAGAGCCTGGTTGCCGGCGAGCTGCAAGACCGGTTAACGCAGATCGATCACGAGGAGGCCGGGGCCTTATTGAAGAAAAGCTACGCAGGCCGGCTGGGACAGTGGATAGAGCCTGTAATCCGGCCGCTCGGGTTTGACTGGAAAATCGGCGTGGGGCTGGTGGCATCGTTCGCGGCGCGGGAAGTGCTGGTCAGTACGCTTGCCATTATTTACAATGTCGGCGGGGAAGCAAATGAAACGTCTGCGGATTTGAGAACGTCCCTTCAGAGGGAAAGAGACCCGGTGACGGGCAAACCGGTTTACACGCCGCTTGTGGCGCTGGCGATCATGGTTTTTTTTGTGCTGGCCTGTCAATGCATGTCGACGGTCGCGATCGTACGCCGTGAAACAGGCGGGTGGGGCTGGCCGGTGTTTATGCTGACTTACATGACGGCACTAGCCTGGACGGGGGCTTTTGTGACGTATCAAGGCGGCCGGCTGTTGGGGGTTGAATAAAATGGACTCGAGCGAATGGATTGCATTTTTAGCCGTGGCGTTGGCTGCCGGATATTTACTGTTCCGGGTGTTTGTGAAAAGGTCCAAAAAAAAAGGCTGCTGTAAAAATGGTTGTTCCGAGAAGCCTGAAAAGCCCGAATAAAAGCGGATCAGCCGCTGGGGGGCCTTGATAGAAGGAGGGCGTATGAAACTAACCGAAAGAATTTTATGGGCGACGACGATTGTGCTGGCGGACTTGCTGATTTTTGTGGTGCCGCTGACGGCGGTTGTTGCGG
>MHFC01000046.1:10209-10577 GCA_001804025.1 Omnitrophica bacterium GWA2_52_8 | reverse complement strand
GCAGCGCCGGGGGTGTTGCGGGCGGCAGTCGGGCGGGTGGTTCGGGAACGAGATCGTTTCGAGGGGCAGAAAGTGGCGCGCGGGGCACGGGGATTACCGGGCGATCCTCAGCTTTTAACCCTCAGGGAACGGCCGCGCGAAGTTACCGCATCCGCATTGAAGACCGCGAATACATCCTCAAAATTCAGCCGATTCTGATCGGAGGGCTTTATTTTCTCGATATTGCTGAGGCAGACGCCGAAATTCCGGATTCGCGGGTGAAAATGCTCTACGACATCCGCCAGGGTTCGCCGCCATCGCTCAATTTAAGGCATTTCTCTTATAATGATGGATTTGAAGGGATTTTTCAGGAAACGTTTCGCTGGGTC
>MHFC01000046.1:2693-10182 GCA_001804025.1 Omnitrophica bacterium GWA2_52_8 | reverse complement strand
CCGGGAGTTTGATGCGGAAGACCGTATGGATGCCGATGAGCTTGCCGAGATTTTGGGGGCGGTAAGCGTCGCCGCCAAACAAGCCAAACGCACGACGCAAAATGGATATGAAGTTATTGTCCAATATGAAGCTTTTCTCGGCGCTGAGAGCATACCCGTTTATTTGATCAAGACGGTTTCAAAAGATAATTACCCTGTCGATTTTCAGGGGGCTGCCTTCGCCGAACCCGATGGAATTTATATCCTGACGGAAGAAGCTTTGCGTGCGGTGAATGCGACTCTTGAACGGGTCCGGAATATTCGGGGCTCACCTGTTACCCTGGAACAATGGCTGTTGAACCAGGCGTATCCCCGGGAGAAATTTGAGGATGCCGCACTTCGAGATGCCGCGGTCATCCGGGATGCGGTTGAAGGTCTGGTGATCCACGAATTGAATCATTATTTTGGTCCCTCGGTGAGGGCGCAAGAAAGTGTAGCCAGTGAAGAAGCTTCGTACCGGGCGCCGGTGATTTTTGGCGCGAATCCCGCGGCACAGCTATTTACACTTTTGACCAATTCTGCGGCGACGTTTCCGCATAGGAATGCCCTTCGGAATATCAAAGACGAGTTTGTATCCGATGTATTGCTGGGCGATGCCAGCCCGGTTCAGGGACATAGCGAGTATCCGCCGGAACTTCTTGCCGCTGCAATGATTCCGGCCGAAGCGATTCAGGCTGTGATGCAGCGCCCATACGAACTTTCATCCTATGCTGTGATTTTAGAGAAGAGAGCCACTTTACGGGACTCTCTTTCCCGCTCCGAAGCGCGTTTTAATTCTATCGCGGCGGACTTAAGACTGCCTTCCAATGTATTGACTCCTGAGCTAACGGGCATACAACGACAATGGGTTTTGCAAGCGCTCGGCGAAATGCCTTCCCGTATCGACGGTCAAATTAACCCACTGATTCGATCGACCGGAAACCAGATGAATCTTCAACTATTAATTAAACCTTACGGATGGTTCGAACGGGTCCCCTGGATGAGCATGATGGCTATAAAAAATCCCGTTTTATTTCAGCGTGTTCAGTGGCTGAAACCAAGTGAAGCAAGCGTTGATCGAACGCTTGTTATCCGGCTGAGTGTAACTTCCAAAGAAACCGTCAAAACAAACCTCCGGCAACTCATCCCCGCAGTGCGCTCATTGAAAACAGATTATGAGCCTGTGAACGAAAAGCAGCTTGCGCGTTTTGAAAATGCCAAACGTTTTCTAGGCGAACGGTTGGACACAAATACGTTTATTACCAATTCCTTTATTCATATGCTCTTGGTTCTTACCATGCAAGTTTACGGTGTAAGACGCATAAGTTCTGATCTCACTAGACCGGCAAGAGGCTTTTTTCCGCAGGGTGTTTTAAATCAGTATTTTTTGGAGAAAGGAGATATCGCCGGCGCACAGTTCCGGCACAAGGAGCCGGACATTAATCAAATGCTGCCCATTGCGGTGAGAGATGCCGAAGACATCCTAAAGGCACTCAGAGAAAGCGGAGAGGCCCGCCTCGAGATTGATGAGATATTTGAATATCTTATGGAGCAGCCGGCTCAGCGAAGATTTGAAACGAACCTGGAGCTTTTTCTCTATCAATGGATGCGTGCGGAAGGAATTTATGTTTCAAAAGAAGTGTTTGATATGTCCGAGGACGAATTTGCGAAGAGGTATCTGCACGAAGCGCTTCACTTACGATTAAAACCTCATAAAGAGGTGTTGCAAAAGGGTTATGTCGAATATTTAAAACGGGCCCGCGCAACAGAAAGCCAGGCATTATGGAATGTTTTTCATAATACTGTTTACAATCAGGAGGTCCGTTCAGGCAGTCCCGAATTCGCTGAGGAATTCTTCGTCCAACTGCGATATCCCATCGAATTCGCCAGCAATGAAATTGAAGTTTTGAGGGATGAAGTTAATTCTTTTGCGGAGGCGGGTAGTGATCTAAAAGGGGCGCTGGATATTGCCGAGAGGCAGGACTACGGCTCATTGGATAAAATCCCGGGATTTTTAAAAAATTATCGTGAATATAAAGAATTTGTTGCCCGCTCCGAAGCGCGTTCACAGGATGAAGGCGATGCAGTTTCTGATGTGGGTAAAACGGAAAATAGAATATCCAAAACGCCGACGAAAAAACGCTCCTGGCGGCCGAGATTTAGCTTGCGCTCAAGTTTCCTGGTCTTTTCAGCGATGACGGTTCTCGGCTGGACGGCATTTATGGCATGGATCCGGGTTTCCGCAAATCAGTCGGTAGAGAATCAAATCCATTCGAATGTGTGGAATCTTCAGGCGATTCAAGCGAACCTGGCTGGGAATGTTCCGTCGGAAGTAAGGCAGGCAGCGCAACGGGCTCCGCAGATGGGCGCAGCGGCTCAAGGAACCGTTGCTGACGGGAAACCATCGTGGCTTGACATGTATTATAGTACGGATTTTTTTAATACTTTGGAAAGTTCATGGATAAATCAAAAACTCGTCAGCATTTCAGATTCGCTGAGTCAAAGATTTCCACAATATGACCATGCCCGCAGAGAAAAGTTAAAAGAGAAGTTAGCAAATCCTGATGCCCAGGTAAGATATGTCACGATCAATCTCCTAAGCCGGGAGTTTCCGCCCGCTCAGGCTGCGGAGCTGTTATCGATTCAAATGCTCAATGAAAGAGATCCCATGAATCTGCACGCTATTTTTCCTGAGGTGGAGATGATTCACGCATCGGACATCAATGAGCCGCGACTTCGGGAGAGACTAGGGGAACGTTATTACCAATTTGGGCAAAAACATCTCAATAGTCCGGATGCTGGTGTTAGAAGCCTGGCGCACAAAGCGCTTAGTTTGGAGGGATCAACCGATGCGATGAAGTTGATTTTGAAGGCTTTGCCGTCCGAGAGAGTACCGTCTAATCGTTTTGCGATGATAGATTTATTGCAAAACTTTTTGAAGAACCATCCGGAAAACGGTGCTATCGTTGTGGATGCGCTCTTCGCCCTTCGAAACGCAGATTTAAAGGAATATGGTAAGGAATATGGCTCGGCGCCGGGCATGATGATGCTCTATATTAATGATCAGCTTGCCGATTTTTTTGTTCAAGCGATTAGAACTGAGGAGGCCTTTTACGTAATGAAGGAGGCGCTTCGACGACATCTGCATGTTCATGAACCGGCGCCGGATTCAGGAGAAAGAGGAAAACAAATTGATTATTTAAATAAAAAAATGCATGAACGCCTGGAACCTCTTCTGCGCCATGAGTCATATGCCGACTTTATTCAGGAGCATTTGATGAGAGAGGCGCATCTTAAATATCATCCGGGATTTACCGCTCCTCTGATTATTGGGGACTTAAAAAAGTTTAAGGCTGAATTGGAAAAAGAGATCGGACAACTTTTGGAAGATGAACAACTGCAAGAGCCACAGGGAAATACAGCGGAGCGTTCCGAAGCGCGCTCACCAAAAGAGGATCAAGGCTCGCCCGGATTTGGGGCATGGAGGACGGAGCAAGAAACGACGCAGGCGCTTGTGAAAAAAGGGCGGCGGGGTCGTTTTTCCGTGCGAACACTTTTGATAACGACCAGCTTAGCCGTCCTGATCAGCTGGGCCGGTTTTAATCTGTGGGTCCGCCATCTTGCGGGAATCGAGTATCAAACGCTTGAAGCTGACCAAATCCGCCATCAAAACACCCCCGCTTTTTTTGATGGGGCCCGAATCCAGGGGCCGAAGATGCCGCGTCCGGTGGTGCTTCGCCGCTTCCTGAGAGGGATATCCCATCACGGGAACAATTGGAAGAAGTGGTTCAATCTCGATTATCACGAGGACCAGGCTTTACTGTCCATTGCGATGTCACGGCTTTCGGATCCGGACCTGGATCTGCAAAACCGCATGGCGGCACTGAACCTGATTAAAGACCTTGATCCGCACGGAAGCCGTGCCCTGTCGCTTATGAAAGTCCTTGAGAATGAAAAAAATCAGACTGTCCGTGAGAAGCTTGTCGAATCGCTGCAGTCGACGATTTCAAATATGCCGGAAGGATCCTCAAAATCACAATTAACGGACAGGCTCGAAGTGGATCTGCGCAGCCGCTCCGAAGCGCGGCTTAAAGTGAAAGGCATTGTCTGGAGTATGGTTGTTCTGGCCTCTGCGGCAGCTGTCACAGTCCCGCTTATTTGGCGCGGGCGCGGGCGGGGGGATGAGTTCCGTACCTATCTCGAAGAAGTGTCGGACACAAAGCCTTTAATTCAAACCGAACCGCAAAGTTTTGCAAGCTTGATCACGGCTCCGCTGCCGGATCAGCCAAGCACTGTCATCCGATCAAACTCCGGGGCGGCAGGACTGCCGTCATTCGATCGGGGGACCCCGCCTTTTGCCGCTATGATCAATGAAGATTCGATTAAAACAGGGCCCATCGAGAAAGCGGATACGGCGCAGCGGGAACCTCAAATTGGGGAATCCATTAATGGAACGGGTCCGGTCAGACTGCGGCCGGGAAGCGCGCCGGCAGCGGCGGGTCAAACAGCGGATATGTCTCCGGTTTGGGATCGTGCTCTTCTTGACCTTGAAAGCCGAGATCCCAAGGTCAGGACCGCAGCCGCTGTTCGTCTTGCCAAGGTGGATGCTGACCGCAGAGAGAAAACAGCCATTGCCCTGGCTGAGGCCTTGAAGGCTGAAAATCAGCGTGAACCATTCTTGAAAACATTAGAATCTTTGACCCTTCTTTATAAAGACGATGCAGCGGCCATGCCTGCAAGCATCGTTTTAACTGCGCGATCAATTCGTGACGGGCTTAGCCGGCCGAGGCGGTCACAAAGGGATCTGCTCTACAATCCGAATGATTTATCTTCAGCGTTTGATGCCGTCCGCCGTCCAAAATTGCCGGAGGCTGAAACGGCTCTGAACCAATTCATAAGTACCTTCGCGGGGGAAACGGTTGTTGAAGAGGCGCCGGCCCGTCCAACCCGTTTATTCCCGCGGCTGAGGCGTTCCGAAGCGAGAATGGCGTCCGGAATGCCAGCGGCAGTCGGCACGGCGATACAAGAAGATCTTTTCGTAATCGATGAACATTTTTTCAAGTTGCATGTCCTTTTCAGAGGTCTTTATCTGTACACCTCAGAAGAAGAAAGAAGCGGCATATTTTTTGACGGGGAAATGCCGCCCGAAAGAATCATTGATAAAATGCTTGAGACCTGGCGCAGCCCCGCAACCTCACGCGTCTGGCAAAATGCCTGGTCCGAAGCGCCGGCGGAAATAAGGGAAAGAATCCGGGAGAATCATGAATTCCTGGCGCATGGCATGTTGACTGTCTTTGATATTCTTGGCGAGCGTTTGGATGACGATGAGTGGGAAAAGCTCGAACAGAAAATGCTGATTTGGGCCGGAGACGAAGCAGGTTCCGATATTTCCGGTACGGCGATGGAAAATCTGGTGCTTCAGTATACGAATGTTACCGGAATTTTATTCAGCGAGGAGCAGCTTGAGAACCTTGAAGATCTCGCTTCCGGATTCCGTCACGAACGTTTTCATGAGGTTATGACTTATGCTCCCGGTGAAACGCCGCGCCGTTACCGGGGGCCGGAAGATGCTGATAGACGCGATCTGCAAGCGGGTTACCGGGCCGTTCTTAAAGATTCGCAAGCCGCCGCCCGCATAAAGCCCGTTTATGGAAATACTGCTGAATATAAAGAAGAAATTTCACATGATTTTAAAAATCTCGATGATGAATCCGCAGAACTTCGCTTTTGGGATGAATTCTGGGGACAGAGCCTTTACCCGAATGGAAATCTTCAATCGAATTCTGACTATACGCAGCTTCTTGTACGGCTTGAAGCGTTGAAGACAACCAATGAGGATTTAGCAAAAGCCTTTGCGGTGCGAGACCGATTGAGGCAGCTAAGTGACAAAAAAGCCGAGAAGGATCTTGTTGCTGCCAAAGCATATAAAGCAAGGCGCTCCGACCGCTCCGAAGCGCGGGCAAAGAAAAAAGAAACAGAGAAAATCAGCCGGCGGCAATTGAGAAAACAGGAAGCGGAAAGCGGGGCGGTGACACGCAGGCGGTTTTTACAGACGGGAGGTGCCCTTCTGACTGCAGGGGCTTTCTGGTTCGCCTGGGGAAACTTTGGCGAGAAGCAGCCATGGGAAAGATTTCCGGATATTGATCCTGAACGTGCCGGTGCCCCGGAACGTTTAGCGGCGGCCCGTGAGGGGATTCTTGTCACGCTTGAATGGATGATCCGGGAAGGCCATCCGCGTCCGGATATTCTGGAGGCCTATGCCGGGCGTATCCGCATAACGGAGGTAGAAAACAAGGATCCGGGAATCATTTTGCAAAAAGACGGCGAGGGGAATATTCAAATCAACAGCCGGTTTATTTCCAGGATCCTTTCCGGAATCAAGCAGCATGCATCGCGGGACATCTTTGCGGAATGGCAGGCTCTGCTTGAGCGGGAGGCGTACGGTCTTTATCTGGTAGGCCATAGTTACGCACAAATCCAGAATGAAGAAAAATGGTTTGACCGCATGGTTGCTGTGGTTGAACAGAGTCATAAACTGGGAGGGCTCAGTTGGCCGCTTCATCCTGAAGTCGAGGCCTGGCTCGAAAAAAATAGTCATGAACGCACTGAGGAAATCACTGCCCTTGGCGCGATTGCGGTGGCTTTTGAAACTTTCGAATCGTATCGCGAGGCTCTGGCTTTGGCATCGTTGATGCGCAGCGGCGCTTATGATCCGGTCCGGGCACGCGAGGACTCGGCCAAAATGGACCTGCCCGCCGGCTTTCGGGAGCATTTTGATACGCTTGTGAAATCAGGGGCCGATCTCAGGAAACTGACGGAGCACGAGTTATCCGTCCAGATGATCGGGGCTGTCCGGAACCAGATAAACGGGATTCCCTTTCCTGCTCGTGAAGATGTTGCTTACTGGAATCTTGCGATGGCGGGGTTCAAGCGTTTTGCCGATGATCCTGCCCGTCAAGAGGGACTCAATACAGCAGAATTCATGAGAGTTGTCCGCTCGGGAAGTTCGCGGGTTCCCGAGGGCTTGTTCACCGATACGAATGAACACATTTTCCCGACGGTTGAACGCATTGTCGACAGCATCGAAAGGACTCTTCAAGAGAATCTTTCCGCACAGCAGGAAGGTCCGTTGCGTTCCGAATTGCGGAGCGGCAATAATCAGACCCTGAATTTTTTTACCGGGTTATCGGACGAACAGTCTGCGCGGTTGCTTGAGGATGCACCGGAATTTATGACGCGGACGGAAATGCACGTGCTTGCTGCAAGGCGCCGGGGAAAGACTTTAAACGAGATCAGCCAAAACTGGCTCGATGGACGACAGGTTGCGCGTGATCGTCCGAAGCAGGTTGAGGCAGCGGCTATCGCCGTGGCCGGAAAGTATTTGGCAATTCCCGGAGAGCGCGAGGCTTTATTACAAATATCAGCAGCCGGACTTCTCCGGATCCTCTCATTTTTTCATCGGCGGACAGTC
>MHFC01000046.1:1707-2638 GCA_001804025.1 Omnitrophica bacterium GWA2_52_8 | reverse complement strand
CATTATTTTTGGATGATGTCCCGGGCCAAGGGACTCTTAGCCGCTCGGAGGCAAGGTTATTACGGCAGGCATCCTTTTATGTCAAACCGGGTAATGACCCCTCTTTTCCCCGTGGATTCGTAAAAATGGGGATCGGGGAGACAGAGTACGAACTTATTAATAATTATGCCGGCAGCCGGATGAGGGGAAATCCCGAGAGTGCGTGGATTCTCTTAAATGAAGACTCTGTACGGATAGTGTCTTCGGCGATGCTCTTGCTGACTTTTCTGGAAAAATACTTCGTCAAAAACGGAGCGGATATTCCTCAAATGGAAATCCGGAGTCAGGAGAATTCTCTGATTCTGACGTTCGGAAAGGATCTTTCCGGCTTTGAAGAAGCGATTTCTTTTCGAATATCACTTTCAACCGGAAGCGCTGAAACGATTTACGCGACCCAAAACGATGCGATTAACACCGGATTATCGGATTTACTGGCACAAGGTTCCCTTCACGCGGTTGCGTTGATGTTCTTTATTCCGGAAATACCGGAAGAGGAAAGAGACCGCACGGGAGAAAACCTTTCTAATTATAGAATCATCAAACAGGATTCTAAAACTTTGGATCTTATGGTCAATAGGGGATGGCTTGACGCCAGTCAAGTAGAGGAAATCAATCGAAAAAGACAGCGGGCAGTGACGTACTTCGGAGACGCAGGACCGAACCTGGATGATGTCATTCAAACGTTAAGAAATTTGACGGAAAGTAACCGCTCCGAAGCGCGCACCCCGTCCGATGGCGGGGTACAGCAAACGCTCGGAACCGGTCGTTCCGAGACGCGGTCGGATTTTGACGTTTGGAGAGGTGAGGATCAGAATGAAGGGCTTGAATTTTTTTCGGAAAAACCCCTCTTGAAATTAGCCGGGCTGGCGGGGCTAATCGGATTGATTGCCGC
>MHFC01000046.1:0-1681 GCA_001804025.1 Omnitrophica bacterium GWA2_52_8 | reverse complement strand
CGGCGAGAGGGGATACACAGCCGGCGTCAGGGCCTGTGAATCAGGAAGTTCGTACAGGGGACATCGAAGCAAATCCCCGCGTTGGCCGGCAGCCGTTCATTTCAGGGGATTCCTTGAGTTCTCCGAAAATAGATTCGGACGTGAGAATTGTACATCCGATTCCGGCCCCGGATGAGAGCTCGTACGGTCGGTCTGAATCCCGCCAGCCGGACGGAAGAATTCGAAAACGGAATGATGATACGGACAGATTCTGGTGGGAGAAAACAATGCCGCCGTGGCAGAAAGAAGGCAGTTCCCAAAAACCCCGGTATAAATTGAACGGAGGTTATGTCCGCACGGCCGAAGAGCTTGAGCGCTGGAAGACCGAGGTGCTGATAAGAAGGTTCGCATCATTTGAGTTGAAAGAGATTCAATTAGGTTACGGTCGAACGGTTCCTATCTATCCTGACAGGGAGGAGGAGAGGGACAGAATTATGGGGATCATAAACCGCTATGTGTCGGGTTCGGACGGCACCGTCCCGCTGCAGCCGTTTGCTTACCGTTTTTTGGTGGGGTCCGGAGAGCTTGTGATCGGTGCCGGAAGTGATCAAAGCATTGCCGAATTGGTGCCGGCCGGGCATGTCACCGTCCGGTTAAAGGAAGAGTTTGAGGCCAGGCTGAAGGAGGCTTGGGACCGAATGGGTTATATTTCAGAGATTCAGTTTTCGCCGCAGGGCCTTAGGGAAATCCTTGGGATTTCCGAGGAAGACCGCGTGGGGGGCTTAAAAAATGGCCGTCTCTTCGGGGCGCAGGCGGATCTCAAAAACGGAAGCGATCTTGCAAGTCATCTTCAAAGGCACTTCGGAGCGAAGCTTGAAATCAGCGGCGAACGGCCGTTAACGCTGGAGTTGTACCGGGGATACAAAAATCTTCGCCGGCTGATCATTCGCCGCGGTGAGGTACGCACCCCGCTTGATGGCGGGGTACAGCAACCGCTCGGAACGGGTCGTTCCGAAGCGCGCAGCGGAGTAGCGGACAGCGTATCCGCGAGATATCCGGAGACGCTCAATATTTATGATTTAAACGACCATGAAATCCTGCTTCTTGCTAATTTAGAAATGAACGGGCGCCATCATCACGATTACCACCGCCGTGTTTCGACCCTGGATTCAGATCAAAATGTCGTGCAGCCTCTTCATATTGATATCCCCTGGGAACGGCTCGAATCGCAGCTGGGTTCCGAATATCCGGGAGCCGACATCTATTCGTTTCATAACCTCTTTTACAATGACTGGACGATCGGTTTTATCAAAACCCCGGAAGGCAAAGGGCAGCTTCTCCGTCACCGCAAGGAGCCGTTTGAAAACCGGGAATACAGCATGTTCGTCGTTTGGGAAGACGGCGAAGAGAAAAAAGTCAGCTCTGAAACCATTGTGTTCAAGCAGGCTGCCGGGGCGCCGGCCGGAGAAGTCGAGGTTTACCGCGCGGGGGGACCGCAGACAAATCTCGTCCCCAAAATCAAAAGGATGTTTTTCGGCCAGCGGCTTATCGACAAGGGCGGTGATGTTCCGTTGGAGAAAGCGGCGCTTCATTTCAGCGATTTAAACCAGCTTGTGGCCTTCCCGCAGCGGATTGATTTTACGCGGCAGAACGGAACGGTGACACACTATAAATATTATCCGGCGATTGGACGCGAAGCCCT
>MHFC01000045.1:7664-11595 GCA_001804025.1 Omnitrophica bacterium GWA2_52_8 | reverse complement strand
ATTCGGGGGTATCTTTGACCTCGATCAACTCGAAAAAGAGATCGAGAGCCTAGGCGCCAAAATGTCGGCCCCGGATTTCTGGGACAAGCCGCAGGAATCGCAAACCACGATTGACCAGCTGAAAAAACTCAAGAAGATCGTGGATCCCTGGAAGGAAAATAACCGGACGGCTCAGGACCTGAAAGAGCTTGTGGGGATGCTGGATGAAAATCAGGAAGATTCCATCCGCGAGCTCGGACTGGAGGTCACGCAGCTTGAGAAAAATGTCGCCGCGCTGGAGTTTCAAAGGCTGCTTTCGGATCCTTTCGATGCGAATAACGCCATTTTAAGCGTCAATGCGGGGGCGGGCGGCACGGAATCCTGCGATTGGGCCGCGATGCTCATCCGGATGTACTTGCGTTGGTCTGACGACCACGGCTATAAGGTCTCGAGTGTGGATGTGATGCCGGGTGAAGAAGCGGGCATTAAAAGTGCGACGTTTATGATCACCGGCCCGTATGCTTACGGCTATTTGAAAGCGGAGTCAGGCGTGCACCGTCTTGTGCGCATCTCTCCTTTTGACGCCAACAAAAGACGCCACACTTCTTTTGCTTCCGTCGATGTGATTGCCGAAGTCGAGGATCTTCCCGAAGTCGAGGTCAAGGACGTCGATATCCGGATCGATACCTATCGCGCGGGAGGTGCCGGGGGACAGCACGTAAACAAAACCTCGAGTGCGGTTCGGATCACGCATCTTGCGACGGGGATCGTGGTCCAATGCCAAAACGAAAGGTCGCAGCATCAAAACAAACAGGTGGCCATGAAAATCCTAAAGGCCCGCCTGTTTGAGCGGTACCGGCATGAACGGGATGCCGAGTTGAAAAGCAAATACGGCGAGAAAAAAGAAATCGCCTGGGGCTCTCAAATCCGTTCGTATGTTTTTCATCCCTACACCATGGTAAAAGACCACCGGACAAATGTCGAAACATCCAACGGACAGGCGGTCATGGACGGCGCCCTGGATGACTTTATCGCAGCGTATCTCAAGCAAACCGTCAAACATTAAGTCAAGGATATGATCAAAACTGTTTTAGAAAATATATTCGGAACACAAAACACCCGCACGCTGAAGAAGTTTTGGCCGGCGATAGCGCAAATCAATGAGCTTGAGCCCGCCTATAAGGCCTTGAGTGATGCCCAATTGCGGGCCAAGACCGATGAGTTCAAAAAGCGCCTGGCCGGCGGGGAAGACATCAATCAAATCCTGCCGGAGGCTTTTGCGGCCGTGCGCGAAGCTTCGGTCCGGACGACCCGGATGCGCCATTTCGATGTGCAGCTTCTCGGGGGGATGGTCCTGCATCACGGAAAGATTGCGGAAATGGGCACCGGCGAAGGGAAAACGCTTGTGGCCACGCTGCCGGTTTATTTGAACGCGCTTTGCGGACACGGGGTCCACCTGATTACGGTCAACGACTATCTGGCGCGCCGTGACCGTGACTGGATGGGGCCGATCTATGAATTTCTGGGGCTGACCGTCGGCGTGATTCAGCATGATATGCCGCCGCATGAAAGGCAGATTGCTTACGGTTCGGACATTACTTACGGCACGAACAATGAATTCGGCTTCGATTATCTCCGGGACAACATGGTGCCGACGCTTGACCGCCGTGTCCAGCGCGGCCTTCACTATGCGATTGTCGACGAGGTGGATTCGATTTTAATCGATGAAGCAAGAACGCCGTTGATTATTTCCGGCCCCGCCGAGGAATCCACCGATAAATATTATAAAATCGACCGGATTATTCCGAGGCTCGATGCGGCCAAAGATTATCAGCTGGATGAAAAAGCCCACACGGTATCTCTCACCGAAGACGGTATCCGCCATTGCGAGTCCCTGCTGCAGGTGGATAATCTTTATGAAAATACGCAGATCGACCTTATTCATCACATCAATCAGGCGCTAAGGGCGCATGTTCTTTTTAAAATTGACCAAGACTACGTGGTGAAAGACAACCAGGTCATTATCGTCGATGAGTTTACCGGGCGTTTAATGCCCGGCCGAAGGTTTTCGGACGGTCTGCACCAGGCACTCGAGGCCAAAGAAGGGGTTAGGATCGAGCGCGAAAACCAGACGCTCGCGACGATCACCTTTCAAAATTATTTCCGGATGTATAAAAAGCTCGGCGGTATGACCGGTACGGCCGCTACGGAAGCCGTTGAGTTCGATAAAATTTATAAACTGGATGTCGCCGTGATCCCGCCCAACCGGCCCTGCATCCGGAGCGACCACGCGGATTGTATTTACCGGACGGAAAAGGAAAAATTTCATGCCGTCGTCGAAGAAGTTATTTTGGAACATCAAAAGGAGCGCCCGGTGCTGGTCGGCACGATTTCGATTGAAAAGTCCGAGCGCCTGAGCACGCTTTTGCGTCAGCGCAATATCCCGCACACCGTGTTGAACGCAAAATACCACGAACGGGAGGCCGAAATTATTTCACGGGCAGGGCAGCCGGGTGCCGTGACCATTGCGACCAACATGGCCGGCCGCGGGACGGATATTGTCCTCGGCGAAGGCGTGGCCCGGAAAGGCGGTTTGGCCGTGGTCGGTACGGAACGCCATGAATCGCGGCGTATCGATAACCAGCTCCGCGGCCGCTGCGGACGCCAAGGGGACCCCGGCTCCAGCAAATTCTATATTTCGCTGGATGATGATTTGATGCGCATTTTCGGTTCCGACCGCATCTCCATGATCATGCAAAAACTGGGGATGCAGGAAGGCGAAGAGATTCAGCACCCGCTTGTGACAAAGTCAATCGAAACGGCCCAAAAGCGCGTGGAAGGCCGGAATTTCGAGGTGCGCAAGCATCTGCTTGAATATGACAATGTCATGAACCGCCAGCGGGAGCTTATTTACGCCGAGCGGGATTTGATCCTCAAAGGGGACAAACTGGGAGAGCATGTTTTTGAAATGATCGAGGACGTGCTGGAAAGCCTGCTCGGCATTTACGTGCATCCGGATTTCCGCGAGGAGCAAAAAGACGCCAAAGGACTCGCGCAGGCGCTGCATTCAAAGTTCGGTGCGGATTTTTCCAAAGAAATCGATGAAAATTCAGACAACCTCGAACTGCTGCGCGAAGCCGTTCTGCAAAAAATCAAAGCGCTGTACCAGGAACGCGAGCGGGAGTTCACCTGCGAACGGCTGCGTTATCTGGAACGTTATATCCTGCTTCAGGTAATCGATGCAAAGTGGAAAGACCATCTTTACAGCCTAGACAATCTTAAGGAAGGTATCGGGCTTCGTGCCTACGGACAGCGGGACCCGAAAATCGAGTATCAGCGTGAGGCCTTTAATTTATTTGATGCGATGGTGGTCAGCATTAAAGAAGAGGCGATCGAGCTTCTCTTCAGGGTGCAGGTGGTCAAAGAGGAAAAAGCAAAGGACATTCTGGCGCCCGGATCAAAGACCCAGTTTCTGCATCCGGAATCCGCAGGTATGAATTCCGGCATGGCGGATCGTTCTGCGAAGCCGCCGCAAACAAAACAGGGGTCTTTGTTTCAGCCGCTGCGAACGGACAGAACAGATAGAAGCAATCCCGCTGATAAACCCGAACCGGTGCGAAACGCTCAAAACCGTGTCGGCAGAAATGATCCCTGTCCTTGCGGCAGCGGCAAGAAGTTCAAGAAATGCTGCGGTTCGGAGGAGTAGTTGATGGCCTCTGACCGGCTGCTCTGGAAGAAAAAGCAGGCGCTCTCTTTTTTTTCCGCGATTTTGCTCATCGTGTGTTTCCCTCCGCTTGAATGGACTTGGTCCGCATGGATTGCGCTTGTGCCCCTTCTTTTTTCCGTTCGTCAATGCAAGCGTCCGGCCAGTGCTTTCCGGCAGGGTTTTTTTACCGGGCTCTTCTTTTTCGGCATTTCCATGCATTGGTTTCTGCACGTACATCTCCTGGCC
>MHFC01000045.1:0-7624 GCA_001804025.1 Omnitrophica bacterium GWA2_52_8 | reverse complement strand
GTCTGGGCTGGAACCTGCTGGCGTATTCGCAGACGCAGAATCTTGTGTTAGTCCAATCGGCCAATGCGGTGGGAGCCTATGGTTTAAGTTTTGCGATTGCGCTGATCAACGGATGTATATTTGAGCTTGTCGGCATGCTTGCGCTTTTTGTGAGGCGGGGCCGCGGCGGATGTCAGGAGAAACTCTCCCGAAAAAACGCAGTAGCCGCGGTGCTGATCATGGCGGTCACGTTAATTTTACTCGTCTGTCACGGGGCCTATCACTCTCGCCGGGAATTTCCTTCTAAAGGAGCGCTTAATATTTCCCTGATTCAGGGAAATATTCCTCAGGACCTGAAGTGGGATCCGGAAGTTAAATCGAAGATCATTGAAATTTATAAAAAATTATCAGAGCTGTCGGCCTTTGAAAATCCAGATCTTATCGTTTGGCCGGAAGCGGCCTATCCGGGCTATTTAAATCTGGACCCGGAAGGCGGGGCCGTTCAAGATTTTGTCGCGCAAACGAAAATCCCTTTCTTGATCGGAAGCCCTCATTATGAATCCCGCACGGTCGCCTATAACAGCGCTTATCTGATCGGAGGCAACGGTGAAATCCTGCAGCGCTATGACAAGCAATATCTGGTGCCGTTCGGTGAATATGTGCCCTTACAGCCGGTTTTGGGATGGCTGCGTCCCGTCGCTTATTCGCTCGGAATCAGCGACTTTTATGCCGGCCGCGACGCGACCGTATTTTCCTTGCCGGGTAAAAATATACGGTTTTCGGCTTTGATTTGTTTCGAAGATACTTTTTCGGGTCTTGCGAGAAAAGCGGCGGTGCAAGGGCTCGATTTTCTGGCGGTCATTACTAATGATGCGTGGTTCGGCCCGACCAGTGCGGCGCAGCAGCACCTGCAGGCCTCGGTGTTCCGGGCTGTTGAGAGCGGTGTGCCGGTGATTCGCGCCGCCAATACGGGTATCTCGGCGGCCATTTCTCCAAGAGGGGAGATATTGGCGCGGGTTACGGGCCGCGACGGAAAGGATATTTTTTCCACGGGACGCCGGACAGTACAGCTCCCTTTAACGTCACACCGCTCGATTTATAACGGCGGAGGATGGGTTTTCGGATACGTCATCTCCGCCTTGATGATCGTCTTGTTGCTTTCAATTGTTAATCGCAGTAAACTCGTTACCCGTTGAACCCATCACGATGATCATGTCTATCAGGATATTTAATCAATTAAAGATTGCGGTAATCGGCATGCTGACGGTACTGTTCCTATCGGGCTGTATCCGTATTGCCGGCGGCGCGGGAGTTTCTCATCAGGGGCCTGCGGATGAATCTCCCAAAACAAAATCCGTGGGATTTGACACCCGCGATATCTTGGGCTCCGGAGACGCTCCTGGCAGCATCGAAACTTAAATGATTTTCCGTTCAAAAATCCTGTCCAAACGGTGAACCCGACATGACTCAATCGCCTTCCGCATCCGCGCATAAAAAAATACCGGGTTTTGCGACGGATGAAGGAACGGCGGCCTATCGCGGCCGATTCCGCGGCAATCTGAACGATGACTTTTACCGCTGCCAAAGAGGTCTTTATTTTGCTTCGGTCGGTTTCGGGAGTTATTTGGGGGAACCCGATGATGCGACTGACAAGCTTTATGAAGAGGCTCTTGAAAAAGCGCTTTCAAGCGGCATTAATGTGCTCGATACCGCCATTAATTACCGCGCCCAGCGCAGCGAGCGGGTGTATGGAAAAGTTTTGAGCCGTTTAATCGCAGCCGGGCAATTGCGGCGCGAAGAGGTGATTGTCTCGACCAAAGGCGGTTTTATTCCTTTCGACAGCGACTATCCGGAAGACAGCCGGGATTATTTCCGAAAAACGTATCTTGATTCCGGATTGCTTCGTCCGGAAGATATCGCGCAGGGCTGTCATGCGATGACTCCAGAATATCTTGAAGATCAGCTAAACCGCAGTTTGAAGAACCTTAATCTCGACACCCTTGATATTTATTTTCTCCATAACCCTGAGACGCAGCTCGGTGAAATTGATAGGAAATTATTTCACCGGCGCATGGCCGAGGTGTTCCTTTGGATGGAAGACAAGGTCCGGGCGAATAAAATCAGGATGTACGGGACGGCGACATGGTCCGGTTATCGCGTGCCGCCGCAGGAAAAAGAATTTCTTTCTCTGCCGGAACTTGAGGTTTTGGCCCGTGAAGCAGGCGGCGCCGGGCACCATTTCCGAGCGCTTCAGATGCCTGTTAATTTGGCGATGCCGGAGGGATGGATTCTTGCTAACCAGACCTACGGCGCTAACGAGGTTTCCGTACTCCAGCTTGCCAGAAAGCAGGACATGATTGTTATGGGAAGCGGGGCGTTGCTGCAGGCAAGATTGGTGGGTCCGTTTCCGGAATTTCTGGTGCGTAAATTTCAACCGCTTGAAACTTCCGCGCAGCGCGCCATCCAGTTTGCGCGGTCCGTTCCCGGCGTTACGGTCTCACTCGTCGGAATGAAGACGAGCGTGCATTTGCTTGAAAATCTGGAAGTTGCGAAAGTCCCGCCGATCCGTGAAGAGCAATTGCTGCAATTGTTTCAGGAAAACACGCAGGCCTGAATTTCATGCGGCCGGTCAGATGAGTGACAACCCGCCATCTGCAATGAGGGTTTGGCCGCAGATCCATTTTGATTGGGGCAGTGTCAGGAAAGCCACAATTTCAGCAAGATCTTCAGGGGTTCCGATGCGTCCGGCGGGCGTTCTTTTTACAACCTCGTCTTTGAATTTTTCATAATCCGGAAACAGCTTCATCGCATCGGTTTCGATAAGCCCTCCCGAAACACAATTGACCGCTATATTTTTTGGGGCCAGTTCGACCGCAAGATAGCGCACCAGGGTTTCAAGTGCGGATTTGGATATACCGATGGCGCCGTAATTTGGGATAAAACGATGGGCGCCCAGACTCGAGAGCGTGACGATGGCGCCGCCGCCCCTTTTTTCAAAAGAGGGGAGGAGTTTTTGGCTAAGCAGGTAAAGTGCTTTCGCATTGACGTCCAGGCTAAGGTCCCACTGATTAAGGCGCAGCTTATGAACAGGTTTGAAGGCTCCTAGCGCCGCATTATGGATGAGGATGTCGACGCCGTGGAAAGTGGATTCCGTAAAGGCAGCCAGATCATCCAGGGCTTTGGGGTCACCCACATTCGCCTGGAAAATTTCGGCGCGGACGCCCAATTCTCTCAAATCCGACGCCGTCCGGTTGGCGGCGTCCTCATTTCGTGCATAATTGATGATCACGTCGGCGCCTAATCGTCCGAGTTTTAGGGCGATGGCCTTGCCGATTCCCCGCGAACCGCCTGTAATGAGCGCTTTTTTACCTTTGAGTTCTTTTGTCATAGGGTGATAAGGATAGTTTCGTCCCGTACAAAAAGCAAACAAAAAAAAAGAGGGAAACATACCTCAAAATCAAGGGGTTATGGAAGGAGGCGTTAAAACCGGCATAAAAAAGAATTCTTTGAGTCCATAAGAAGGGTTGTGGTATAATCCACGCCTTAACTATATTCCTAATTTAGGGTTGTGAACGATTTAATCTATAATAAATTGCGTTGCGCGCAGCGTTCAATCCTGGACTGGTTCGTTTTGAACCAGCCCGGCTTGGGACTTGATCGTCGCGCCGAGTTTTTTGTAAGTCATTTTGATTCTTGGCTTTCACCCAACAGCCGTATTTTAGACATTGGCGGCGGGTGGGGGTTTTATGCGGAGCCGCTTCAAACTCGAGATCATCACGTTACGGTTTTGGATGTCATAAATCCGGCACTTCAGCATGCGCCGGTCGTGATTTATGACGGAGAGCGAATTCCTTTCCCGGATAAAAGTTTTGATGTCAGTCTGCTGATTACCGTATTGCATCATATTCCGGATCCGGTCAGGGTGCTGAAGGAAGCTCGCCGCGTAACGCGAAATCACGTGATTGTGATAGAAGATACTTTCCGTAGTTCTTTGGAAAGATGGTGGACTGAATTCCGCGATCGCATGTACAATTTTGAGTTTTTGGGTCACCCTAACCAATTCCGGTCGCGTCAAGAATGGCTTGATGTTTTCCGCAGGCTGGATTTCGAGATTTTGGAAACCCGCGAGCTTCATACCCGGTTGTTGGGTCTGCGGATTCTTAATGAGCTTTTTATTTTGGGAGCCTGATAAAGTGCGGTGTCCGGATGTTTGTTAAAGACGTAACGAGTCAGGACGGGGTCATATTTTCAGAAGGCGTTATCCCCGAGAATTTGGATCTTTTTAAAGACCATTTTCCGGAGTTTCCCGTGGTGCCCGGGGTTTTGCTCCTCGAGATCATGCGGGAAAGTGTAGAGCGGTACAAGCATGCGCCTGTACGCATAAAAAGGATAAGCAGCCTGCGGTTCAGTCACTTTTTGAAACCGGGCGTCCCTTGGCGGGCGCGCGTTGAATTTAGTTTTGAACATGATCAAATCAGCGAATGCCGGGGAACTGTCCGGCAGCGCGATAACAACATTACCGTGGCATCGGCTCAGTTCGTTTTGGACTATTCTGAATAAAGCCTTTCCTCAGAATCAGGGTTATGATGCGATCAACGGTGGATGAAGGAAAGGGAGACTGGTGCTTATGAGGGATGAGATTTTTAATAAAATTAAAGAAACGCTTTCAAGCGCGCTTGGAATTGACCGGGCCGAGATTCATCCGGACGCGTCGCTTGTTAAGGATTTGGGCGCAGAATCTATTGATTTTATTGACATCATCTTCCGGCTTGAAAAGACATTCGATATCAAAATTCCGAGCGGTGAACTCTTCCCCGGAAACATTCTGGATGATGACCGTTTCGTCCGGGACGGTAAGGTTACGGCCGAGGGACTCGCGGAATTAAAACTCAAGATCCCATATCTTGATATCGGGGAGTTTTCAAAGGATCCGCAAGTCAGCAAACTTGCGGAATTTTTTACGGTTCAAATGATTGTGAATTATATTTGTGACCGTATCTCAAACAGGGCGAAAGCAAACTGAAATCCGGATCGCGGATGCCCCCCCAAAAACTTGCCGGAATCGGAATCGACATCATTTCTCTTGAGAGAGCAGGAGGGGTTTTGACGCGGCATCGCAGGATGGTGCGTCAGCGTTTTTTTTCGAAAAACGAGCGAAAACAAACGGAGGCCCGATGTTTGAACGGCCGGCGTTTTTCGAAAGTGTTCGCGGCCAAAGAGGCTGTATTTAAGGCCTGCCGCGGCGCATGGCTTGGATTTGACGGTTTTTCCTCCATCGAAATCGTGCTGCAGCCGCGCGGCCGGTTTACCGCAAAATTAAACAAAAGATTTTCCCGCAGCGGTAGTGTGCAGGGATTTTTCATAATGGCATCAGGCTATGCGGTGGCCTGCGCCATGTTATGGAATAAATAATGGGCATGCGCTGGAATTTATTGACTGAAATCGTATCTATCGACAAGGGGACCGCGGCGGTTTCCCGCGGTGAAATCCCGGATGTTAATATCGGTTACGAAGCCCTTGTGCTGGAGATGATGGCCCAAACCGGCGGGGTTTTGCTGGGGGCCGAGTCGGATTTTTCGCAAAATGTCGTCGTGGCTAAAATTCAGAGTGCTTTTTTTTACCGCAAATTAAAATCCGGAACACCGCTGGAAATTCGTGTGGCGGCAGACAGTCATAACGGTGACGGGGCGAGGCTATCGGCCGTCGCATTGGAAGGCGTGCAAATTGCCGCAACTGCGGGGCTGCTGCTCATTTCTGCGGGGCATTTGCTTCCCGGTGTTGCCCGCTCGATTACGTTTCATCCCGCGTTTATGTCGTTTTACCGCGTTCGCGAGAAAATCAGACCCAGGAAAGAAGAGCTTCTCATGCCGTTAAACCGGGGTAACGCCCCGCAGGAAAACACATGACAAAGACACCGCGGCGGGTTGCTATTACGGGACTTGGCTTGATTACGCCGTGCGGCAAGGGCTGGCGTCCTTTTTGGCAGGCATTTCTTGAGTCGAGGTCATCCATCTCCTATTTGTCGCGCTGGCCCTCAGAGGGCTTTCCGGTTACGCTGGCCGGACAGATCGAGAATTTTGATCCCACCGAATATGTTAAAAACCGAAAATCCCTGAAAGTTATGTCGCGCGAAACCGTTCTCGCTGTCGCCGCCAGTCAACTGGCCATCGAAGACTCCGGGATCAATCTTGCGGCCGTTGACCGGACGCGGTTCGGAATTTCGCTCGGAACCGGCATCATTAACAATGATTTGGATGAAATCGGGGTCGGCATACGGAGTTCTCTCGAACAGGACGGCAGTTTTAGCATGAAGAAGTTCGGTCAGGACGGAATCCGGGCGTTGTACCCGCTTTGGATGCTTAAATATATGCCGAATATGCCGGCTTGTCATATTTCCATGGTCCATGGACTGCGTGGGCCGAGCAATACGGTGACGACTTCGTCGGCCGCCAGTGCGCATGCGATCGGCGAGGCGGTTCAAGTCATCAAACGCGGGGATGCCGACATGATGCTGGCCGGAGGGACCGATTCGAAATTGAATGCCATGGGGCTTTCGCGTTTTCAGCTTTTAGGGCTCTTGTCCCGGCAAAATCATATTCCGGGCAAGGCCTATTGTCCGTTTGATCAGCGCCATGACGGAATTGTCATCGGAGAAGGTGCCGGATTGGTGCTTGTGGAAGAATACCATCATGCTAAGGCCCGGGGTGCCAGGATTTATGGCGAGGTCGCCGGGTACGGTTCGTCTTCGGATTATAATTATGATCCGCGCATTACCGAGGATTTTAACGGTAAACGGCTTGGGATGGTGCGGGCATTGGAGCAGGCATCGGTCGAACCCCGTGAGATCGACTTGTTGTTTGCAAATGGGAGCGGTATTCCTCTTGAAGACAAACAGGAATCAAGCGCCATTAAAGAGGTTTTTGAGGGGGCGCTTTCAAAACTTAAGGTGACGGGTTCCAAACCCATTACGGGACACTTGATCTATGGCTCTGGCGGCGTCGAACTGGCGGCTGCAGTCCTCAGTTTGTATCACGGCGTTATTCCGGCGCTTGCAAACCTGGAAAGCCCCGATACGGATTGTGATCTTCCTTTTGTTCTAGGAGATTCATTGGTGTTTCAGTCCCGGCATGCTCTCTTTAACTCGTTTGGATTCGGCGGACAGAATGCCACGGTGGTCTTAAGAAAATGAACCCGCGCCGCGTAGTGATTACGGGAATGGGAGCCGTCGCGCCGCTGGGATTAAATGTGGGTGACATGTGGGCCGGTTTGGTTGCGGGCCGTTCAGGAATCCGCAAAATCAGTCTTTTCGATGCGAGTGAATTTCCGACCCAAATCGCGGGGGAGGTGTCCGGCTTTCAGTTTGACCGCTGGATGCTTCAGGACCCTGCGTTCCTGAATGCCAGCCGCAGCACTCTCTTCGCTGTACAGGCAGCCGACGAGGCCTTCCGGGATTCAAGACTCAAGTCTTTTAATGTGGATCCGCAGCGCTTTGGAATTTGTTTCGGTGCCGGAGACAGCGGGATTGATTTTGAACCGTTTGTAACGTCCATGGCGGTCTCGTTTAACGGCTCGCCGGAGGTCGTCGACAAACGGCGTTATCTCGAAGCTTCGTCGCGTAATATGAACGCGCTGCGTGAATTGGAAT